>NZ_JASGDE010000172.1:0-59925 GCF_047607385.1 Micropruina sp.
CTGAACGAACGCGCCGTGGGCCGGTGTTCCGCTGTTGCGGTCACCGGCCCACTGCCGTGTCCGCGCTTTCCGTCCGGCGCGGAAGTCTGGCAGGCTAGGCCGCGACGAACGTTGTCTCATAAGACTGGGGAGTAGGCAGGTGGCCAGCACGGACGGCTCGGCAAGCGCTACGGAGGTGGCTGCCCTCGGGCTGAGCGCCGGCCTGGCGGTGCAGGAAATCGGTTGGGACGACGACGTCGACGAAGCGCTGCGCGATGCGGTGATGGACGCCATCGACGGTGACCTGCTGTACGAGTCGAACGAGGCCGTCGACGTGGTGCTGCTGTGGTGGCGCGAGAGCGACGGCGACGTGGTGGACGGTCTGGTGGACGCCCTCACCGACCTGTCACCCACCGGCTACATCTGGCTGCTGACCCCCAAGGTGGGGCGTCCCGACTATGTCGATCCGACCGACATCGCCGAGGGTGCGCTGACCGCCGGGCTGGCGCTGGCGAATCCGGCGTCGGTCTCGCCCGGGTGGCAGGCGCAGAAGTTGGTCCGTCCGAAGGGAATCCGGCGCTAGCTGGCACAATGGACCGCCGGACGGCTGCGGGCGCATAGCTCAGTTGGTTAGAGCACCTCCCTTACAAGGAGGTGGCCGGGGGTTCGAGTCCCTCTGCGCCCACCAGAGCGTCGTTGTTCACACCAATGACCTCTTCGGACGAAGGAGTCGGGTTGCGTATCTTCGTGGCCGGTGGATCCGGTGTCCTGGGTCGCAATGCCATCCCGTTGCTGGCGGGCGCGGGACATCAGGTGGTCGCCACGACCCGCAGCGCCGGGAAGACCGGGTTGCTGGCCGAACTCGGCGCCAGCCCGGTCGTGCTCGACGCCCTCGACCGGGACGGCGTCCTGGACGCCGTGGAGTGCGCCCAACCAGACGCGATCCTGCACCTGCTCACCGATCTGGGCAGCGGAGACCGCGCCAGCACCACCCAGCTGCGGATCGTCGGAACCCGCCATCTGGTCGAAGCGGCACAGCGGTCCGGGGTGGAACGAATGGTCGCCGAGAGCATCTCCTGGGTGTGTCGGCCGGGTCGCGAACCCGCCGGGGAGAATGACCCGTTGGATCTGGAGGCGCCCGAGCCGCGGCGGGCAGTCGTCCGGTCGATTCAGTCATTGGAGGCCGCCGTACAGGAAATCCCCGCGGGAGTGGTGCTGCGCTTCGGCTATCTCTACGGCCCGGGCACCTGGTATTCACGGCAGGACCTGTTCGGCCGTCAGGCGCAGCAGGGTCAGCTGCCGGCGACCGAGACGGTGGCCTCGTTCATCCACGTCGGCGACGCCGCCCGCGCGGCAGTCGCGGCGCTGGACTGGGACGCCGGAATCTGGAATGTGGTCGACGACGACCCGGCAGCCGGGCACGACTGGGTACCGGCCTTCGCCGCGGCAGTCGGCGCGCCCTCCCCGGCCTCGGTCTCCTGCGGCGACATCGGCCGGCCGGTCTCCAATGCTCAAGCCCGACGCGCCGGTCTCCGGCTCGATCACCCCAGCTGGCGCACCGGGTTCCTCACCTTGTGAACCGTGCCCGCCGGCCCCTCGGCGGCAGCGGGATGACCGCATCACGTGCTTCGGGCAGGGTCGTGACGCCGTCGTCGGCGAGGAAGTGACCCGCGCCGGGCACGATGCGCGGCGCGACGCCGAGCAGGCCCGCCAGCCGGTCGGTGAGCGGGGGAGGGACGAAAGGGTCGTCGTCCGAGCGAATGACGGCCAGCCGGTCGATGCGCTCGGCAAGGCCGGTCAGGTCGCAGCCGTCGCCGATGTAGTCGTCCAGTTCGGGGAGCGCGGGCAACGGGGCGACGAATCCGGACACCAGCACGAGCGTGCCGAGCCGCCACGGCCCCGGCAGAGTGCGCAGGTAGCGCAGCACGGTCAGGCAGCCGAGGCTGTGCGCGACGATCGCCGTCCCCTCGTCGACTGCGCCGACAGCGGCGCGCACCGCGTCGTCCCACCGTTCGCGGTCAGGACTGAGCGGGTCCGGCAGCGGCGGGATGATGGTTGCGATGCCGGCGGCGTCCAACTGGTCGGCGAGCCAGCCGAACCAGTGGTCCCCGGGAGTCGCACCGTAGCCGTGGAAGATCAGCGCACGATGCGGCGTTGTGCCTAGTGTCTGGGCTGTTTGAGAGGTCATGCCGCAGGACGCTACGGCTTCACATCAGCGTGAAGGTCAAGTCGAGCAGGAAGGACGACGGTGCTCATCGGCGAACTCGCCAGGCTGACCGGGGTAAGCCCACGGGCGCTTCGGCACTACGAGGATCAAGGGCTGCTCGTCCCGGTTCGCACCACCGGCGGATATCGCGACTACTCCGACGACGACATCGTGCGCGTCGCCCAGATCCGGGCCATGATCGCCGCCGGCATGGGCACTTCCCTCATCCGGCGCTACCTCGACTGTGCCCGCAGCGGCGATCACGGGGTGTCCTTGGAGATGTGCCCGGACCTGCGCGCCGAACTGGACTCCCTGGCCCAACGCCTCAGCGCCCGGCGGGCAGAAATCCGGCAGAGGGAGCAGCAACTCCGCAGGCTGGCCCAGGTCAGGTGAGATGGCAGCAGCCTTCGTGAATCCGCGTAGTGCGCCGGACCCGGCTGCCGGCCGGCTGGTGCTGCTGCGCCACGGCGAGAGCAGCTACAACGCCGAAGGGCGGTTCACCGGGCTGCTGGACGTGCCGCTGACCGAGCGCGGGAGAGCGGAGGCCAGGCACGCCGCGCGGCTGCTGGCCGACGCCGACATCGTCCCGGACCTGATCTACACGTCCCGGCTCACCCGCACCCGCGACACCGCGCAACTGGTGCGGGACACGCTCGCCAGGCCCGGTATCCCGACCCGGGCGGTGTGGCAGCTCGACGAACGCAACTACGGCGCCCTGACCGGGCTCAGCAAGGCGGACGTGCTCGCCCGCTACGGGCCGGAGCTGTTCATCCGGTGGCGGCGCACCCTCACCGGGCAGCCGCCGCCGATGGACGAGGAGCTGATCCGGCAGCTGCGGGAACAGCCCGCCCTCGCCGGACTGCCGGCGCGGGCGGTGACCGCCACCGAATCCCTCGACGACGTGCGGGGTCGCGTCGGTGGACTCTGGCACGCCCAACTGGACGGCGAGTTGCGCCGGGGCGGGACGGTGCTCGTCATCGCGCACGGGAACTCGATCCGAGCGCTGTGCGTCGTGCTGGACCGGCTCACCGAGCCGGAGGTGATCGCCCTGAACATCCCCACCGGGCACCCCCTGGTCTACGACTTCGATCACCGGATGCACCCGGTGCCCCGCGGCGGCCGCTACCTCGACCCCGACGCGGCCCGGGCGGCCGCGAAGAAGGTAGCCGACGCCGGCGGCACGTGACCCCTCGCCGAAGCGCACCTGCTTACGGGGCAGTTCGCGCACACCGCCGCTCTAGGCTTGCGGGGGTGAGCCGCGAGACCGAAGAACGCAACCGGCGCCTGCTCCGCGCCCGGGACGCGATGGATCGTTGCTACCCGGCTCCGCTCGACGTGCCGGCGGTCGCCGCCGTCGCGCACGTATCCCCGGCCCATTTCAGCCGTACCTTCCGCCAGGCGTTCGGCGAGTCGCCGCACCGGTACCTGCAGCGGCGGCGGGTGGAGCGGTCCATGTTCCTGCTTCGAGAGACCCCGCGCACCATCGCCGAGATCTGCTTCGCCGTCGGGTTCGGCAGCGTCGGCACGTTCAGCCGCACCTTCAAGGGCGTCGTCGGACAGACCCCGAGCGCCTACCGCGCGGCCAACGGGCCGATCCGGACGCCGCACTGCGTCCAACTCGCCACCATGCGGCCGTCCGGACGCACGCCGGCGACGGAACTGAGCAGGTTTGGATAAGGCGCAGGGCGTGGCCGCCGCCTACGGTGGAGCAGTCCGGAGAATGGAGAACTGAACCGAGATGCTCACCGCGATCAACGTCGTGACCGTGTACGTCCTCGACAAGGAAGAGGCACTGGACTTCTACGTCGACAAACTCGGCCTGGAGAAGGGCAACGATGTCCAACAGGGCGACTACCGCTGGCTGACCGTCCGCGTCCCGGGCGGGGCGGGCCCCGAGATCATGCTCGAAACCCCCGGTGCGCCGGCCCACGACCCGGCCAGCACGGAACTGCTCCGCGAACTGATCGCCAAGGGTGCTCTCGGCAGCGGACTGGTGCTGCTCTGCGACGACGTCCGCGCCCTGTACGACGAACTGCGCGGACGCGGGTTCACCGACTTCACCCAGGAACCGACCGAGCACTTCTACGGCATCGACATGGGCGTCCGCGACCCGTCCGGCAACGCGATCCGGATCCAGCAGCACGGCAACTAGGGATCTGGGCACCCGGACGCGCGGACCGCGCCGGCCACGTCCGCTCCGGGGTATGGTTTTGATACTGACGACCGCAACGAACACGGAGGACGACCCGGTGTCCAAGGCCTACGACGTGATGGCTGCCACCTGTCCGAGCCGGACGGTGCTGAACCGGATCGGCGCGCGGTGGACGATCTTCGTGGTCACCGCGCTCGCGGACCGGCCGATGCGGTTCTCGCAGCTCAAGGCGCAGATCCAGGGCGTCACGCCGAAGGTGCTGACCGAGACCCTGCGCGCGCTGCAGACCGACGGGCTGGTCTCGCGCACCGACTGCGAGGAGAACCCGCCCCGGGTCGAGTACGCGCTGACTTCGCTGGGGCGCTCGCTGCTGGTGCCGCTGTGTGCTCTCCGAGACTGGGCCGAGACCTACGTGCCCGAGATTCAGGAGGCGCAGCGCCGCGCGGGCTGCGCCCTGGACTGACGCCCGGCGTCCCACTGCCGGTTCCTTTGAAGTAACCGGTATCAAAACAATACCGTGGGTGCTGCGGCAGGCCACCGGACCGCCCCGGATCATCACCCGACGACGGCGACCGGCCGCCACAGCGAGCCCGCAACCGCCGGGAGTGCTGTGCCGAATGCTCACAAAGCACCTAGATAGAGGTCGAAAGACAGTGCCAACAACGCTCTTCTCACCCGTTGTCATCCCCGCCCCGAACTCCGCCGGACTGACCCTGCGCAATCGGGCGTTCGTCGCGCCGATGTGCCAGTACAACGTCGCCGCGGAGGACGGGGTGCCGACCGAATGGCATCTGCAGCACCTGGGCGCGTTCGCCGCCGGCGGGTTCGGTCTGGTCGCGGTCGAGGCGACCGGCGTCGAGGCGCGCGGACGGATCTCGCCGCGGGATCTCGGCCTGTACACCGACGAGCAGCAGGCCGCGCACGCACGGATCGTGGCGTTCCTGCACTCCCAGGGTGCCGCCGCGGCCGTGCAGCTGAACCACGCCGGCGGCAAGGCGTCCACCTATCCGTGGCTTCCCGGACAGCCCGACGGCACCGTTCCGGTCGCGGAAGGCGGCTGGGCGACCGTCGGCATCACCGGTGAGCCGGTGCTCCCGGGACTGGACGCTCCCGAACGACTCGACCGGGCCGGCATCGACCAGGTGATCGCCGCGTTCGTCCAGGCCGCCCGGCGCGCGGACGCCGCCGGATACGACGCTGTCCAGCTCCACGCCGCCCACGGCTACCTGCTGCACCAGTCGTACTCGCCGCTGACCAACACCCGCGCCGACGGCTACGGCGGCGACGAACGGGGCCGCACCCGGCTGCTGCGCGAGGTCGTGGACGCCGTCCGGCAGGCCTGGCCGGCGAGCAAGCCGCTGGGCATCCGGCTGAGCGCCACCGACTGGACCGAGAACGGCTGGGACCTGGACGCGTCCATCCGGCTGGCCCGCACACTGGTCGCCGACCAGGGCGTGACCTGGATCGACGTCTCCTCCGGTGGGCTCGGCGGCGGCGCCGCCATCCCGGTCGGACCCGGCTACCAGGTTCCCTTGGCCGCCGGCATCGCCGCGGCACTGGCCGGCACCGGCGCGGTGATCAGCACGGTCGGCATGATCGAGGACCCCACCCAGGCCGAGACCATCCTGGTCACCGGCCAGGCCCACGCCGTGTCCATCGGTCGTGCCGCCCTGCGCAACCCGCACTGGGCCGCGACCGCCGCGGCGCGGCTCGGAGTCCCGGCTGCCGACATCCCCGTGGCGCCGCAGTTCTGGCGGGCGAACTGGCACACCCCGGTCTCCGCCCGTTCCTGATGACCTCGCCGAACTCGCCGGACGTCCAGCGGTGCAGGCCGTCCAACGGCCGCCCGCCGATCAGTTCTGCTCGGACCGTGTCGCTCGATCCGGGCAGAGACGCACGATGGAGGTGGCCAGGTCCACCTCGTAGCCGGCTCGGGTGCGACATCATGGCGATGTGATGCGCAGGACGGCTCAGGCCTTGGGATTCGCTTCGGTTCGGCTGCGCTCGCGTCCCATCGGTGGTCGGGCCATCGTCGTGCTCGGCGATCCTCAGTTCTCCTGCACGACAAGCGTCGTCCGGCTACCGCGAGGGCTCGGCCGTGCGGTGCATCGTGTCGCCAGCGGGATTCCCGGCATTGAGGAGCACTACCTGTATCCGGCGAGTGACCTTCATCTCACCGTCGCGAATCTGGACGCCTCGCCTCTCGGCGAGAAGGCGCTCGGCGACCGGGTCGCTCAGGCGGCCGCTGGTTTCCCGCCCTTTCAGGTGGAACTGCGCGGCGTCGCGATGACGGCACTATCGGTGTACGCCCAGGTCTGGGACTTCTCGGGCGAGTTGTGGCGGCTCCGCGCCGCAGTCGAGGACCGGGCATCAATACGGCTTCCTGCCGCACGGCGGCTGCTCGGGTTCGTCAACGTCGCCCGCTTTCTGCGGCCGTCGGTCGGTGTGGTGCGGACCGGGGTCAGGAATCTGGGACATACCAACTTCGGTCGGCTGACCGTCCGGGAGGTGGAGGTGGTGCGGACCGACAAGGTCCTCTCGGGCGAGGGGACCCGGCTGATCTCCCTCGCCCGCCTCGGGCCTGGTGCCGCCCCGGAGCAGTCGGGGTCGACCCCGCCCGAATGATCGAGCGGTCAGGGGGCGCACACCTTGCAATTAATGGTGTAAGAGACTAATATGGGGTATGCCCCGTTCGAGGGGCGCACGCCGCCGTGCAGGGCACGGCAGGTGCTCTGCACTCACACAGAAAGAAACACACAGACCGATGTCTGCTCAGCAGATCAACGCCCGCCCGTCCGATGTCGCAACCAAGGCGGAGGACTACGGCCTCGCCGACCTCCGCGCCGCCGTGCTCGCCGATCGTGGCACCACCGTGGCCGTCCGCGCCGCCGTGGGCATCCTGATCGCCGTGGCCGTGGCGATCTTCGCCGCCGGCTTCGCCACCCAGTCCGTGATCGCGATGATCGCCGGTGGGGTCAGTGTGATCGCCCTGGTCGGCCTGCAGCTCACGCTCGTGCGGGTGGCCGACAAGCCGGCCAGCCGGTGATCGCCGCGGCGCTTCGCTAGCCATCGGGCCACGCGGCGCCGCGCACTCCGCAAGACTCTTCACGAAGAAGGGCGACACCTGAGGGTGTCGCCCTTCTTCGCGTCCGCGTCCGCAATCGACCCGGCCGGGGACGTGGCGGCCGCGGCTGGGCACGATCCACGCATGATTGTCTGTACAAATGAATACTTGTGCTTTAGCCTGTCGCTACGACGAGCGACCGGGGGAGGCCGACGATGATCGCGGAGCCGGTGGGCGATCTGGACCGGGCCTTGCGGGCGTTGGCCGATCCGAACCGGCGGGCCATTCTGGCGGTGGTGCGCAACGGGCCGCGTCCGGTCGGGCAGATCGCCGACGAGGTCGGGCTGTCGCAGCAGACAGCGTCCCATCACCTCGGGGTGCTGCGGGCGGCCGGACTGACTCGGCGCACCAAGGACGGCACCCGGCACCTGTTCGCGGTGAACACCGACGGACTGGCGGCGGTCCGCTCGTATCTGGACGACTTCTGGCCGGCCAAGCTGGCCGCGCTGAAGTCCGTGATCGAGGCCCGCGAGGAGGCTAGCCGTGGCTGACTACACCACCTCGATCGAGATCGCCGCGCCGCCCGAGGTGGTCTTCGAGTACCTGACCACCGACGCCGGCATGACCGCCTGGATGGGGGAGCACGCCGCCCTCGATCCGCGGCCCGGCGGCGCCTTCGCCGTGGACATCGCCGGCTATCCGATCCGGGGACGCTACCTGGACGTCGAACCGCCCAGCCGCGTCCGGGTCTCCTGGGGCATCGTCGGCAGCCCAGGGCTGCCGGAGGGCGCCTCCACGGTCGAGTTCCGGCTCACCGCCGTCGCGCAGGGCACCCGGCTCGAACTGACCCATTCCGGCCTGCCGGACACCGAGGTCCCGGGTCATCGGGACGGCTGGCAGCACTTCGTGCCCCGGTTGGCGATCGCGGCGTCCGGCGGCGATCCCGGGCCCGACCACTGGCGTCCGCTCGCGGACGGAACCACCCGCAACCACCAGGAGCAACCATGACCACGCCCGCAGCCACCGTCGTCCGGCAGTACCACCAGGCCTGGACGACCGGCGATCTCGACCGCGCCATGGAGCTGGTCGCCGACGACATCACCTGCCGCGCGCCCGGGGTCGACCTGGCCGGCAAGGACGCCTACCGCAGCTACCTGGCCGGCTTCGCGCCGCTGCTCACCGGCATCGGCGAGATCGCCGAGTTCGCCGATCCGGAACGGGCCGGCACGGCGCGGGTGGCGTTGTTCTACTACCCGCAGACCGCGGTCACCGACACCGCGCCCGCCGCCGAGTGCTTCACCGTGCGCGACGGCCTGATCAGCGACAGCGTGCTGATCTTCGACCGGCTCGCCTTCGGCCCGCCGTCCGAAGGCTGAGCCGTGGCCGCGACAGCCGCGCAGTCCGAACTGATCGGGCGCCTCCGGCACCTGCTGGCGGCCGAGCCGTCCACCCGGGAGGTGCCGATGTTCGGCGGACGCTCCTTCATGGTCAACGACAAACTGGTGGTCAGTGCGCTGAAGAGCGGCGGCCTGCTGGTCCGCGTCCCCGCCGAGCACCACGACGAACTGCTCGGACGCCCCGGCGCCGCCCAGGCCGAGATGGGCGCCGGCCGGACGATGGGGCCCGGCTGGGTGGAGGTCACCCCGGACGCCGTCGGCACCGATCAGGGGCTGTCCGAGTGGCTCGCGGTCGCCCTTGATCACAATCGCGCGACCACCCGCGCGCAGCGGTAGGAGGTTGCGCCGCCGGGTCGACAGCCGTGCCAAGCTGGGCACGACGAGAGGGGATGGTCGATGACTGCCTGGGCGGAACTGCACCTGCATCTGGAAGGAACGCTGGAGCCGGAGTTGATCTTCGCGCTGGCCGAACGCAACGACGTCCGGCTGCCCTACGCCGATCTGGACGATCTGCGCTCGCGCTACGACTTCACCGACCTGCAGAGCTTCCTCGACCTGTACTACACCAACATGCAGGTGCTGAGGACCGAGCAGGACTTCGCCGACCTCACCGACGCCTACCTGGCCCGGGCGCAGCGCGCCGGCATCAAGCGGGCCGAGGTGTTCTTCGACCTGCAAGCCCACACCGCCCGCGGTGTCGCGCCCGAGGTGGCGCTGGGTGGCGTGCACCGGGCGCTGGACGCGGCGGAGGAGCGATACGGCATCAGCGCCGGGTTGATCCTGACCTTCCTGCGGCATCTGCCCGCGGAGGAGGCGACGACCGCTTACCAGCAGGTGGTCGACTCCGGCGTCCCGCTGCTGGGGGTGGGGCTGTGCTCCACCGAGCTCGGCTACCCGACCGAGCCCTTCGCCGAGGTGTTCGCGCGGGCCCGTGCGGACGGGCTGCGCACCGTGGCCCACGCCGGCGAAGAGGGTGACGCGAGCTACGTCCGGCTCGCCCTGGACGTGCTCGGGGTGGAGCGGGTCGACCACGGCGTCCGCGCGGTCGAGGACGACGAGCTGATCGAACGGCTGATCGCCGAGCGGATGCCGCTGACCATGTGCCCGCTGTCCAACGTCCGGCTCAAGGTGGTGCCCGACCTGGCCGCGCACCCGATCGTCGGCCTGTTGCGCCGCGGGGTGCGGGTGACGGTGAACTCCGACGACCCGGCCTACTTCGGCGGCTATCTGGACGACGTGGTCGCGGCCCTGCGCGAGGCGTTCGCGCTGTCCGAGGCCGAGATCGCCCAGCTGGCCCGCAACAGCATCGAGGCCAGCTTCGCCTCGGACGTCGAGAAGGCCCGGCTGCTGGGTGAGGGGCCGGGGCACTAGGGTTCGTCGGCATGGACGATCAGGACGCCCCCGACCGGATCAGCGTGGTCGGTGCCACCACCAACAACCTGTGCGAGGTCAGCCTGGAGGTCCCGAAGAAGGCGCTGACCGTCTTCACCGGTGTCTCCGGTTCCGGCAAATCGTCCCTGGTGCTCGACACCATCGCCGCCGGCGCGCAGCGGCTGGTCAACGACTCCTATCCGGCGTTCCTGCGGGCCCGGCTGCCGCAACTGCCGGCGCCCGACGTCCAGGCGATGGCGGGGTTGACCTTCACCGTGCTGATCGACCAGCGCCGGTTCACCCCGAACGCCCGCTCCACCGTCGCCACCGCCACCGACCTGGCGCCGCTGCTGCGGCTGGTCTTCTCCCGCGCCGGAGTGCCGTCCGCCGGCTACTCGGCGTCCTACTCGTTCAACGACCCTAAGGGCATGTGCCCGGCCTGCGAGGGCATCGGCACCGTGGTCGACATCGACGTGGACGAGTTGATCGATCTCGACAAGACCATCGACGAGGGGCCGGTCCGGTTCTCGAACTTCCGGCCCGGGGTGTACCGCTGGAAGCGGTTCGCCTACTGTGGCTTCTTCGATCGGTCGAAGAAGCTGCGGGACTACACCCCCGAAGAGATGGACCTGTTCCTCTACGCCGAGGGCGTCAAGCCGGTCCATCCCGACCCGCGCTTCCCGGCGTCCGGACGGTTCGACGGGGTGGTCACCCGGCTGCGCGACGTCTACGTGAAGAACCGGCCGGCGAACATCTCGAAGAAGGTGCGCGAGGAGCTCGACCGGATCACCACCCAGCGGCCCTGCCCGGACTGCCACGGCGCCCGGGTCAACACCGCGGCCCGGGCCAGCCTGATCGAGGGCCGCTCCATCGTGGACTGGCTGGCGCTCAGCGTCGGCGAACTCCACGACCTGCTGGAGAAGCTGACCATTCCCGAGGTGGCGCCCGCTCTGGACGGCATCCGCACCGTCCTGGACGCCCTGATCTCGGTCGGCCTGGGCTACCTGAGCCTCGACCGTGAGTCGTCCAGCCTGTCCGGCGGCGAGGCGCAGCGGGTCAAGATCGTCCGGCACCTGGGCGGCGCGCTCACCGACGTGACCTACGTCTTCGACGAGCCGTCCATCGGGCTGCACCCGGCGGACGTGCTGCGGCTGACCCGGTTGCTGCAGCGGCTCCGCGACGCCGGCAACACGGTGCTGGTGGTGGAGCATCACCCGCAGGTGATCCGGATCGCCGACCATGTCGTCGACCTCGGGCCGGGCGCCGGGCACGACGGCGGCCGCATCCTGTTCGAAGGGACGTCGCAGGCGCTGACCGGCAGCGACACGCCCACCGGACGGGTGCTGGCGCAACGCCTCGTGGTGAAGCGACAGCCGGCTCGGCCCCACTCCTGGGTGCCGGTCCGGAACGCGCGGGCCCGCAACCTGACCGGTTTCGACGTGGACATCCCGATCGGGGTGCTGACCGCCGTCACCGGGGTGGCCGGCTCCGGCAAGAGCTCGCTGGCCACGATCGAGCTGCCCCGGCAGCAACGCCGGTTCACCGTGGTCGGCCAGGACGCCCTGCGCGGCGGCGTCCGGTCCACCTCGCTGAGCATCCTGGGCGTCGCCGACAGCATCCGGAAGGCGTTCGGCGAGGCGTCCGGGCTGGAACCGGCCTGGTTCAGCTTCAACTCCAAGGGCGCCTGCCCGGTCTGCAACGGCAAGGGCTACATCACCACCGAACTCGCCTTCCTGGACGACGTGGCCACCCCGTGCGACGCCTGCGACGGCTCCCGGTTCAACCCCACCGCGCTGGGCGTCACGATCGACGGACGCAGTATCGCCGACGTGCTGGCGATGACCGCCGACGAGGTCGCCCAGCTGTTCGCCGGGCGTCCCGACATCGTCGCCGCGGTGGGCTGGATGGACCGGGTCGGGCTCGGCTACGCCGCCGTCGGGCAGTCGTTGGACACCTTGTCCGGTGGTGAGAAGCAGCGACTGCTGATCGCCCGGCATCTGGCCGGCGCGTCCGATCTCGGCTCGGAGTGGATCGTGCTGGACGAGCCCACCACCGGCCTGCACCCCAGCGACGTGGACCGGATCAACGACCTGTTCGACGACCTGTTGGAGCGCGGCACCACCCTGGTCGTGGTCGAGCACAACCTGCGGGTGATCGCCCGGGCCGACCACGTCATCGACATCGGTCCCGGTGCCGGCATCGACGGCGGACGCCTGGTGTTCGCCGGCCCGCCCGACGAGCTGGTCGACGACGAAACCTCGTTGACCGGACGTGCCCTGGCCCAGGCCGCCGCCGCGGGTTGAGCCTGTCGAAGCCTCGGCGAGCGAGCGGTGAGTGCCGGGACGGTACACTCGTCCCTCGTGGCTGCCGCTGATCTGCAATCCGATCTCAACGAACTCGACAAGACGCTGACGTCGATCGAGGCCGTGCTCGACCCCGAAGCCAAGAAACAGCAGATCGCCGAGCTGCAGGACCAGGCCTCCGCCCCCGATCTGTGGAACGACCAGGAGAACGCCCAGCGGGTCACCTCCAAGCTGTCGGCGCTGCAGGCCGAGGTGGATCGGCTGACCGGGCTGCGGCAGCGGATCGACGACGCCGCCGTGCTGATCGAGTTGGCTCAGGAGGAGTCGGACGCCGACACCATGGCCGAGGCCGCCCGCGAACTGAGCCGGCTGTCCACCGACATCCAGGCGCTCGAGGTGCGCACCCTGCTGAACGGTGACTACGACGAGCGGGACGCGGTGGTCACCATCCGGTCCGAGGCCGGGGGAGTGGACGCCGCCGACTTCGCCGAGATGCTGCTGCGGATGTACCTGCGCTGGGCCGAACGGCACGGCTACCCGGCCGAGGTGTACGACATCTCCTACGCCGAGGAGGCCGGCATCAAGTCGGCCACCTTCACCGTCCGGGCGTCCTTCGCCTACGGCACGCTGAGCGTGGAGCAGGGCACCCACCGGCTGGTCCGGATCAGCCCCTTCGACAACCAGGGCCGGCGGCAGACGTCCTTCGCCGGCGTCGAGGTGCTGCCGGTCACCGAAGAGGCCGACCACATCGACATCCCCGAGGCCGACGTCCGGGTGGACGTCTTCCGCAGCTCGGGTCCCGGCGGGCAGAGCGTCAACACCACTGACTCCGCCGTCCGGCTGACCCACCTGCCGACCGGCATCGTGGTCAGCTGCCAGAACGAGAAGAGCCAGCTGCAGAACAAGGTGGCCGCGATGAAGGTGCTGCAGTCGCGGCTGCTGGAGCGGGCCCGGCGCGACCGCGAGGCCGAGCTGAACGCGCTCAAGGGCGACGGCGGCAACTCCTGGGGTTCGCAGATGCGCTCCTACGTGCTGCACCCGTACCAGATGGTGAAGGACCTGCGCACCGAGTACGAGGTGGGCAGCCCGGACGCGGTCTTCGACGGCGACCTGGACGGCTTCATCGACGCCGGCATCCGCTGGCGCCGCCAGCAGGGCGACCGCTGACCTCTGGCCGGCACACTCGGCCCCCACTGAACCGCTCGCCTAACTATTTCGCGCTCGCTGAACTCAGCGAGCGCGAAATAGTTAGGCGAGCGGTTGGATCGGCCGGAGTCTGTTCCCCGGTGCCTTCTCGCCGGCCGGGCACGATCGAGCGGGCGTGGCGTGACGGACGCCGGCGCGCACCTCGCCTAGACTCCAACCTGGTCGGCTGAATTTCTCTCAGGAACTTCCCCAATCGTCGAGCCCGACCGGAGTAGCGCCGTGATCACGTTCGAGGACGTCACCAAAATCTACGAGGGCCAGCGCCGCGCCGCGCTGTCCGGGATCAACGTCACCATCGACAAGGGCGAGTTCGTCTTCCTGGTCGGCAGTTCCGGCTCCGGCAAGTCGACCTTCATCCGGCTGGTGCTGCGCGAGTACCGGGCCACCAAGGGCCGCATCTTCGTCGCCGGCAAGGACCTCGGCAAGCTGCACAGCTGGAAGGTGCCCGGGCTGCGTCGGCAGCTCGGCGTGGTGTTCCAGGACTTCCGGCTGCTGCCCGGCAAGACCGTCACCGAGAACGTCGCCTTCGCCCTGCAGGTGATCGGCAAGCCGACCTCCGCGATCAAGAAGGTGGTGCCGGAGACCCTCGAGCTGGTCGGCCTGGACGGCAAGGGCAACCGGTTGCCGGAGGAGCTGTCCGGCGGTGAGCAGCAGCGGGTGGCGATCGCCCGCGCGTTCGTGAACCGGCCGGCCATCCTGCTCGCCGACGAGCCGACCGGCAACCTCGACCCGACCACGAGCATCGGCATCATGAAGCTGCTGGACCAGATCAACCGCACCGGCACCACCGTGGTGATGGCCACCCACGACTCGGCGATCGTCGACCAGATGCGCAAACGGGTGATCGAGCTGGTGGACGGCGAACTCGTCCGCGACCAGGACAAGGGCGTCTACGGGTACTAGATGAGCACCGCGATGATCCTGCCCCGCCCGTCCCGAATCCTCGAAGGAGCCCGCCATGCGGCACACCCTGCGTGAGGCCTGGTCCGGCCTGCGCCGAAACCTGACCATGACCCTCGCGGTGATCGTCACCATGTGGGTCTCGCTCACCCTGTTCGGCGGCGGACTGCTGGGCGCCCAACAGGTCGAACTGGCCAAGGGCCGCTGGTACGACAAGATCGAGATCAGCGTCTTCCTGTGCGTCAAGGAGTCCACCGGCCGCAACTGCGAACCCGGTCAGGACCCGACGGACGCCCAGAAGCAGACCATCCGCACCGCGCTGGAGACCAACCCCGAAGTGGCGACGGTCTACTACGAGAGCAAGGCGGAGACCTGGGAGGACTTCCAGCGGGTCTACAAGGATTCCCCGGTGTTGGCCGACATGACGCTCGAGATGATGCAGGACTCGTTCCGGGTGAAGCTGAAGAACCCGGAGCAGTACGAGGGGGTGGTCTCGGCGGTGGCCGGGCTGCCCGGCGTCCAGGCCGTCCAAGACCTGCGGCAGTACCTCAACCCGCTGTTCGAGTGGCTCAACGTGGCCAAGTGGACGACGATCGGGCTGAGTCTGCTGCTCTTGCTGGCCGCCTCGCTGCAGATCGCCACCACCATCAAGATGGCGGCCTTCTCCCGGCGTCGCGAGCTCGGGATCATGCGGCTGGTGGGCGCGTCCAACTGGTACATCATGCTGCCGTTCCTGCTGGAATCTCTCGTTGCAGCGCTGTTCGGCGCGATTCTTGCCTGCGGATCGCTCGCTGCGGTGCAGCAATTCCTGATCATCGACAAGGCTCAACCCTCACTCAAGAGTGTCGAGTGGATTGGTTGGCCTCACGTTGGTTTAGCGATGCTAGGGGTCGTTGCCGTTGGTGTCGTCCTCTCAGTCGTCCCGACGGTGATAGCCACTCGAAAGTATTTGAGGGTCTGAGCACCGCGAGGCCCTCGTCCGACCGATTGGGGCCTCATCGTGAACCAGGTGTCTTCCCCCACCTGCCGAACCACGAAGGACACGCCGCTCACCATCTCGCGGCGACTGCTGCGTCCGCTGATCGCCATGCTGGCGATCGGGCTGACCTTCAGCCTCGGCACAGCCGCGGGCGCTGAGGATCTGAAGGACAAGCGCAACGACGTCCGCAAGGCGATCGTCTCGTCCCGCGCGGACGTGAGCGAGTCCAAGGCCGAGGTCTCCAAGGCGCTGCAGAACCTGGCCAAGGCGCAGTCGGCGCTGGCCAAGGCGCAGCGCAACCAGGCCGCCGCCAACGATGCGGTGGCGGACGCCAAAGCTGTCGACGCCGCCATCGGACGCCGGCTGACGCAGGCCCGGGCCAAGCTGGAAGCGGCCAAGAAGGCCGTGATCGCGGCCAAGGCCGAGGTGGACGCCCAGTTGCGGCTGATGGGCCAGGCGGCCCGCGAGGCGTACCAGCAGCAGACCGATCTGGTCGGTCTCACCGTGGTCTTCGATTCCGCCGACACCGGGGACCTCTCCCAGCGGCTGCAGTGGTCGACGACGATCTTCGACGCGACCAGCGCCCAGATGACCCGGCTGCGGCAGTTGCAGGCCAAGTTGGAGGCGGCACAGAAGGCCCAGGCCGCGATCGAGAAGGAGATCGCCGCCGACAAGGCTGAGGCGGAGGCCAATCTGGCCCGCTTGAAGGTGCTGCAGGCCAAGGCGGCCGCAGCCAGGAATGTGGTGGCCGGTCAGGTCGCCAAACTGGCGAAGGCGCGGAAGGCGGCGCAGGCCGACCTGAACGCCGAGCAGGCCAAGTACCGCCGGTTGCAGGCCCAGGACGCCTCGATCAGCGCCGAGATCCGGCGTCGCGCCGAGATCGCCCGCAAGAAGGCCGCGGCGGCCGAGGCGAAGCGGCGGGCGGCCGCGAAGAAGGCCGGAAAGAAGTACGTGCCGAGCAAGCCGAGCGGGCAGTCGTCCCGCGGCTTCATCCGCCCGGTGAACGCCCCCGCCGGCTCACCGTTCGGGCTGCGCTACCACCCGATCCTGCACATCTGGCGGATGCACCGCGGCACCGACTTCGGCGCCTCCTGCGGCACCCCGATCTACGCCGTCGCGAACGGACGGGTGGCCAGCGCCCGCCGGCAGGGCGGCTTCGGCAACTACGTGGTGATCGACCACGGCATCGTCCGCGGCCGCTACGTCTCGACCGGCTACGCGCATCAGTCTCGGATGGCGGTGCACGCCGGCCAGCGGGTCCGGCAGGGCCAGGTGATCGGCTACGTCGGCACCACCGGCTTGTCCACCGGTTGCCACCTGCACTTCCAGGTCTACGTGAACGGCGGCGTGGTCAACCCGATGAACTGGCTGTGAGGGCGCCGGCTGCCGGCTTGGTAGTCTGAGCGCTTTCACCAACCGGACGGGGAGTGTGCGGCGATGCCACGAGAGAAGGGGCGGATCATGGTCGCCCAGAATCGCAAGGCGCGCCATGACTACGAGATCGGCGAGAAATTCGAGGCCGGCATGGTGCTCACCGGCACCGAGGTGAAGTCGCTGCGGCAGGGCCGGGCCTCGTTGGCCGACGCCTTCGCCACGGTGGACGACGGCGAGGTGTGGCTGCGCAACGCGCACATCCCCGAGTACGCCTTCGGCACCTGGACCAACCACGCCGCCCGGCGCAACCGGAAGCTGCTGCTGCACCGCCGCGAGATCGAGAAGCTGGAGCGCGCCACCACGGCGTCCGGACGGACCATCGTGCCGCTGGCGCTCTATTTCCAGGACGGTTACGCCAAGGTCGAACTGGCCGTCGGCACCGGCAAGAAGGCCTGGGACAAGCGCCAGACCATCGCCGAGCGTGACGCCAACCGGGAGGCCGCCCGCGAGCTGGCCGCCCGGAACCGCCGGTAGGTACTTCCCGGCTCGCCCCCTGCCTCTCGCCTCACCTCGTAAACCGGAGCTACCAGGTGACCCGCAACTGGTCCCGGAACGACTGGACCAGGGCCGTGTCGCCGGAGACCGTCCAGTCGCCGCCTCGATTCCACAGCGCGGCGTAGATTCCTCGGGCGGTTCCGGTGATCCGGGCCGTCGCGGTGTCGGACGCGCCGACCCGGGCCGTGCAGGCGTCCGGGCCGAGGGTCACCGTCCAGGCTCCGATCCCGTCGGCGGTGGTCACCGCAATGTCGCAGGGCTGCGCCGCGCGCGGACTGTACTTGTCCCGGGGCGCGAAACCGAGCAGCAGCTCATCGATGCCGTCGCGGGCCAGTGCGGGGGAGACCCACAACTCGGACGCCCGCGGCGCCCGGCCCAGCTTGGCCGCCATGGCGTCGATGGCGTGGACGGTGGTCTCGTGGCACTGCCGCCGGGTCCAGGCCTGCCGCGGCGGGGGAGCGTCGGGCAGGAAGAACGGCACATCGAGGTCGGCCGGCGCCGACGCCAGCGCGTTCAGCAGGTCGACGAGCCCGTCGTCCAGCCATTCCAGCAGGTCGACGGCAGAGGCGGCCTCGGCCGCCACGTCGGCGTCCGGACGCGCCGGCTCGCCGCGCACGGTGGCGGTCGCCCAGCGGTGCACCAGTCCCTGGTGGGTGACCAGGTCGCGAACCGTCCAGCCGGGGCAGGTCGGCACCGGGGCGTCCAGTCCCGCTGCCGCCGCGTTGTTGCGCAGCACGGCCGCGGCGTCCCCGATTCCCTCGCCGAGCTCGGCGAAATCCAGCGTGTTGGGCATGGGCTCACCGTAGGGCCTTCGGGTCGTTCCGGGCCAAGAGGTTCGGCGGAACGGGCGGGTTCCGGCACGGCAGTCGGTGCCGGAACCCGCCCGTTGTCGGCCGCTGCGATTATCCGCGCCGGGCCACCCCTGACTGCCGGCTCCGGGGACGGGCAGGGCCGCGCCCGATACTCTCTCCGCCCCCCGCGACGAATCCTTGACGACATGACCCACGACTTCTTCGCTCCCGTCGACAGTGTTTCCAAACAGGACCGAGACGGCGCCGAACGGCGCCTGCGGGAGGCCTTCGGGCAAGGCCGGATGACCTCCGCGGAGTTCGAGGCCCGGATGTCCCGGGTGATCATGGCCGACCGGCTGGACCAACTGGCCGCCGCCGTGGACGGCCCGTTGCCGATCGAGCCGCTGAGCTACGGTCACCGTGGCTACGAGCCGGGCGGTGCGGTCACCGGGGAGGTGGTGCCGGTGCGGACCGGCCCTGACCGGAGCACCACGACCGCGGTGCTGGCGCATCTGTCGCCGTTCCTGCTCTGGCTGTTCGGACCGCTGATCATCTGGGCGATCAGCCCGGTCGGCTCCTACGCCAAGCGGGAGGCGGCGAAGGCGTTCAACTGGCAGTTGGTGGCTTCCGCGCTGGGTCTGGCGGCCAGCATGGTGGGCTGGCTGCTGCCCGGCGACGGCAATCCGGTGGCCCGGATCTGGACGGTGATCTGGGTCGTGTTCACCGTGCTGGGCGCGATCGGCGCCGGACGTGGCAAGGACTGGCGCAACCCGGTCCGCGCCCTGGTGCCGTGGGAAGTTTTGTCCGAGCGCAAACGTTGATAGACTGACACGCTCGTCGGCGTCCAGCGGTCGCAGGCGGACAACTCAATAGGGGGTGACTGGTTTCGACTCGGGACGGTAGTCCCAGGAGAAGCGGGCCGAGGATCCAAGGACATCTCGTTAACGATCCTTGGAAAACCAATAACTGCCGACAACACTCGCGCAGACTTCGCTCTCGCTGCCTGAGCAGTGACCGAAGGGTCAGCCCGGACGTAGCCTTCCGTCCGGTTACTGGCCTCGTTTAGAAGGCTTGCTGAGCCGCCTGGGTTCCAGGGGCGGCTCGGGACTTTACTGGAACTGGGCTTGGCTACCACGTGTTGACGCGAGGGTAGGAGCCGAGAAAACCGCCTAGTCAACTGCGCCCGGAGAAGTCCTGGTTCACCTTCTGAGGACGGGGGTTCAACTCCCCCCACCTCCACTTAGGTGTCCCTATCAGAACCTCGTGCAGCTACCTGCTGCGCGAGGTTCTGGCGTTCTGTGGCGTCGTCGTCCGGGTTGCCGGCTGAGAGCGTCCTGTTGGCGGCGCAGGTGTGCGAGAGCAACCGCCTCGATGCGCTCACGTTGAGCGACGGTCAGCGCGATGTTGCGGTGGCAGTCTGCGACACGCTGCTCGACCCGGAGCCCTACCGCGTCCTGACCAGCCGTGCCGCGTGTTCCAGCTGAGGTTGCGAACCGCGGAGCCGATCGCGGTAGCCGCCGGCGCCGGGAGTCGAGGTCGTCCTGATCACCCGGGAGATCGCGATCAGCGCGGTCGTCAACGCCACGCCGGCCCGAACCTGGGCCTCTGACCATCGATCGGCCGGGTTGCTCTCGAGATAGCGCCGGATCAGCGTCTCCGTCGGTGCCGATGACCACATGCCGAAGCTGGCCAGATCGGCGCCCACCGGCGCGTAGCCCAGTTGGTCCCAGTCGATGGCCGTCACGGTGGCGCCATCGTGGCGAAGCAGGTTCCGGGGCAGCGCATCGCCGTGCGAGAGCACCTGGGGAAGCCGATCGAGCAGCTCCAGGGCTTCATCGCGCGAGGTCCACAACTCCTCCATCAGCCGCCACAGGCCGGGCTCGAACGTCCCCGCATCGACGGCGTCGAGCCCGATGTCGGCCGCGATCGCGACACGATCACGGAGCCTGCCGACGGTGAACCATCCCGGATCGGTGAGCTTGATCGAGGCGAACCGTCCCAGAGCCGAGGCGGCCACCTCAGCCGGAATCGCTGTGCTGACTACCTCCCTCGACCACAGCGTGGCGCCGTCCGCGTCCTCCTCAACCCGACAAGCCGGCATGATCAGGCCCTCGAAGTGGGCGGCAATGCCCGACTCGGCGACCGCGATCTCACGCCGCCACCAGGTGAACGAGCGGCAATCGTCCGTGGACGTCCGACGAAGTCGCTTCACGATCCACCGGCCGTCGCTGCGGGCGGTCCGCCAGACGCCGACGGTCGCGCCGCCCTCGGCCCCGCCCACTGGCGTCCAACTCGGGTCGGGTGCCCATCCGCTGGTCACAGGGGCAGACGATAGCCGGACGCCCGAGGGCGTGCTCGGCGACCGCTGGTTCCCATCCACCGCATCGGACCTCGATCGCGGTGGCATGCTGTCTTCATGACGGTCGAAGCGACTCCCGGTGTGCTCCTGGTGGCCAGCACCGAGCTCAGCGACGGCGTCTTCGACCAGAGCGTGGTGTTGGTCCTGGACGCCGACGAGTCGGGTTCGCTGGGCGTCATGTTGAACCGCGAGGCCACCATCGACCTGCGCAGCGCGTTGCCGGCCTGGGCGCCGCTGGTCAGCGAACCGCAGGTGCTCTTCGAGGGCGGCCCGGTGTCGCAGGAGGGCGCCATCTGCCTGGCCTCGCCGCAGCGTCCGGACGAGGAACCGCCGGGCTGGCGGTCGCTGTTCGACGCCGTCGGCCTGCTGCATCTGGACACCCCGGTGGAGATCGCCGACGGCGCCTACCGCGACCTGCGGATCTTCGCGGGCTATGCCGGCTGGGCTCCCGGCCAGCTGGAACACGAACTGGAGCAGGGCTGGTGGCACGTGGTGCGGGCCACCTACGCCGACGTCTACGACCGGGATCCCGACACGCTGTGGCGGCGGGTGCTGCGCCGTCAGGGCGGCGACCTGGCTCTGCTGGCCAGCTGGACCTCCACCCCGGAACGCAACTGATCCCGCTCCGCGCCCACCGGGCGGCGGGAATGGCGTACCCTCGCCAACGGCGTCCGGAAATCCGACACGGTGTCGGATCCTGCCGGGTCGCGCCGCGAGGCTCTGGCACCGGCCCACTACACTGCAAGCACGGTCCGGGACGTCGACGAGCAAGGGGGTCCAGTGTCGGACGGCATGCAACGCAGCCAACGCATTCTGGTGGTCGACGACGATCCCGCTCTGGCCGAAATGGTCCAACTCGTCCTGCGGACAAGCGGTTTCGACTCCGCCTGGTGCAACTCCGGGCTGCGCGCCGTGGAATCGTTCCGGGAATACCGGCCCGACCTGGTGCTGCTCGACCTGATGCTGCCGGGCCGCGACGGGGTCGCGGTCTGCCGTGACCTGCGGGCGATCTCGGGCGTCCCGATCGTGATGCTGACCGCGCGCTCCGACACCCGCCACGTGGTCGAGGGCCTCGAAGCCGGCGCCGACGACTACATCGCCAAACCGGTCAAGGCCAAGGAGCTGCTGGCCCGGATCCGCACCCGGCTGCGCCGCCACCTTCCCGACGACTCCGGCACGCTCACCATCGGCGACCTGACCATCAACGTCGCCGCACACACGGTGCGCCGCGGCTCCGAGCTGATCCCGCTGACCCCCTTGGAATTCGATCTGCTGCTGGCGCTGGCTCGGCGTCCGCGCCAGGCGTTCAGCCGGGAGCTGCTGCTGGAAGAGGTCTGGGGCTACCGGCACGCCTCCGACACCCGGCTGGTGAACGTGCACGTGCAGCGGCTGCGCAGCAAGATCGAGCACGACCCGGAGCATCCCGAGATCATCGTCACCGTGCGCGGTGTCGGCTACCGGGCCGGGGATTCCCGCGAACCGTCATGAACGCCGACGTCGAGCGGACCGGGCGCACACCCTGGTCGCGCTCGCTGCCGTTCCGGGTCGTCGTCACCGCCCTGGTCGCCGCGCTGACCATCCTGGCCGCCACCGGCTGGTTCCTGATGGACCAGTCCTCCCGCGGCATCCTGGACGGCAAGAAGCAGTCCAGCCTGGCCGAGGCGTCCGTGGTGTTGGACGGAATGCAGCGCGATCTGCGCACCCTCAACCTGCGCACCGCGTCCATCAACGAACGGCTCACCCAGCTGGCCCGGGACGCCGCCTACCGCGGCTCGGTCGGCAACCAGTACTACGTGGTGGTGGCCGGCCCGGTCTCCGACATCGGCTCGGCCGGCCTGGACTACGCCAGCGTGCCGGAGGCGCTGCGCCGTGCGGTGCTCGGCTCGGACGGCGTCTATTCCACGCCGACCGAGATCCGGTTCGCGGACGCCCGCCCCGCCGTCCCCGGCCTGGCCATCGGTTCGGCGCTGTCGGCGCCCGGAGGCACCCGCTACCCGGTGTACTTCCTGTTCACCCAGCAGCCCGAGGCGGAGACGCTGGCCGTGGTGCAGCGGGCCACCCTGGTGGCCGGGCTGATCGTGCTGGTCGGGGTGGTCGCCACCGTCTACCTGATCGCGGTGCAGGTGCTGCGCCCGATCCGGGCCGCGCGGCTGGCCGCCGAGCGGCTCGCCGCCGGCCACCTGGACGACCGGATGGCGGTCCGCGGCACCGAAGACCTGGCCGGCCTGGCCCGTTCGATGAATCACATGGCCACCGAGCTGGACCGCAAGATCACCGAGCTGGAGGACCTCTCCCGGGTGCAGCAGCAATTCGTCTCGGACGTCTCCCACGAGCTGCGGACGCCGCTGACCACGGTGCGGATGGCCGCGGACGTGCTGCACGGCCAGCGCGAGGAATTCGATCCGCTGGCCGCCCGGAGCAGCGAACTGCTGTCCGCCGAGCTGGACCGCTTCGAGGAACTGCTCACCGACCTGCTGGAGATCAGCCGGTTCGACGCCGGGGCGGCCGAGTTGAACCTGGACGAGGTGGACCTGAGCCAGATCGCGGCCGAAGAGCTGGAGGCTCAGTCCCGGCTGGCCCAGCGCTACGGGACGCCGCTGCAGCTGGACGCCCCGGAGCCCTGCCTGGCCGAGGTCGACCCGCGGCGGATCCGCCGGGTGCTGCGCAATCTGATCACCAACGCCATCGAACACGGCGAGGGCCGACCGGTGAGCGTGCACGTCCGCGGGGACGAGGCGGCGGTGGCGGTGGCGGTCCGGGATCACGGGGTGGGGTTCAGCGCCGCGGAGGCGCACCAGGTGTTCAACCGGTTCTGGCGGGCCGACCCGGCCCGCCGCCGGACGGTGGGCGGCAGCGGGCTCGGGCTGTCCATCGCCCTGGGCGACGCCCGGCTGCACAACGGCTGGCTGAACGCCTGGGGACGTCCGGGCCGGGGCGCCCAGTTCCGGCTCACCGTGCCGCGCAAGGCGGGGGAGGGCTTCGTCTCCTCGCCCTGGCCGGCGGTTCCCGACGACGCGGAGGCGGCGGTATGAGACGGCTCCGGGTCGCGGCGGCGGTGCTCGTCGGGCTGGCCCTGCTGGCCGGCTGCGTGACCGTGCCGACCGCGGGCCCGGTGGAGCGGCACTCGCCGGCCCAGCAGCAGGCCAACCCGGGCGTCGACATCGCGCCGGTGCCGCCGGCCCGGGGCGCATCGCCGGGGCTGATCGTGGAAGGCTTCCTGCACGCGATGGCCACCTACCAGCCGGGCTATTCGGTGGCCCGGCAGTTCCTCACCGAAGAGGCGGCGGCGCAGTGGCGTCCGGAATCGGGTGTCGAGATCTACGCCGGCGGCTATCCGCCGCAGGTCAGCGAATCCGGGGTGGTGCTCACCGCGCCGCTGGTCGGGACGCTGGACACCCACGGCTCCTTCACCCCGGCCAGCACCGACCTGCATCACGACTTCGGCCTGGTCCGCGACACCGACCTGCAGTGGCGGATCTCCCGCCCGCCGCGTGGGCTGCTGGTCTCCCAGTCGCTGTTCGCCAGCACCTGGGTGCGTTCCGACGTCTGTTTCTGGGACGCCACCGGCAACTGGCTGGTGCCCGATCCCCGGTTCGTGCAGACCGGTACACCGGGCCTGCTGGCCACCGTCCGCGCCGTGCTGACCGGACCGGACCGGACGGCCGCTGCCGCGTACCGGGCGGCGCTGCCGACCGCGCTCGAGGCGTCCTCGGTGACGCTGAACGCGGCCGGCGTGGCGACCGTCGACCTGACCGGCGACATGGACCGGCTGAACACGGACGCGCGGCGCCGGCTGGCGGCCGAACTGGCCTGGTCGCTGAGCTCGCTGGAAGGGGTGAACGGGCTGCGGATCCGCGGCGACGGCACCTTCTGGGAGGTCGGCGGCACCGGCGGTGTGGTCACCACCTCCGACTTCGGGCAGGGCGCCCCGGTGCCCACCAGCGCTGTCGACGGCGTCTACCTGGTCCGGGACGGCACCCTGCAGCGGGCCAGTTGGGTGGATCCCTTGTCCGCGCCGCAGCCGGTCAACGGCGTCACGAACCGGCCCAGCGCGGTCGCGGTGCGCCCGGACGGGCAAGTGCTCGGCGTGGTGACCGACGACGGCACCCGGGTGCGCAGCATCGGCGTCCGGGACGGCGCCGGCCGGGTGGAGCTGAGCGGATCCCACTTCGTCGGCGTCCGATGGACCCGGCAGGGCGAGCTCTGGGCGGTGCTGGATCGCACCCGAGGCGCCCGGTTGCGGGCCGCCAAGGACGGCCGGGAGCTGGCGGTGGACGCGGCCGGGTTGCCGCCGGGCCGGATCCGCAGCTTCGCCCCGGCGCCGGACGGCGTCCGGGTGGCGGTGGTGGTGGAGAACCAGGGCCGTTCCAGCCTGGGCGTCGCGGCGATCGTGCGGACCGGCGACCGGCTGCGCTTCATCGGCTGGCGGGAGCTGACCTCGGCCACCTGGGCACCCAGCGGGCAGCCCGCGCTGGACGTCGGCTGGGCCGGGCTCGCGGACCTGATGGTGCTGCTCGGCGGCACCCCGATGGCGCGGGTGGTCAGCCTGGACAGCGAGGGAGCGATGTCCACCGACCTGGGCCCGAACGACACCTCGACGCCGGTGCAGCTGGCGGTCGGGGTGTCGGACCGGGCCGTGCTGCGCGGCCCGGACGGGCAGACCTGGCGTTTCGTGGACGACTTCACCTGGGAGCCGTGGCTGGACAAGGTGCAGGCGGTCTGCCTGCCCTGAGAGGTTCCGACTTCTTCGGCAGCTTTTTCGCCGTGGCCTGTGGATAACTGGTCGTTGCGGGGTGACGACGCGGCAGACTCGTCCGATGGAATGGCGCAGCGTGCTGGAGGCGGCCGCCGACCTGGCCTGGGGCGGCAGCTGCGCGGGCTGCGGACGGCCCGGCCCGGTCTGCTGCCCACGGTGTGCGGACGCGGCGCGGGCGCTGATCCCGCGTCCGGTGCCGGCCGGCGATCGGCGTCCGGTCACCTGGGCGCGCGGCGACTACGCCGGCGAACTGCGGGCGCTCATCCTGGCCTGCAAGGAGCGGCAGGGGCTCGGCCTGGTCCCGCTGCTGGGCGACCTGGTGCTGGGCAGCGCCGCCGCCGTGCTGCGGGAGCGTTGGGATACCGGGCCGGTGCTGCTGGTGCCGGTGCCGTCCAGCCGATCCACCGTGGCCGAGCGCGGATTCGACCTGACCTGGCTGCTGGCCCGGCGAGCGGCCGGACGGCTGGGCCGGCTCGGTCTGGACGTCCGGGCCCGGCGGGTCCTCGCCCTGGACGCCGGCAGCCGCGATCAGGTCGGCCTGAGCATCGCCGGCCGGGCGGCGAACCGGAGTCGCGGCATGCGGCTGCGGGCCGCGCCGGCGTCCCAGGTGCTGCTGCTGGACGACATCGTCACCACCGGCGCCACGTTGGGTGCGGCGGCAGCGGCCCTGGACCGGGGCGGCCACCGGGTGCTCGGCGCGGCGGTGATCGCCGCCACACCGCGGCTGGATGGACGGTGAGCGGCACCGGTCGAGCGGGGACGGCCCCACCGCCGGTCGAGCTTGTCGCGACCCGTCGACGATCGGACGAAGGGCTTCGACAAGCTCAACCAACGACGGACTTGGCCGACGGCACGCTCAACCGGCGATGGTTGAAGCCTCAGGCGCTCTGCTCGCCGATCGCCGGCTCCAGGTCGAGGTGGATGACGCCGTAGTCGTAGGCCTTGCGGCGGTAGACGACGCTGGGCGCTCCGCTCTCGGCGTCGACGTAGAGGAAGAAGTCGTGCCCGACCAGTTCCATCTCGTCGAGGGCCTGGGCCAAGGTCAGCGGGGTCGCCTTGAACAGCTTCTCGCGGACCACCAGCGGCCCGTCGCCGTGCACCTCGAGGCCGGCGATCTTGCGGATCTCCGGACGGTCCTCGTCCTGCTTCGGGGCGGCGACGGGCGGCGGCGCACCGAACTGCTGGCCGGCTCGCAGGCCGCGGTGCACCTTGCGGCGGTCGGCGGCCCGGCGCAGCTGCGACTTCAGCCGGTCGAGGGCGTGCTCGAAGGCGACCAGCTTCTCGTCCGCGTTGGCCTCGGCGCGGACCACCGGTCCGCGGCTGCGCAAGGTGATCTCGACGGTGGTCGCTTGGTCGGGTTGTCGCGCGTGCGGATTGGCCGACACCTGTACCTCGACCCGGATGACCCGGTCCCTCAGCTTCTCGATGCCACTCAGCCGCTCGCTGACGCGGGCGCGGAAATCGTCGCTGATCTGGCAATGCCGGCCGGTGACGAGAACGTCCACTGCAACCTCCTGCTCGTCGGGGCCCAGCTCGGTGAGCTGGGCGTAAACCCAAACGGCGCCCGGCTCATCCCCTGATCTGGGTGGTGCGGCCGTGGCGCCATGCATCCAACCTACTGATGCAACCTGAGCTTTACCAGGGTGTCGGCTGTGCGTCGCCAGAAGGTCGGCAACACAGCTGTAACACCGCGCAATCTGGGCGTAACCGGACCCGAACTCCGGCGAAACACCGACGGGCGATGGTATGCGCCATGACAGTACTTGAGATCAACTCGGGCGACACCGCCTGGATCCTGACCAGCGCCGCCCTGGTGCTGCTCATGACCCCCGGTCTCGCCTTCTTCTACGGTGGCATGGTCCGCGCCAAGGGCGTGTTGAACATGATGATGATGAGCTTCATCTCGATGGGCGTCGTCGGCGTCCTGTGGGTTCTCTTCGGCTACAGCATGGCCTTCGGCAACTCCGTCGGCGGTCTCGGTATCATCGGCAACCCGCTGGAGTTCGCGGGCCTGCAGAGCCTGCTCACCAACGATCCCGAGGCCAGCTACCCGGCCCTGGCGTTCGTGGCCTTCCAGGCCTGCTTCGCGATCATCACCGTCGCTCTGGTCTCCGGCGCGATCGCCGACCGGGCGTCCTTCGGCGGCTGGACGCTGTTCGCGGTGCTGTGGGCGACGCTGGTCTACTTCCCGGCCGCGCACTGGGTCTTCGCCTTCAGCAATGAGGATGCCGGCGTGGTGGGTGGCTGGATCGCCAACCAGATCAAGGCGATCGACTTCGCCGGCGGCACGGCGATCCATATCAACGCCGGCACCGCCGCGCTGGCCCTGGCCTTGGTGGTCGGCCCGCGGATCGGCTTCGGCACCAAGCCGATGCGGCCGCACAACATGACCCTGGTGATGCTCGGCGCCGCTCTGCTGTGGTTCGGCTGGTTCGGCTTCAACGCCGGGTCGGCCGTGGCCGCGAACGGTTTGGCCAGCCTGGCCTGGGTGAACACGCTGGCCGCCACCGCGGCCGCGATGCTCGGCTGGCTGATCGTGGAGAAGCTGCGGGACGGGCATCCCACCTCGCTGGGTGCGGCGTCCGGCATCGTCGCGGGCCTGGTCGGGATCACCCCGGCGGCCGGTGCGGTGAGCCCGGTGGGCGCCCTCGTCCTGGGCCTGGTGGCCGGGGTGGCCTGCGCCTACGCGGTGGGCCTGAAGTACAAATTCGGCTTCGACGACTCGCTCGACGTGGTCGGCGTCCACCTGGTCGGCGGTGTGGTCGGCACCCTGCTGATCGGCTTCCTGGCCGATCCGGCCACCTCCGGTGACCCGGCCGAGCCGGCCGTCGCCGGCCTGTTCTACGGGGGTGGGTTCGATCAGCTGTGGCGGCAGGCCGTGGGCGCCGTCGCGGTGATGGCGTTCTCCTTCGTGATGAGCTACATCATCGCGCTGATCGTCAAGCACACCGTCGGCTGGCGGGTCTCCACCGCTGACGAGCTCGGTGGCATCGACCTGGCCGAGCACAGCGAGGCCGGCTACGACCTGAGCCCGGTCTACTACTCCAGCCGGGTGGGTCACACCCTCGTCCTGACCAAGGACGATTTCCCGGAGAACGACAAGACGGGAGTCATGAAGTGAAGCTGGTAACTGCGATCATCCAGCCCGAGATGCTGGAGCAGACCCAGAAGGCGCTGGTCCGGCACGGCGTCGGCGGGATGACCATCAGCGAGGTCTCCGGCTACGGACGCCAGCAGGGTCACGTCGAGGTCTACCGAGGCGAGGAGTACACCATCGACTTCATCGTCAAGGTGCGGCTCGAGATCCTCGTCGACGACCCGGAGGTCGAAGAGGTCGTCCAGGTGATCGCCGGTGCTGCCCGCACCGGGTCGGTGGGCGACGGCAAAGTCTGGGTGGTTCCGGTCGAGAACGTCGTCCGGGTCCGGACCGGCGAAAGCGGCCTGGCCGCGGTCTGACCGAACCATCACAGGAGCTGGGGGGAACCCGCTCTCAATAAGCGTGGTGGCCAGCGGGGCTCCGAGTTCGCTCGGAGCCCCGTTTCCTGTGCCCGGAGCCCGCTGGGCGGTTCGGTGGGACGGTGGGGACGGTTCTTTTCGTCCCACTGGTGATATCTGTGGGACGGTGGGGACGGTTCTTTTCGTCCCACTGGTGATATCTATGGCCGCCGCGTCCCTCCCGGTTCGCCGGACGAGGGGAGCGGAACCTCGCCTTCGGCGTCCGAACGGGAGTTATCCACAGGCCAGCAGAAATTTCGCCGCAACCGTCGTGCTCGCTCGTACGCTCAGAGCGATCGTCGGAAGCGGAGGTGCCCAGTGGCTCGTCAACCCAGAAGGTCGTCGGAGACCTGTGTGTATCACGTCATGATGCGCGGACTGAATCGTGACGCGATCTTCCTGGAGGACGAGGACTTCGAAGACTTCCTGCGCGCTCTACGGGAGACCAAGGCGGCCTCGGGCTGTGCCGTGCTGGCGTACTGCCTGATGACCAATCACGTGCACCTGGTGCTGCGCGCCGATCGTGAGCCGATCGGTGTGGTGATGAAACGACTCGGGGTGCGTTACGCCGGCCGGTTCAATCGCAAGTATGGACGGGTGGGGCACCTCTTCCAGGACCGTTTCCGCAGCGAGCCGGTGGAGGACGACGGCTACCTCACCACGCTGCTTCCCTACATCTGGAACAACCCGGTGGTGGCGGGGATGGTGTCGCGGCCGGAGGACTACCGGTGGAGCAGTCGGCGCTGGCTGGGCAGCACGTCGCCACTGCTGGACCACGACGTCCTCGGCCAGCTGCTCGCGATGGATGTGGTGGAGCTGGCCGATGCGCATGCCGCCGACGGTGTCCCGCGTCGGCCTTTCGATCCGCCCCGGTTCGACGCCGACGATGCGATGGAGCTGCTGCACGCGGCGTCCGGCGTCCGAACGCGGGAAGAGTTCGGCGATCTCGCGCGGGCCGATCAGTGTCGCGTGGTGCGGGAACTCAGGACCCGCGGTCTGTCGTACGCCCTGATCGGGCGGGTGATCGGACGACCGAAGTCGACTGTGGCCCGCATGCAGGTCGCCTGACCGATCGGGGGTGAGGCCGATCCGGGTGAGGCCGGTCTGAGGGCTGGTTTCGGTTCGGTTCGCGGGGCTGATGGCGTCCCTGCGTGCTCAAAGGACGTTGGGTGGTGGGACGAAAGGAACCGTCCCCAGCGTGCCACACCACCGTCCCACAGGTACTACCAGTGGGACGAAAGGAACCGTCCCCGGCGTACCGGAGTCGTCCGGGAAACCTGTCGGTGGCGGTCACTAGCATGCGGCCCATGGCTACGCTCAGCATCGCCCAGGCGCGCCGGATCGCGCTGGCCGCCCAGGGGTTCGGACGGCCGCGGCCGTCCGGGCCGGTGACCATGCGGCATGTCCGGCAGGTGATCGACCGGGTGGCGCAGTTCCAGATCGACTCGGTCAACGTCGCGGTGCGGGCGCACTACATGCCGCTGTTCAGCAGGCTCGGCGGTTACGACCCGGCGCTGCTCGACCGGGCGTCCGGACGCGCGCCGCGCCGGCTGTTCGAGTACTGGGGGCATGCCGCCTGCCTGCTGGACGTCGGGCTGCAGCCGGCCTTCCGGATGGCGATGCGGTCGCGGGCGGCGCGGGAACGCCAGGCGCTGAGCCGCATCCTGGAGGTCAAACCCGACCTGCTCGACCGGGTGCTGGCCGATGTGGCGCAGGGCGGTCCGCTGTCGGCGCGGCAGATCGAGAACGCCGAAGAACGGCGCAAGGAGCACTGGGGCTGGAACTGGTCCGAGGCCAAGCACGTGCTGGAATACCTGTTCGACAGTGGCACGGTGGCGGTGGCGAACCGCAACTCGGCGTTCGAGCGCCGCTACGACCTGGCCGAGCGGGTACTGCCGGCAGCCGTGCTGGCCCACCCCGACCCCACCGACCAGGAGTCCTACGACATGCTGCTGGCCCGCGCCGCGAGCGCGCTGGGAGTCGCCGACCTGAAGGCGCTGGCCGAGTACTTCTACCTGCGTGCGCCGGCCGTCCGGGACGCGGTCGAGCGGCTGCAGGCGTCCGGCGTCCTGGAGCCGGTGCGGGTGGTCGGCCTGCCGCAGCAGTTCTGGCTGGCTGCCGACGCCCGGCGTCCGCGGCGGCTCACCGGGCAGGCGCTGATCGCGCCCTTCGACACCCTGGTGCACCATCGCCCTCGGGTGCTGCAGCTCTTCGACGTGCACTACCGGATCGGCATCTACACCCCGGCAGCCCAGCGTGACTACGGCTATTACGTCTACCTGTTCCTGGCCGACGACGAACTGGTGGGCCGGGTCGACCTCAAGGCCGACCGGGCCCGGGGCCTGCTGCAGGTGCAGTCGGCCTGGGTCGAGCCGGGGGCCGAGCCCCGGCGAGCGGAGGTGGCGTCCCGGTTGCGCGACGAGCTACGCCTGATGGGGGAGTGGCTGGGGCTGGACGCCGTCGCGGTGGCCGACCGGGGCACCCTGGCCCGCGAACTGGCCGCGCTCTGCTGACCTCCACCCCTGGTCGGGCGCCGGCGGCGGGCTCGCCCACGTCCGATCCGACAATGCCCTGCTTCGGCGTCTTTCACCAGGTTCAAACCAGGTGAAGGACGCCGAAGCAGGGCAATGTGCTGACAGCGGCGCCGGCCCAGCGACGCCGGCTCAGCGGCGCCGGGACGACCGGCCAGCCGAGGGTCAGTCGGTGACGGCGAGGGCGTCGATCTCGACCAGCATCACCTCGTGCGGCAGGTCGACGAAGACCGTGGTGCGGCTGGGCAGCTTGCCGCTGGGGCAGTTCTCCTGGACGAACTCGCCGTACACCTCGTTCATCGCCGGGAAGTCCTCGCGCTTGGTCAGGTAGACCCGGAACATGATGACGTCCTCGACGGAGGAGCCGCCGGCGGCCAGGATCGCCTTCACGTTCTCCAGCGTCCGCCGGGTCTGCACCCGGACGTCACCGGCACCGATGTAGGTGTTGCTGACCGGGTCCATCGGCCCCTGGCCGGAGACCTGGAACAGGCCGCCCTTCTTCACCCCCTGGGAGAACACGTGGGCCGGCGCCGGCGCGTCGGCAGTGAAGACGATTTCCTTGGTCATGGTGATGTCCTTTCGGTGGGGATCCAGCCGAGGTCGGCGGAAATCGCCTCGGCGCAGGCTGTGATGTCGGGAATCAGGTCATGGATGTCGCGGCCGCCGTCGAGCAGCACCGACGGCACCGAGCACGACACGGCGGCCACCATCCGGCCCCGGGCGTCGTGCACCCCGACCGCGGCGCAGTGCACGAACTCCTCGTGCTCGGCCAGGTCGACGGCCCAGCCCTGCGCGGCGACGGCGTCCAGCTCGGCGAGCAGCCGGGCCGGGTCGGTGATCGTCCGCGGCGTCAGCGGCCGGTAGGCGAGCGCGGCGGCGACACTCTCGCGCCGCTGCGGCGGCAGCCCGGCGAGCAGCACCTTCCCCACCGCCGCGGCGTGCAGGGCGGCGGTCAGCCCGATCCGGGAGTACATCCGGACGGGTTGCCGCGACTCGATCTTGTCCAGGTAGACCACGTCCGGCCCCTCGAAGGCGGCCAGGTGCACGGTGTGACCGGTCCGGACGCCGAGCTGCAGCAGGTGCGGACGGGCGATGGCGCGGATGTCGCGCTGCTCCAGGGCGAGTGTGGAGAGCTCGAAGAATTTCGGCCCCAGCGTGTAGTGCTGCTGCGAATCGCGCACCACGAATCCCTTGGCTTCGAGGGTGTGCAGCAGCCGCATCACCGTGGTCTTGTGCACCGGCGCGTCCCGGGACAACTCGTCCAGCGAGGCCGGTCCGAACGCCAACCGGGACAGCAGGTCGAGGGCGCGTCGCACGCTCTGACTCATCGGCGCTCCGCTCGACCTGACCAGGAATTTCTATTGACGGTGGGGAAACCCAATGCTAGACATGGGCAGGCCAAAAATGCAATGAAGATTGCAAAATGCGCAACGTCGTGCCGACGTCGGTGCGGCGTTGGAAGAAGGGTGTAGCAGTCATGGGTGAGGGTCAATCCCCACGCGCCGGAATCGACCGGAAAGCCGTCGCGGAACTCGGCACCGAAGTGCTCGACTGGCGGCACAAGGCGGTGCCGGCCGCCCTGCACGGCCGGACCGCCGCCGAGTTCGGCTCGGGTTCGGTGCGGCTGTCCGATCTGCAGACCCCGCTGCTGACCCTGGACGACGCCGCGCTGCGCGGCAACGTCGCCAAGCTCGCCGCCTGGTGCGAGCGGCACGGCGTCCGGCTCGCCCCGCACGGCAAGACCACGATGGCGCCGGCGCTCTGGGCCGCGCAGCTGGAGGCGGGGGCCTGGGGCATCACCCTGGCCAACGCGGCGCAGTTGCGGGTGGCCCGGCGGTTCGGCGTCGAGGTGCTGATGCTGGCCAACAGCCTGACCGACCCGCAGGCGATCGGCTGGGTCGCCGGCCAGGTGGCCGGCGGAGCCCGGATCGTCTCCTGGGTCGACTCGGTGGCCGGCGTGCGGCGGCTGCAGGACGTCCTGGACGCCGCCGACGCCGGACCGCTGGAGGTGCTGGTCGAGATCGGCGGCCACGGCGGACGCACCGGAGCCCGCGGGGTGGACGCCGCGCTCGAGGTGGCGCAGGCCGTCCGGGCCGCGTCCCGGCTGCGGCTCGGCGGGGTGAGCGGCTACGAGGGCGCCCTCTCGCACAGCTGGGACGAGGCCGGGCTGGCCCCCGTCCGGGCCTACCTGAACGACTTCCGCCGGCTGCACGAGAGGCTCGCGGCCGACGGCGGCTACGACACCGACGAGGTGATCCTGACCGCGGGCGGCAGCGCCTACTTCGACGACGTGGTCGAGATCCTCGGCCCGTGCGCGGCACCCGGCGTCGAGGTGATCCTGCGCAGCGGCGCCTACGTGATCCACGACGACGGCTTCTACCGCGGCATCTCGCCGTTCTCCCGGCAGAACCCAGACGCCGAGGACGCCTTCGTCTCGGCGATGCACGGCTGGGCCCGGGTGGTGTCCCGCACCGAGCCCGGCCTGGCCATCCTGGAGGGCGGCAAGCGCGACCTGCCGGTGGACGAGGGCCTGCCCGTCCCGCAGGGCATCGCCCGCGAACTCGGCGCGCCGCTGCAGCCGCTGGCCGGCGCCCGGATCACCGCGGTCAACGACCAGCACGCGTTCCTGGCCTACCCGGCCGAGGTCGACGTCCGGCCCGGCGACGTGGTGCGGCTGGGGCTGTCCCACCCCTGCACCGCGCTCGACAAGTGGACCCTGATGCCGGTGCTCGACGGCACCGCAGACCCCGCCAACCCGTCCGTCGTCGGCACCGTCCGCACGTTCTTCTGAGGGAGAGAGATGACCAGCACCCTGATCGGCAACGTCACCGTCGTCGACGGCACCGGCGAACCCCGCTACCGCGCGGACGTCGAGATCGCCGGCGGCCGGATCGCCCGGATCGCCGAACCCGGCTCGCTGACCGCGTCCGGAACCTCGATCGACGGGACCGGGCTGGTGCTCAGCCCCGGCTTCATCGACATGCACGCCCACTCCGACCTGCAACTGCTGGTCAACCCCGACCACTACGCCAAGCTCAGCCAGGGCGTCACCACCGAACTGCTCGGCCAGGACGGGCTGTCCTACGCGCCGGTGGACGACCGCACCCTGGACGGGGTGCGCAAACAGATCGCCGGCTGGAACACCAACCCCGACGACTTCGACTGGGACTGGCGCACGGTGGGGGAGTACCTCGACCGGCTGGACCGTCCGGACGCCGACGGCAACCGGATCGCCACCAACGCCGCCTACCTGATCCCGCAGGGCACCCTGCGGGCGCTGGTGGTCGGCTTCGACGAGCGCGCCGCCACCCCCGAGGAGATCGAGCGGATGCAGCAGGTCACCCGGGACAGCATGGCGCAGGGCGCCATCGGCATGTCGTCGGGCCTCACCTACACCCCGGGCATGTACGCCGACACCGCCGAACTCGAGGCGCTGCTCACCACCGTCGGTGAGCTGGGCGGCTTCTACGACCCGCACCAGCGCTCCTACGGCAAGGGTGCGCTGGAGGCCTACGCCGAGATGATCGAGCTCAGCCGCGCCACCGGCTGTCCGCTGCACCTGGCGCACGCCACGATGAACTTCGGCCTCAACAAGGGCCGGGCGCCCGAACTGCTGGCGCTGATCGACGCCGCCCGGGCCGACGGCGTCGACATCTCGCTGGACACCTACCCCTACCTGCCCGGCGCCACCACGCTGGCGGCTGTGCTGCCCAGCTGGAGCTCGTCCGGCGGCATCGACGCCACCCTGGAGCGGCTGCAGAACCCGGAGACCCTGGCCCGGATCCGGCAGGCGCTCGAGGTGGACGGATCCGACGGCTGCCACGGGGTGATCGCCGAGTGGGAGACGCTGGAGATCAGCGGGGTGCAGAACCCGGAACTCGCCGACATCGTCGGTAAGACGGTCGAGCAGATCGCCGCCGAGCGCGGTGCGGCGCCGTTCGACACCTTCGTCGACATCCTGGTCCGGGATCGCTGCGGCACCGGCATCCTGCAGCACGTCGGCCACGAGGAGAACGTCCGGGCGATCATGGTGCACCCGGTGCACACCGGCGGCAGCGACGGGCTGCTGGTCGGCGGCAAGCCGCACCCGCGGGCCTGGGGCACCTTCCCGCGCTACCTCGGGCACTACTGCCGTGAGCTGGGCCTGCTGAGCCTGGAGGAGACCGTCAACCATCTCACCGGACGGGCCGCCGCCCGGCTCAAGCTGGTCGAGCGGGGCCTGGTCCGGGAGGGCTATGCGGCCGATCTGGTGCTGTTCGACCCCGCCACGATCGCCGACACGGCGACCTTCCCGGAGCCGCGGCAGCCGGCCGCCGGCATCCACTACGTCTTCGTCAACGGCGTCGCGGCGATCGCCGACGGCGTCCCCACCGGTGCCAGGGCCGGACGTGCCCTGCGCCGCACCCCGGAGGGAACCGCCAGCCTGGACGGCTGACCCCTCGCCCCCCGATGTCCGGACGACGAGCGCCGCCCGTCCCGGTCACCCCACACCACTGAACGGAGAAATATGGACGGCTTCCTCATCTGGCTGCGCCAGGACACGGCAGGGTTGCTCACCCTGGCCGGCGTCGGGATCGCGATCCTGCTGTTCCTGATCATCAAGCTGAAGGTGGAGCCCTTCATCGCGCTGGTCGGCGTCGGCGTGGTCGTCGCCCTGGCCGGCGGGGTCAGCATCCCGGACCTGGTCGGCACCCCGATCAAGAGTTCGGACGCGCTGATCGAGAAGGGCTTCGCCGGCATCCTCGGCCACATCACCCTGATCATCGGTCTCGGCACCGTCTTGGGCGCCATCCTGGAGCGATCCGGTGGCGCCGAAGTTCTGCTCGGCAAGTTGGTCGGCATCTTCGGCGAGAAGGGCACCCCGCTCGCCATGGGCATCACCGGCTTCGTGCTGGGCATCCCGGTCTTCTTCGACATCGGCATCTTCGTGCTGGCGCCGCTGATCTACGTGGCCGCGGTGCGCGGCGGACGGTCGCTGGTGCTGTACGCGCTGCCGCTGCTGGCCGGTCTGTCGATCACCCACGCCTTCCTGCCGCCGCACCCCGGCCCGGTCGCGGCCGCCGGCCTGTTCCACGTCGAGCTGGGCTGGATCATCATCATGGGTCTGGCCTGCGGCATCCCCGCCTGGTTCGTCGGCGGCATCGTGTGGGGCACCTGGATCGGCAAGCGGGTCGTCGTCTCGGTGCCCGAGGACCGGATCGTCCCCGAGGCCGAGGAGGCCAAGGGCCACGAGCCGAGCATCGGCGTGGTGCTGTTCGTGATCGGCCTGCCGATGATCCTGATCCTGGGCGGCACCTTCGGCAACATCTTCGCCCCGGAGGGCGCGCTGCGGGACACCCTGATCTTCTTCGGCAACCCGGGCATCGCGCTCACCGTCGCGGTGCTGATGGCGATGTGGCTGCTCGGCTTCCGGCAGGGCATGACCGCCGAGGAGCTGGGCGAGCTGAGCGGCTCGTCGTTGAAGCCGGTCGGGATGATCCTGCTGGTGGTCGGTGCCGGTGCCTTCTTCGGCGCGGTGCTGGCCGCGACCGGCGTCGGCAAGGCCGTCGCGGGCACCTTGTCGGCCGCCGGCCTGCCGCTGATCGTGTCGGCCTACGTGATCGCCTGCGGCATGCGGATCGCCCAGGGCTCGGCGACGGTCGCGATCGTCACCACCGGCGGCATCCTGGCGCCGGTGCTGACCAGCGGCCAGTACTCGCAGCCGCAGCTGGCGCTGATCGTGATGGCGATCTCGGCCGGTTCGATCATCGCCAGCCACGTCAACGACGGCGGCTTCTGGATCATCGCCAAGTACTTCAACATGAGCGTCAAGCAGACGTTGCAGACCTGGACGATGCTGGAGACGGTGTTGTCGGTGGTCGGCTTCGCGATGGCCGCGCTGCTGTTCACCTTCATCCATTAGCGACCTGCTCACCCCTTGGACCCAACGGCCCGGCTCAACGATGGTTGAGCCGGGCCGCCTGGCGATAGAGGCGGTCGCGCTCCCGCAGGGTGGGACGACGGGGACGGTTCCTTTCGTCCCACTGGTACTACCAGTGGGACGAAAGGAACCGTCCCCGTCGTACCGCGGCGGGCCGCTGTCCGCCCCGGCGAAGGTTGCCGGCTGAGCACACTAAGATGGCGCGGGACTGTCATCGACCAGGAAGCGTTGAAACCACCGTGGGTGTTCTGGACAAGCTGCTGCACATGGGCGACGGGCGCAAGCTCAAGGAGTTGCGCCGAGTCGCCGATCAGGTGGCCCTGATCGAACCCGACTTCGAGGCGATGAGCGACGAGGAGCTGCGCGGCCAGACCGACGAGTTCCGCAAGCGGCTGGACGACGGCGAGAGCCTGGACGCGATCCTGCCCGAGGCCTTCGCCACCGTCCGCGAGGCGACCCGGCGGGTGCTGGGCAAACGCCCCTACGACGTCCAGATGATGGGCGCCGTGGCGCTGCACCGGGCCAACATCGCCGAGATGAAGACCGGTGAGGGCAAGACCATCGTGGCGCTGATGCCGTCCTACCTGAACGCGCTGAGCGGCAAGGGCGTCCACATCGTCACGGTGAACGACTACCTGGCCAAGTACCAGTCCGAGCAGATGGGCCGGGTGCACCACTTCCTCGGCCTCGACGTCGGCGTGATCCTGGCGCACATGACACCGGCCGAGCGCCGCAAGGCCTACGCCGCCGACATCACCTACGGCACCAACAACGAGTTCGGCTTCGACTACCTGCGCGACAACATGGCGCTCAGCCTGGACGACTGCGTCCAACGCGGCCACAACTACGCCATCGTCGACGAGGTCGACTCCATCCTGGTCGACGAGGCCCGGACGCCGCTGATCATCTCCGGCCCGGCCGAGGACAACCACCAGTGGTACCCCGAGTTCGCCAAGATCGCCGGCCGGCTGGTCCGCGACACCCACTACGAGGTGGACGAGAAGAAGCGCACCGTGTCGATCCTGGAGGGCGGGATCACCGAGGTGGAGAACCGGCTCGGCATCGAGAACCTCTACGAGAGCGCCAACACGCCGCTGATCTCCTACCTGAACAACGCCATCAAGGCCAAGGAACTGTTCAAGAAGGACAAGGACTACGTCATCCTCGACGGCGAGGTGCTGATCGTCGACGAGCACACCGGCCGCACCCTGATCGGACGCCGCTACAACGAGGGCCTGCACCAGGCGCTGGAGGCGAAGGAGAAGGTCGAGATCAAGGACGAGTACCAGACCCTCGCCACGATCACCCTGCAGAACTACTTCCGGATGTACGACAAGCTCGCCGGCATGACCGGCACGGCGAAGACCGAAGAGAGCGAGTTCCAGAAGATCTACGGCCTGGGCGTGCTGCCGATCGAGACCAACAAGCCGATGATCCGGGTCGACCAGAAGGACCTGATCTACCGCACCGAGGCGGCCAAATTCGCCGCCATCGTGGACGACGTGGTCGAGCGGCATGAGAAGGGTCAGCCGATCCTGATCGGCACCGCCTCGGTGGCCAAGTCGGAGGTGCTGTCCAAGCTGCTGACCAAGGCCGGGGTCAAGAACGAGGTGCTGAACGCGAAGAACCACGCCCGTGAGGCGGCGATCATCGCGCTGGCCGGACGCCGGGGCGCGGTCACCGTGGCCACCAACATGGCCGGACGAGGCACCGACATCATCCTCGGCGGCAACCCCGAGTTCATGGCCGACGCGGTGCTGCGCGACAAGGGCCTCGACCCGGTCACCCACGCCGAGGAGTACGAGGCCGAGTGGGCGAAGGTGATCGAGGAGATCGAAGAGCAGGTCGCCACCGAGCACGACGAGGTGGTGGAGCTCGGCGGCCTGTACGTGATCGGCTCCGAGCGGCACGAGTCGCGGCGCATCGACAACCAGCTGCGCGGTCGTTCCGGACGCCAGGGCGACCCGGGTGAGAGCCGGTTCTACCTCAGCCTCGAGGACGACCTGATGCGGTTGTTCAAGTCCGACATCATCAACTGGGTGATGGTGGCGCTGAAGGTGCCCGACGACGTCCCGATCGAGAACAAGCGAGTCAGCAGCTCCATCCAGCAGGCCCAGGAGCAGGTCGAGGCGCAGAACTTCGAGATGCGCAAGAACGTGCTCAAGTATGACGACGTGATGAACCGGCAGCGGCACGCCATCTACGGCGACCGGCGCAAGGTGCTCGAGGGCGCCGACGTCGAGACCCAGCTGCGCGGCACCGTCGACTCGGTGGTCGAGCAGTACGTCCGCGGCGCCACTGAGGGCTTCGTCGAAGACTGGGACCTGGAGCAGCTGTGGACCCAGATCGGGACGCTGTACCCGGTCGGCCTGGACCGCGCCGAGTACGAGGGCGTCGAGTTGACCCCGGACGAGCTGGTGGAGGACTTCAAGGCCGACGCACAGGCCGCCTACGACCGGCGCGAGGAGGAGCTCGGCGAAGAGACCATGCGTGAGCTGGAGCGTCAGGTGCTGCTCACCGTGCTGGACCGCAAGTGGCGCGAACACCTCTACGAGATGGACTACCTGCGCGAGGGCATCGGGCTGCGGGCGATGGCCCAGCGCGATCCGCTGGTCGAGTACCAGCGCGAGGGCGGCGCCATGTTCAACGCCATGATGGAAGCCTTCATGGAAGAGGTCGTCGGCTTCCTGTTCAACCTCGAGGTCAACGTGCAGCAGCCGCAGGTCGGGCTGCAGACCGATGACGCCGGGGTGCCGATGTCGGCGGAGGTGCTGGACGAGTTGATCGGCTCGATCAGTGCCGACGAGGACGCGGCGGCGGAGCCGGAGCCGGAGGAGCAGCCGAAGGCGCGTCCGGTGGTGCAGGCCAAGGGCCTCGGCGAGCACAAGCAGCGTCCGATGTCGTACTCGGCGCCGTCGGAGTCGGGCGAGGCGGTGACCAGCCGCGACGAGGAGGACGACCCGTACGCCGGCGTCGGCCGCAACGCGCCCTGCCCCTGCGGCTCGGGCAAGAAGTACAAGCTCTGCCACGGACGCCGCAGCTGAGCCCTGGTCCGTCCCGATCGGCCCCTTCGCCTGACGTTGCCCTGCTTCGGCCTCTTTCACCTGGTTCAAACCCTGTGAAAGAGGCCGAAGCAGGGCAACGTGGCGTTCGGGTCAGCGGCTGCTGCGCAACACCACGGCGTCCAGCGCCAACTCCAGTTCGGTGAGCCGCCAACGGTCGCCGGGACGCCGTTCGGCGCGCAGCGCCGCGGCCCGGGAGCGTTCGCCCAGCCGCAGGTGCGCGGCGACCTCGACCACGTCCGGCGCGGGCTGATCCAGCCGCAGCGACCTCAGCCGCATCGTCGGCAGCGCTCCCTCGCCGCGCAGCCGTCCGATCAACTCCAGCACCGCGGTGCCGGCGTGCGGCTCCAGGTGCGGCGGCGGACGGCGTCCGCGCAGCACCTCGACCAGCGCCGCCACCAGGGCGCCGACCTGGTGGCGGACCTGGTCGGGAATGCCGGGGGACTCGACCGCCGGCGGTGGTTCCGGTTCCGGCCAGGGCAGCAACGGCTGCTGCGGCGGCTCGATCAGTGCCGGCTGGACCAGCCGGACGGCCGGCGCCAGCACGACCGGCGCTCGGATCAGGACGTCGGTACTGGAGGGCATGCCTCACTGTGGACCACCTCGGGCACCGAATTGCCGGCCGCGACCGAAGTTGTGGATAACTCGACCCGGTACGACTCCCTCGCCGGCCTTGCCAGGCGTCCGACCGGACGCCGCTCGCCGAGACGGACGTCGGCGGCCGCGCACTAGGCTGGCCGCAAACCACAGGGCAGGAGGGATCGTGGCCGATCCGGTGAGCATGGGCGAGTCGATACTGCTGGTCCGCGACCAGCCGGCACAGCCGTGGCACCAGCTCGACGTGCTGGTGATCGAGGGGACGCCGCCGGCGGCGTCCGAGCTGGGCCGGCTGATCGGGCAGCGGATCGCCTACGCCCCGCGCTTCCGGCAGAAGCTGTCGGGTGCACCCCTGCAGCACTGGGTGGACGATCGCGGCTTCAAGGTGTCCGGGCATCTGCGCACCGCGACGCTGCGGCCCGGGGAGTCGGTGGAGTCCTGGCTGGCCGGGCTGCTCGGCACGGCCCTGGACCGGGTGCATCCGCTGTGGGACGCCAGCATCCTCGACGGTCTGCCCGGCGGTTGCTGGGCGCTGGTGGTACGGGCGCACCCGGCGCTGATCGACGGCGCCGACAACGTGCATCTGTTGCACGAGCTGTTGGACGAGCAGCCGACCCCGATCGCCGGTGAGGTGCCGGAGTGGCATCCGAGCGTGGACGAGCCGGCCGGTCTCGGTGGCCTGCTGCGCAACCTGAACGACCCGTTCCAGGCCCTGCAGGAGGTGGCGGCCGGTATCGGCGGGCTGGCCGTGCAGGGCGTCCGGCAGGCCACCACGGTGCCCGAGCCGCGCCAGCTGGCCGCGGTGGAGGTCGGGCTCGCCGAGATCACCGCCGTGGCCCGCCAGGCCGGCTGCACCGTGCACGACGTGATCGTGGCGATGGCGACCGCCGGCGTCCGGGGCTGGCAGATCACCACCGACCGAACTCTGCACGACCCGGTGGCGCTGATCCCGCTGGCCGTCGACGACGACGGCGCCAGCGCGATGGGCTGCCTGGTGGCACCGCAGTACATCCAGCTGCCGGTGACCACGACCACAGCCGTCGAACGGTTGACCGCGATCGCCACGCTGACCCAGGCCCGGATCGACTCCGACCGCCTGGTGCCGGCCGCCGACCTGATCGACCTGGCCGGCTTCGCCCCTCCCACCACGCACGCCGTGGCGGCCGCGACGGTCACCGCCGGACGCCCGCACGAGGTGCTGATCGCCAACGTCCCCGGCCCGCGCTCCGGTCGCTGGCTGGGGGAGCAGCGGGTCCGTGCGCTGCACGCCTTCGCGTCCACCGTCGACGACCAGGCCATCACCGTCGGGGTCACCAGCCTGGACGGCCGGGTCAGCTTCGCCGCCACCGCGACCGGGCCGCTGCCGACCTTCGTCCGGGACGTCGCCGACGAGCTCGGCGTGCTGCGTCAGGGGCTGCGCTGATGCTGATCTTCGTGCCGCTGACCGCCGCCGAACTGACCGATTGGGCGCAGACCGGCAGCCACCGTCCGTCCGATGCGCACGCGGTGACCGCGTCGCTGCGGGCCGCGTTCGGGTTCACTCCGGCCGACGACGAGGACGCCGAGCACACTGTGCTGCACATCGCCGGCCTGGTCGCCCTGTTGCGCGGCGGACGCCGCCTGGTGGCGGTCGCCGGGGCGTCCGCGACGCCCGCCGCAGGTTCGGAGTTCGGCCAGGTGCACGCCGGTGTGCTGCCCTGGTCGGCCGTCACTGCACTGTTCGATGACGACGAGCCGGACGCCGCGTCCGCGCTGCTGGCCGGGCTCGGTCCGGTCGGTTTGGAGACCGCCTGGGACGATCCGCGGGTCGCTGACTTCCTAGCGGAGCAGGAGTTGTCCTGGCATGGGCCGGGAGAGTGGACGGCCCTCACCCAATCGCGCTTGCTCACGCCGGCACGTCGCGTCAAACATGGTTCGCACTCGACCGTCGCACCTGGGCATCTCCCGCGTGAGTGCGGCTGAGTCGTCGAGGCAGGCGACGTCGTGTCGGCATCCTTCGATTCGCATCGGAGACCCAGCAGAGGCGCCCGGACAGCGTGGCTGTTCCGTCTTAGGTGTTTTGGTGTGGATCATCAGGCACAGGTCTTGGATCTGGCGGCGGGTGAGTCCTGTGGTATCACATTCGCTCATGGCGAGCGGCCCGTTCCTGATCGGATTTGATGTGGCAATCCAATTCTCTCGCTGGGTCGACAGCCGCCTTATTACGACAAGCTATTCGTCGAGATCTTCCTTATCTATTTCTTCGGCTCCGTGAATAAGCCCTCCGCAGGTCATCTCTCCAGTGGCGGACGGAGTCTTGACAGCCTATGCCCACTGGGGCAGAATGACGTGGAGTACGTAACATGCGCGTCCGTACACTTATCAACATCGGAGGGCTCCATGTTCCACCGCTCGTACGATCGCCGATGGCTTGCGTGGCCTACGCGTGGCACCCGCGTCGGCCGTGGCCACGACCAACGACTCCGAAAGGCATTTATAGCGACTTGTCTCGTGGTTGCGGTGTGTGGGTGTACCACGAATGCCGCCACAACATCTCCGACGCCAGCCGAGACGAATCTAGCATCGGACGCCAATGTGTCGCCGACCAATGTGCCGCCGGATGCGTCGCCCACCCCTGATACTCCACGGGCGAGCGGGATAATCCTTGCTCATGCACATGATGGTACGGTTGAGATTGTCGCGGTTGACCCTGGTACCGGCTCGAGCTCCGTTCTTTCTACTTTCAATGTTCCTAGTGGCGTTGCGGCCGGGTTTGATCCACAAGAGCGGTCCGCCGCGGGGCATCGGTTAATGGTATCTTCTGACTATCGGTACTTAGCAACTTCCAGTCAGCAATATATCGACACTGACGGTCAAGTGCATACGACGGACGATCTCCTGACGGACGCTCCAGATGACTTCGGCTATAATCGAACGTTCAGTGGAGGCATGTTCGGTGTCGATGGGGCTTACTATTTCGCGTCGCATGAAGGATCTAATTCGAGGTATTGGGCAGTTGATCCCGCCACGAGGAAGCTAGTGAAGGTTCCGAAGAGAGAAGTGGATATCCGCATTGGGGCTCAAGCTATGAGGGAGGACGGGAGACTCGACCTTCCATGGCTGATCAGGGCGTGGAATCTCCCAGATGACCCGCGGTCAAGTTGTGTCGACGCCCTCGATACGGCAGCGGGCAAGTGCTTAATGGAGAATGCTGACGATTTGTTCGTATGGACCATACCTCGCAAGTCTGGGACGGTTTGGCTCGTCAATGGTGTTCCTCGTGGGGGTGTTGAACGGGCGGTTCTTCCCGAGAATGACCAAGCGAATCCGGTAGGGGTGTTCGATCCCTCGGCCAAGCGAGTCGCCTTCTTCGTAGTGGGCAGCGGTGGTTGGTCTAGGTCTCTCTCGGGATCGATCGGGTTCTTCGCGGTCGATCTCGGAACCAAAAAGGTTGTCAAAATACCAGGTGATCCAATGAAGAATGTTTCAAATGGGGAATGGTGGTGGTTGCTCGACTGGAGATAGCGGGCGAGGTGAGGATCTGGATCGGCTGATCGGGGCCGCTGAGCACCTTGATGACATCGAGGAAGCTCATGCCGGGCGCTCCGAGATCGCCGAAGGGGAGCCGGCAATCCCGTGGGGGCAGGTCAAGGCCGATTTCGGCCTGTTCTCAGCTATCGGATCGAGGTAGCTCCCCCCGTGGTTTCGGCAGTTGCGGAAGCTGGAATCTCAAGCGCTGCGCCGCATTCAGGTCGCCATTCCGTCGGCTGGGTGAAGTTGAGCGGCCTGCTTGGGGGGACCTGGCTCGTTCAAATGTGGTGCGACTAGGGAATTCGGAGCGTGGCTATGAAGGCCAATCCTGAAGTTGCCTTGGTGGCGGCGATCTGGCTACTCGTCGAGACGGCTGTCTTCAGCGGAGTCGCGACGGTCCTTGCTCTGGTGATCGCGGGTGTGAGGACCTACTACGGCCCGTGGGCGGACCCGCCCGGGAGCGACGAGGTGTGGTATCTGCTGCTCGCCGTCGCCATCGGGCTCGCTGTCTGGCGCTTCTTGAGGAGGTGGCGCTGTGCTCGACGCGCAGGCTAGCGCAGCCCGGACTCCGCTTCGGGAGCAGGGGGAACTCTAGGCTGCAAGGGACACCATGGTTGGATGAACGTCGGTTGACCGGCCGCGTCGGCCGGGCTCCTTCCCCACACCCGGTGCTGGTGTGACTTGGGGGAATGCGGCACGCTAGGGACGTCTACAGCGGCAGTCCTAGGAGGCGGTCATGCCACGGTCCATCTGGAAGGGCGCGATCTCGTTCGGATTGATCACGATTCCGATCAAGGTCTATGGCGCCACCGAGACCAAGGACCTGTCCTTCCGGCAGGTGCACCCCGCCGACGGGGGACGGATCAAGTACAAGCGGGTCTGCGAGGTCTGCGGCCAGGAGATCCCGTACACCGAGATCGCCAAGGGCTACGAGACCGGTGACGGACGGATGGTGATCCTGGAGGCGGAGGATTTCGAGAACCTGCCGCTGCCCACCGCCAAGGCGGTCGAGGTCGTCCAGTTCGTCGACACCGAGGAGATCGACCCGACCTACTTCGAGCGCACCTACTTCCTGGAGGCGGACGGCCCGGGCGCCAAGCCCTACGTGCTGCTGCGCCGCGCGCTGGCCGACGCCGGGAAGGCCGCGGTGGTGAAGGTGGCGCTGCGCTCGCGGGAGTCGCTGGCGCTGATCCGGGCCAAGGACGACCTGCTGCTGATGCACACCATGCTGTGGCCGGACGAGCTGCGGGACGGCTCGTTCGCCGAACCGCCCGAGGAGGTCAAGGTCTCCGACGCCGAGGTGGAGATGGCCCGGATGTTCATCGACCAGTTGAGCGGCGAGTTCGACCCGACCCAGTTCACCGACGCCTACCGCGAGGCGCTGGAACAGGTGGTGCAGGCGAAGCTGGCCGGCGCGCCGATGGCCGAGACCGAAACCGAGGCCCCCCAGCAGGCCGAGGTGGTCGATCTGGTGGCCGCGTTGCGGGCGTCGGTGGAGGCAGCCAAGAAGAGACGCGAAGAAGCTGCGAAGGCAGGCTAAGGCGACGAGAAATTATCTCGTTTCATCTCGATTACGCCGAAGAAAACCGCTTGACCGGTGGCTGTGCGCCTGAGGTAATCTCGTGCCGTGGATGCTATCACCCGTGTGCCCCTGCCTGTGAATGAGCCCGTCAAGACCTACGCCCCCGGCAGCCCCGAGCGTGCCGAACTCGAGGTCGCGCTGACCGAGTTGACCGCCGCCCCGCTGGAACTGACCGGCACCTTCGGCGCCGAGCGCCGTCCCGGGCGCGGTGACGACCGCTACGAGGTCACCATGCCGTCCGACCACAGCCAGGTGCTGGGTGTGGTGAAGCAGGCCAACCATGCCGACGCCGAGCAGGCGGTCGCCGCGGCCACCGCCGCCGCCCACGACTGGGCGGAGCTGCCCTTCGACCAGCGGGCCGCGATCTTCCTGCGGGCCGCCGACCTGATCGCCGGACCGTTCCGGGCCCGGATGAACGCGGCCACCATGCTGGGCCAGGGCAAGACGGTGCAGCAGGCCGAGATCGACTCCGCCTGCGAGCTGATCGACTTCCTCCGGTTCAACGCCCACTTCGCGCAGGAGATCTACGCCAACCAGCCGCAGAACAGCCCCGGCGTGTGGAACCGGATGGACTACCGCCCGCTGGAGGGCTTCGTCTACGCCATCACCCCGTTCAACTTCACCGCGATCGCCGGCAACCTGCCGACCTCGGCGGCGCTGATGGGCAACCCGGTGCTGTGGAAGCCGGCTCTCACCCAGATGGTGGCCGCGTCGGTGTTCGTCGACGTGCTGCAGGCCGCCGGGCTGCCGGACGGCGTGATCAACCTGGTGCCCGGCCACGGCAAGGAGGTGTCGGACGTCGCGCTGGCGCACCCGGATCTCGCCGGCATCCACTTCACCGGCTCCACCCGGGTCTTCCAGGGGCTGTGGTCGCAGGTCGGTGCCAACATCGCCAGCTACAAGTCCTACCCGCGGATCGTCGGCGAGACCGGCGGCAAGGACTTCGTCCTGGCCCACCCGAGCGCCGACCCCGAGGTGGTGAAGACCGCGCTGATCCGCGGCGCCTTCGAGTACTCCGGCCAGAAGTGCTCGGCCGCCTCCCGCGCCTACCTGCCGCGCAGCCTGTGGAACGCCATCTCCGACGACCTGATCGCCCAGGTCGAGGCGCTGAAGGTGGGCGACGTCCGCGACTTCGGCAACTTCACCTCCGCGGTGATCGACGAGCGGGCCTTCGACAAGCTCGCCGCCGCGATCGACGCGGTCAAGGCCAGCTCGGACGCCGAGATCGTCGCCGGCGGCAGCTACGACCGCAGCGAAGGCTGGTTCATCCGTCCCACCCTGGCGGTCTCGGACAACCCCAAGCAGGACATCTTCGTCACCGAGTACTTCGGCCCGCTGCTCGGCATCTTCGTCTACGAGGACGCCGAGTACGAGAAGGTGCTCGACCTGGTGGACACCGCGTCCGCCTACGCGCTGACCGGGTCGATCCTGGCCACCGACCGGACGGCGATCGAATTGGCCCAGAACAAGCTGCGATACACCGCCGGCAACTTCTACATCAACGACAAGCCGACCGGCGCGGTCGTCGGCCAGCAGCCGTTCGGCGGCGCGCGGGCGTCCGGCACCAACGACAAGGCCGGCTCGATGTGGAACCTGATGCGCTGGGTCAGCCCCCGGGCCATCAAGGAGACCCTGGTGCCCCCGACGTCCACCGGCTACCCGCACATGCAGTGAGTTCTTCCGCTGGTTGAGCTTGTCGAAGCCAACTGGTCCGTGCCGGAGATTGAGTTCGCTCTCACAGCTGAGTCCCGTCCCCCGGATTCGCTGAACGCTGTAGGTTGTAGCGGACGAACTCATCCTCTCGACCGAGTGCCCGGAGGGTTTGCATCAGGTTCGCTCGTGCGGCTGCGACAAGGCCTGCGTACCTGGTGGGATGGTCATGGGCGAGGGTGTGCCCAGTGGCCGAGGGCTTCCTTGGAGTGGCGGGGGCCTCGTCATATCGGCCCAGGTCCCCGAGCGTGGCGCCGATGTTCGTCAAGGTGCTGGCGAGGTTGTCGGTCGTCCGCCATGGGCGAAGCCTGTCACACGTCGAAGGGCGGGCGGAGAGCCAACCGTCGCGTGTGGCCTACCGCACGGCGCGATAGGCATCGGTGAGGCGTCTAAGGAGTGTCGTCGTAGCCACACGCACACGGGCCGCGGGCTCGACGGTTCGCAGGTCATCAACGGCGAGTCGCAGCAGGTCGGAGTTGCGCGTTGAGGCCTGGCCGTCCAGCCAGTCGACCACATCGACAATCTGGGCACGCGCGGTGGATACGTTCGCTAGCGTGGCGAGACGAGTGCCTATGACGGCGGGTGGAACGTTCCGCATCAAGCGGAGAAGGTCGCCGGCGTCCTTGCTAGAGATCCGGTCGGGCTTCCCGAGATGAACGCGCTCCCTCATCTTGCATGCCTTGGCGACCACCAGGGCTGCGGGGCCTGCGACCTTGAGGGTGATCCGGCGGTGGTCGGACGGCTCCAACGCAGCCAGCTCCGCCCGGGCGTTGTCGACCAGAGCCACTTCGAGGCCATCGGTTCGGCGGGCAGTGCTCGGTGTTTGTCCCGGTAGGCGAGCCGTCCGCCGAGTGCTGGCCGAAAGGGATCCAGCAGGCACCATCAGATCGATGACAACGCCGTCGGGCGAGATCCAATGACCCGGATTGCCGTGGCGGTCGAGGGTGAATCCGGCTGCGGTGAGCGTCGCCCCCAGATCGGGGCGCTCGCCCAACAGGTCGGGATCGATGACCAGGTCGCCGTCCGTGGTGTACGTCGGTCGCGGATCGCCGAGTGGTGCATGGTGATACACCGCTTGGGCTCCGACAAGGACGAGCGCATCAAGCTGGTCCTGCATCAGGGTGAGCGCGTCGAGAAGCACGCGTCGTGCTGCGATGTGCTCCGGGGACGGCGACATGGCCACCTCAAACACCCATCCCGGTAGGGCCGCTGGCCAGCAGTTCACGCAGAAGGTCGTCGCCCACTGCCGCTGTTCGGCCCGAAGTCGAGAGCAGATCGCCGACCACTCGCCATGGTTGGGCCGATCGAAGCTCGGAGGCACCCGATCGGTAGCTCTCGGGCGACGTCAGAAAGTCGGCCTGGGCGACGAGTATCGTTCCGCGAGGATCCGGGACCAGGTCGAGCACGGTCAAGGCGTGCTCCAGGTCGGCGACATATAGCCAGAGGTCGGTGCTGGGCAACAGTCCGACCCGGTTCTTCTGGCCGATGAAGTCATTGGCCGCGCGTACACCGGTGATCGCGTAGTCCGGCAGGGCGGCTGACCGCAGCCGCTGTAGAACGATCTCATCGCCGAGCATCGAGTAGTACCGCTTTGCCTTGAAGGTTCCGGTGAAGCTGTAGTCGTCGGCCCACCGAAGGGCCAGGCGGCGCTTGTCTGAGACCACGATCTTCCCGCTACGGACATCGGCCACCAGTCCGGCGTCACGCAAGAACTCAACGACTCGGCTGACCGTTGCGACGCCTACCTCGGTCTGCCGTGCGAGCTCTCGCACCGAAGCAACCTGGCCGTTCGCCAACAGTCTGACGATGACCTCCGAGGCCGAGCGTCCCTTCAACGATCGCAGCCGCTGTGGGCCGCTCAACGGGTCGGGGGAGGGGTCGCGGTTCGCGCCGAGCCGATCGATCCAGACAAGCGGGTTCGAGCTCTGAATCAGGAGGTTGCCGGTTGCGTCGGAGTACGACCAGCCGGAACGTCGCAGTTCGTCCCGGACTGCGGGTGACAGGAACGGGGCGATCAGGACCGGATGGTCGCCCGGTCGAGGTTCGGGTAGCCGCCGGGCGTCAGCGCGATCGGTCATGCTCGTCCGCCGGACGTTGACTGTCAGCGTGATGCCAGCCGGCGGGAGCACGAGATCGACCATCGGCGTGGTCGATCGGCCGGGGGCGTCGGGGCTGGAGGCTCCCGAGCGCAACGCATCAAGCTGACGCAGGATCGTATCGACGACTGTTCCACGATCATCCATGTTCCACAGTATAAGGAACATGTGAAAGAACGGAACAGCAAGGTGTGCCGGGGGTCGCTGCTAAGTTCAGCGGCGGCCCATGGCCCGCTCAGAGCCGGTCCTGGGCCAGTTCCTCCATCCGCTCCATCAGCCGGCGCCAGCCGGGGGACGCGTCACGCCGGTAGTTGACCACCAACTGCTGGGCGAGGGCGTCGTCCTTCCACTCGGCCGGATCGGGCGGCGGGCGATAGGTCATCATCCATTCGACGGTGGCCTGGGCGATCTCCTCGATCCGGGGATCGTCCGGCGCGAAGTCGAAGGCCTGGTCGGTGCGCAGGTAGAGCTCGCGGTAGCCCGGGTCGGTCAGCATCGCGTGCTGGGTGTCGATCCAGGGCGCGATCAGGTCGGGGAACAGCACCTGGATCAGCAGCCAGGCGTCCCGCTCCATCTCCAGGGTGCGCTCCGAGACGCCGAGGGCGCGCATCTCGGCGTGCATCCGGGACACCTGCGGCGGCAGGAACGGCTCACCCCGCGCGGCGAGCCCGGCCAGGGATCGCCGGGTGGCCTGCAGGTCCGCGATCCGGGCCTGCAGGTCGGTGTCGATCTGGGCGACGGCCGCGGCGAAGGTGTCCGGCCCGGCATCGATCAGCTCCCGCACCCGCGACAGCGGGACGCCGGCGTCGGTGAGCACCTTGATCCGGTGCAGGTCGACCAGGGCCTGGGCGTCGTAGCTGCGGTAGCCGGACGCGTCCCGCTCGGGCTCGGGCAGCAGGCCGAGCGCGTGGTAGTGCCGGATCGCCCGCCGGGTCACCCCGACGTAGTCAGCCAGCCGGCCGATGGTCAGCATGGGCGTCCTCCTGTCGCGGCTGAATGTAGCCCCTGAGGCCGGGCACGACGAGGGCGTAGACCCCCACCGCGACCCAGCCGGCGGCCAGCATCCAGGCGCCGAACCGCAGATCGGCACCGGCCAGCACCATCGCCATCAGCCCCAGCCCGAGCGGGCTGGCCACCATGGCGAGGGCGGAGTAGGCGCCGAAGACCCGGCCGCGCAGGGCGTCCGGGACGTGCTCGGTCAGCACCACGGTGCTGATCGGCTGCAGCAGCCCCGAGCCGAGGCCGGCGGCCACCATGCCGGCGGCGATCAGCCAGAAACCGTCCAGGGTGGCGATCAGCACCGCCGAGACGACGTAGAGCAGGTTGGCCGCCACCCAGGCCGCCCAGCGGCGTCCGGCGAACGCCCAGCCGTAGATGCCGGAGCCCGCCATGGTGCCGACCGCGTAGGCCGACAGGGTGAGCCCGAGCAGGCCCGGCGCGGCCAGCGCCACGAAGTGGGCGGGCAGCACGACGCTGAGCAGCGGTGCGACCAGCACCATCGAACCCAGGCTGACCACCAGCATGATCAGCAGCGGAGGGCTGCGCCGGATGTGGGTGAAGCCGGCCAGCGGAGAGTTGTCCTCGCCGGGCGCGGCGTCCGACGGCAGCAGCGGCATCACCGCGATGGCGAGCGCGGCCAGGGCCGAGCAGGCGGCGGTCAGCCAGACCACGGTGATCGCGGGCAGCAGGGCGAGCAGCCAGCCGGCCAGCGCCGGGCCGGCCAGGAAGGACAGCCCGAACAGCATGCCGCGCAGCGATGCCACCTTGTCCAAGGCGACCCCGGAGGTCTGCGAGACGTTGGCCAGCAGTGTCTCGCGGGCGGTCATCCCCGGCACGTCGAACAGCGCCCCGAGCACGCCGAGGACGATGAACCAGGTCACGTCCAGCCCGAGGGTGGCGTCGACGACGGCCAGCGCGGCGACCGCCAGCGCCGAGCCGATGTCGGAGAGCACCGACATCCGCCGGCGTCCGATCTTGTCGATCAGGTGCCCGCCGGCGAAGGCGGCGATCGCGCCGGGCAGCGCGCTGGCCGCGGCGACCGTACCGGCCATCGCCGGGTCGCCGGTGCGCTCCAGCACCAGCCAGGGCAGCACGATCGAGATCGCCGAGTTGCCGAACAGCGAGGTCGCGGTGGCGGTCAAGTAGAGCGGCAGGGTCGTCGTGGTCTTCACCCAGACGAGTGTGCGGGTTGACGTAGCGTCAAGGTCAACTCGGACCCGGTTCGGGCGCGATTCCCGGATCGGCCACGCCGCCGGACCCGTCGTGATAGACCGGAATCGAGGGTCGGCAACACGCTCCTCAGCACCTGCGGCGATGCCTGACCGGCGCCGCGCACACTGCCTTCACAAGGGGAAACAGATGGTCTCGTCAACCCATCCACACGCCATCGGCGCCGTGAAGCCCACCGGCTGGGCCTACCGCCGGGCACCGATGATCGTCTACTGGGAGTTGACCAACGCCTGCGGCCTGGCCTGCCGGCATTGCCGGGCGACCGCGATGCCGCTGCCGTCGCCGGGCGAGCTCAGCACCGCCGAGGCCATCGATCTGCTGGACGACCTGGCCGGCTTCGGCACACCGCTGCCACATGTGGTGTTCACCGGTGGCGATCCGCTGCGCCGGCCCGACCTCGACCTGCTGCTGGACGAGGCCCGGGCCCGCGAGATCGGGGTGTCGCTGGCGCCGGCGGTGACCCCGCTGCTCACCCCGGAGCGGCTGGCGCAGGTGCAGGCCGCCGGCGTCCAGGCCATCTCGCTCAGCCTGGACGGCTCGAACCCGGCCGCCCACGACGGCGTCCGCGGCGTGGAGGGTACTTTCGAGGCCACCCTGGAGGCGCTGGAGTGGGCCAACCGGCTGGACCTGCCGGTGCAGATCAACACCCTGGTCACCGCCAGCACCGCGCCCGACCTGCCGGCCGTCTACGAGCTGCTGGCCACCCGGAAGATCCTGCGCTGGAGCCTGTTCTTCCTGATCAGCATCGGACGCGGCACCCAGCTCACCGAGGTGAGCGCCGGCGAGGCGGAACGGCTGATCGTCTGGCTGAACGGGCTGTCCCGCACCGCGCCGTTCCAGGTGAAGACCACCGAGGCCATGCAGTACCGCCGGATCGCCGCCCGGGCCGCCCGCCGTCGCGGCCTCACCGATGCCGAGATCGAGGCGTCGCCGATGGCCCGCGGCTTCGGCATCCGGGACGGCAACGGCATCGTCTTCGTGTCCAGCACCGGTGACGTCACCCCGTCCGGCTTCCTCCCGGTGACCGTCGGCAACGTCAAGCGCGAGTCGCTGGTCAGCCTCTACCGGGATCACCCCACCATGCGGGCGCTGCGCGAACCGGACGGCTTCGCCGGGCGCTGCGGACGCTGCGAGTTCAACCAGTGGTGCGGCGGCTCGCGGGCCCGGGCCTACGCCTGGACCGGTGACCTGCTGGAATCCGATCCGCTCTGCCCGTACGTACCGGCCGCCGACCGGGAGGCCGTGCACGCCTGAGTGGCCGAGTGGGACGAAAGGAACCGTCCCCGTCGTACCGAGTGGGACGAAAGGAACCGTCCCCGTCGTACCGCGGTGGCCGAGGGGCGGTCAGTTCTGGCCGCGGCGTCCGGCCAGCCAGTCGTCGCCGACCTGCTGCTGGACGTCGAAGCCGGCGGTCAGCGCCGGGACGGCCTTGCCCTCCAGGGAGCGTCCGACCAGGGGCACCTTGATGGTGAACTCGCCGGTGAAGTCGACCTGGGTGCCGCGTCCGCCGGGGCGCAGGTCGATGGCGAGCTCGGCGCGGGCCGGCATGCCCTGCACGGTCAGTTCCAGCCGCCCGGTGCGGCCGCCGTCCGGGCCGGCCGGGTTCCAGCGGATGTCCTGCAGCAGGGTCAGGGTGTCGCCGAGCAGGCCGCGGACGGCGGACGGCGACTCCAACCGGCGCTCCACCGCGGTGCGCTCGGGGACGCCGTCCACCCGGTAGGCCAGGTCGCCGGAGGCGACGCAGACGGCGGTCAGGAAGGCCGGGTCGGTGAGCATGGCGTGAGTGGTCACGGTGTCCGCGGCGAAGTCGTTGCGGGCCTGGATCTGCATGCCGGCCATTGTGCCGTAGCCGGCTCGCCGATGCTGTGGCCGGATGGCGGAGGGGGCAGGGGACAGCGCCGCAACCGCCTACTACAGTGTGGGGATCACGATGACGTGGTCCCGGCAAGGAGGCGATGTGGCCGCAATAAATCCGTCCAAGTCAGACTGGATCAACAGTTTGACCGGTCGGCTGGTTGATCTGCTCAAAGATTCGCAATCCGGTGGGTTGCCGGAAGGGTTCGCTGAGAACTACGTCCGGCATCTTCCCGACGGCGAGCTGGGCGCCCTCGATCCCGGCCAGGTGGCCGGCCTGATCGCCGCCCACCTGGGGCTGGGCCGGGTCCGCAGGCCCGGTGAGAGCAAGGTGCGGGTGCAGCTGCCGGACGCCGGACGCCCGGGCGCCTCGACCGTCATCCTGATCGTCACCGACGATCGGCCGTTCCTGGTCGACACCGTCAGCATGGACATCACCCGGGGCGGCTGGAGCATCCGCTCGCTGTTCCATCCGCAGTACGAGGTGTCCCGCGACGGCGACGGCACGATGACCGGGCTGGCCACCGGGGCCGGACGGATCGCCGAATCGTGGATCTGCGTCGAGGTGTTCCCGCCGCTGGGCCGGTCCGCCGAGGAACTCGCCGACCCGCTGCGCGACGCGCTCAGCGGCGGGCTGGAGGCGGTCCATGCGGCCGTCGACGACTGGCAGCCGATGCAACAGCGGCTGGCCGAGACCATCGACCTGATCAACGACAATCCGCAGCCGGTCAGCCCGCACGACGTCCGCGAGGTGACCGACCTGCTGCAGTGGCTCAAGGACGGCAATTTCGTGCTGCTGGGCTACCGGGAGGCCGACTGCGACGCCGACGGCGACTACCGGCCGGTTCCCGGCACCGGGCTGGGCATCCTGCGCGGAGAGCCCGCCGCGGACGAGTTCCGGGCCGTCCCGATCGACGGCGACCGGGCGCTGATCGTGCTGACCAAGGACTCCCGCCGCTCCCCGGTGCACCGGCCCGCCTATCTCGACTACGTCGGCGTCCGGCGCTACGACGCCACCGGCCGGCTGGTCGGGGAGCGCCGCTTCCTGGGCCTGTTCGCGGCGGCCGCCTACAGCGAGAGCGTCTGGGAGATCCCGCTGCTGGCCCGCAAGGCGCAACGGCTGCTCACCGCGTCCGGCTTCGACCCGCACAGCCACGGCGGTTCGGCGATCCGGCAGGTGATCGACAGCTACCCGCGCGACGAGCTGTTCCAGGCCAGCACCGCCGAGTTGCTGCCGGTGATCGCCCAGGAGGCCCAGTTCAAGGACCGCCGGGTGGTCCGGGTGTTCGTCCGGCGCGGCTGCTACGGCCGGTTCGTCTCGGTGCAGGTCTACCTGCCCCGGGACCGCTACACCACCGACGTCCGGGAGGCCATCCAGCGGATCCTGCTGGAGGAGCTGGGCGGCGAGTCGGTCGAACACCAGGCCCGAGTCACCGAATCGGTGCTGGCCCGGCTGTTCTTCGTGGTGAAGCGTCCGGACGGCGACCCGCTGCTCGCCGACCTGGACGAGGCCGCGCTGGAGTCCCGGATCGAGGCCGCCACCCGGAGCTGGGACGACGAATTCGAGAGCGCCGCCCGGGACCTGGCCAGTGAGGCCCGCGGGGTCGAGTTCAGCGACGCCTACAAGGAGGAATACTCCGCCCAGGTCGGCGTGGAGGACCTGGTGCTGGCCAACGGGCTGGCCGACGACGACGATCTGGCCTACCAGGTGTACAGCCCGGTCTGGCCGTCCGATCCCGCCGACATCCGGTTCAAGGTGATGTCGTACCGGCACATGTCGCTGGCCGACGCGATGCCGCACCTGTCGGTGCTGGGCGTCGAGGTGCTCGACGAGCGGCCCTACGAGCTGCAGCTGCGCGGACGGACCGTGTATCTGTACGACTTCGGCCTGAAACTGGCCGGTGACCTGGACGCCGGCGAGGACTGGAGCGCCGAACTGCAGGAACGCTTCGTCGACACCTTCGACGCCACCTACCGGGGCAAGGCCGAATCGGGGAAGTTCAACCGGCTGGTCACCACCGGCGGGCTGGCCTGGCAGGAGATCGCCTGGCTGCGGGCGATCTCGCGCTACCTGGTGCAGGCCGGCATTCCGTACAGCCAGCCGTACGTGGCGGCGGCGCTGAACGACAACCCGGAGATCGCCGCCGCCCTGGTGACCGCCTTCCGGACCAAATTCGACCCGGCCCAGGGGTTCCCCGACTCCGACGCCCGGGCGGCCGCCGTCGAGGAGGCCTTCGCGCGGATCGAACAGCAGCTGGCCGAGGTGGCCAGCCTGGACGCCGACCGCATCCTGCGGCTGTTCCTGGCGGTGCTGCGGGCGATGATCCGCACCAACGCGTTCCAGCCGGACGCCCCGGCGCACGCCTTCAAGGTGCTGCCCCGCGAGCTGGCGCTGCTGCCGGAGCCGCGGCCGATGTTCGAGATCTTCGTCTACTCGCCGCGGGTGCAGGGCGTCCATCTGCGGTTCGGCAGCGTCGCCCGCGGCGGGTTGCGCTGGTCGGACCGCCGAGAGGACTTCCGCACCGAGGTGCTCGGCCTGGTCAAGGCGCAGATGGTGAAGAACAGCGTGATCGTGCCGTCCGGCGCCAAGGGCGGCTTCGTGCCGCAGCACCTGCCCGACCCCGGCGTCGACCGGGCTGCCTGGCTGGCCGAGGGGGTGGCCTGCTACCAGGTCTTCATCGCGTCCCTGCTCACCGTGACCGACAACATCGTCGCCGGTGAGGTGGTGCCGCCGGCGGACGTGGTCCGCTGGGACGGCGACGACCCCTACCTGGTGGTGGCCGCCGACAAGGGCACCGCCACCTTCTCCGACATCGCCAACGAGATCTCGCTGGCGCGCGGCTTCTGGCTCGGCGACGCGTTCGCGTCCGGCGGCTCGGCCGGCTACGACCACAAGTCGATGGGCATCACCGCGCGCGGGGCCTGGGAGTCGGTGAAGCGGCACTTCGTCGAACTCGGCCGGGACTGCCAGAGCGAGGACTTCAGCTGTGTCGGGATCGGCGATATGGCCGGCGACGTGTTCGGCAACGGCATGCTGCGCAGCCGGCACACCCGACTGGTGGCCGCCTTCAACCACCTGCACATCTTCCTCGACCCGAACCCGGACGCCGCGAGCAGCTTCGCCGAACGGGAGCGGCTGTTCCGGCTGCCCCGGTCGTCCTGGGCCGACTACGACCGCAACCTGATCTCGGCCGGCGGCGGGGTGTACGCCCGGACGCTGAAGTCGATCCCGATCAGTGCCGAGGTGCGGGCCGCGCTCGGATTGGACGAGGGGGTCCGCTCTCTCACCCCGGCCGACCTGATCAACGCGATCTTGAAGGCGCCGGTCGACCTGCTCTGGAACGGCGGCATCGGCACCTACGTCAAGGGCTCCACCGAGACCAACGCCGAGGTCGGCGACAAGGCCAACGACGCCGTCCGGGTGAACGGCGGCGAGGTGCGGGCACTGTGTGTGGGGGAGGGCGGCAACCTGGGCTGGACCCAGCTCGGGCGTGTCGAGTACGCAGTGGCCGGCGGACGAATCAACACCGACGCCATCGACAATTCGGCCGGTGTGGACACCTCCGACCACGAGGTGAACATCAAGATCCTGCTGGCACCCGAGGTGGCCGCCGGAAGGCTGGAACTCCAGCAGCGCAACGAGCTGCTGGCGTCGATGACCGACGAGGTGGCCGAGCTGGTGCTGAGCCACAACCTGGCGCAGAACCTGGCCCTGTCGAATTCCGCCTTTCGCGGCGCCGAGCTGACCAGCGCCTACGAGGGCTGGATGCAGATCCTGGAGCGGGCCGGGTATCTCGATCGGGAGATCGAGTTCCTGCCGACGGCCCGGCAGCTCGACCAGCGCCGGGAATCCGGACGCGGGCTGACCCGGCCGGAGCTGGCCACGCTGCTGGCCTGGACGAAGATCTACCTCACCGATCAGGTGCTGGCTTCCGATCTGCCCGACGACGCGTATCTGGCCGACCGGCTGATCCAGTACTTCCCGAAGGAGTTGCAGGCCCGCTACGCCGAAGGTATGACCCGGCACCGGCTGGCTCGCGAGATCATCACCTCGGTCGCGGTGAACCGTTTCGTCGATTCCCAGGGCATCACCGCCTACTTCCGGTTGCACAACGAAACCAACGCCGCGATCACCGAGGTGATCCGGGCCCAGCTGGCGGCCCGGTCGATCTACCAGGTCGGCAAGTCGGAGGTGGCGCTGCGCGGCGCCAGCGACCTGAGCGCCCAGGTGGTCACCGAGCTGCGGGTGGCGCTGCGTCGCATGGTGGAGCGGGCCACCCGGTGGCTGCTGGCCAACCGCCGGGCACCTCTCGACATCGTCGCCGCCACCGCGCAGTTCACCGACGGTGTCCGTGAGGTGCGGGCAGGGTTGGGTTCGCTGCTGACTCCTCGGCAGGCCGCGACCGCTGCCCGGCACGTCGAGCGGCTGACCGCCCAGGGGGTGCCGCAATCGCTCGCTGAGGAGGTGGCTCAGGACGCCTACTCGCACTTCGCGATGGCCATCGTCGAGATCGCGCAGGCCAGGCAGGCCCCGGTGCTCACGGTCGCCGCGGTCGCCTTCGACCTGGCCGACCGGCTCGGGCTGGATCAGTTGCACGACACCATCGTGGCGCTGCCGCAGCACGACCGCTGGGAGACGATGGCCCGGGCCGCGCTGCGCGACGACCTGCTGGGGGTGCACGCACAACTCACCTCGGCGGTGTTGGTCGATCCGTCCCGGCCGGCCGGTGAGCAGGTCGACGAGTGGCTGGCCCGCACACCGGCGATCCCGGACAAGGTCGCCACCCTGGCCGCGGTCTGCGAGGAGCCGGATGTGGCGCGGGTGAGCGTCGGCGTCCGGGTGGTGCGGTCGCTGCTGCCCGGCTGAGGCTTTCGCTGGTCGAGCTTGTCGGCACCTGGCCAACCAGTGGCGGACAGTCGGCGGATCTCGGCACCAACTGCTGTGCTGAGATCCGCCGGGTATCTGCCCGGTGCAGACCCGTGACAGGTGCCGCAAGGCTGGGCGCCGGCCGTGCGACGCCGGCGGGTGCGGCAGGATTACCCGCATGCGGATCGACCTGCACACCCATTCCAGCGTCTCCGACGGCACCGACACGCCCACCCAGCTGGTGCGCAAGGCCGCCCAGGCCGGCATCGACGTGCTGGGGCTGACCGATCACGACACCTTCGACGGGCTGCGCGAGGCCCGGTTGGCGGCCGACGAGGCGGGCGTCGTGGTGCTGCCCGGGATCGAGATGTCCTGCCAGCTGGACGGCGCCAGCGTGCACCTGCTCGGCTACGGCTGCGACCCGCACGTCGAGCCGCTGCTGGACGAACTGGCCCGGGTCCGGGTGGGACGCACCGGGCGGCTGCCGGAGATGCTGGCCAAGCTGGCCGGGCTGGGCATGCCGCTCACCGAGACCGAGATCGCCGCGCAGGTCGGGGCCAGCCCGTCGCTGGGACGTCCGCACGTCGCGGACGCGATGGTCGCCAAGGGCTACGTGAAGGACCGGCAGGAGGCCTTCGACCGGTTCCTCTACGAGGGCGGCCCGGCCTACGCCAACCGCTACTCCTGCGATCTGCGGCGCGGTGTCGAGCTGATCCGGCGGGCCGGCGGCGTCCCGGTGATCGCGCACCCGTGGGGACGCGGACGCGACCGCGAGCTGACCCCGGCCAGGCTGTCCGAGCTGACCATGGAGTACCGGCTGGAGGGGGTGGAGGTCGATCACCCCGACCACGACGCCGACACTCGGGTGCGGTTGCGGGCGCTGGCCGAGCGGCTTGGGCTGCTCACCCTGGGGTCGTCCGACCATCACGGCCTGGGCAAGGTGAACAACCCGCTGGGCTGCGAGACCACCACCCCCGAGGTGTACCTGGAGCTGGTCCGCCGGATTCGGGCCCGCGGCGGCCAGCTGTAGCTCGCCTCACCTTGCGCTCGCCTAACTATTTGGGGCTCGCTGAACTCAGC
>NZ_JASGDE010000173.1:0-52162 GCF_047607385.1 Micropruina sp.
CTAAGGAAGCGCTGATCAATCATGTCCCGGCTGCGGCGTCCCCGGCGGGCGATCTGCGGCCCCCAAAACTTGCGCCGTACGTCCAGTACGCCCACAAGATCTGGGGGCCGCAGCTCATCCCGCCGGGCACGTCCTCGCTCGGAACAGCATTGATCAGCGCTTCCCTAACTATTTGGGGCTCGCTGAGTTCAGCGAGCCCCAAATAGTTAGGCGAGCGCCGGATGGGCGGCGCACCCAGTCGGGATGTCAACGTGGTTGGCCGGCGAGGCGGACGGGGCAAGCGGCGCGGCAACCGTCCGATCCGCCCTGCGGCGGGGCGGTGGTCCCGGCAGCCCCGGCCCGTTAGGATCCCGCGCATGGGTTTTCTACTGGAGACGGCGGCGGCGCACAATCCGTACCAGCCGTGGATCATCGGCGGAGCGGTGTTCATTCTGCTGCTGATCGGGCTGCGGGTGGTCTTCGGCGTGGGTAAGAGCCGCCCGCACGCCTGATGACCAATACCGGGATCGCCTGGGTCGATGACGGCTCCAGGCGTCGCCGCTTGGGTGTGATGGGTGGCACCTTCGACCCCATCCACCATGGCCACCTGGTGGCCGCCAGCGAGGTGGCCGCCAAATTCGCCCTCGACGAGGTCGTCTTCGTACCCACCGGGCAGCCGTGGCAGAAGGCGCATCGCGAGGTGTCGGTGGCCGAGGACCGCTACCTGATGACCACCATCGCCACCGCGTCCAACCCCCGGTTCTCGGTGAGCCGGGTGGACATCGACCGGCCCGGCTCCACCTACACCCTGGACACCCTGAGCGACCTGCGCCGGCACTACGGCGAGGACGTCGACCTGTTCTTCATCACCGGCGCCGACGCGTTGAGCCAGATCCTGACCTGGCACGGGGTGCTGGAGTTGTTCGACCTGGCCCACTTCGTCGGGGTGACCCGGCCCGGCACCACTCTGGGCGAGCACGACATCGCGCACCTGCCGTCCGACAAGGTCACTCTGATCGAGGTGCCGGCGCTGGCCATCTCGTCCACCGACTGCCGCAACCGGGTCCGCGACCATCTGCCGATCTGGTACCTGGTTCCGGACGGTATCGTCCAGTACATCGCCAAGCGCGGCCTCTACCGCTAGCACCAGAACCAACCGCCGAACCGGGAGCCAGATGACTGCAACAGACCACGCGATCGCCCTCACCCGCATCGCCGCACGGGCGGCGTCCGACAAATTGGGCAGCGATCTGGTGGCCTTCGACGTATCGGAACCCTTGGCGATCACGGACGTCTTCCTGATCGTCAGCGCCTCCAACGAACGTCAGGTGGGCGCCATCGTGGACGCCGTCGAAGAGGCTCTGCTGGCCGAGAAGACGAAGCCGGCCCGCCGCGAGGGGCATGGTGAGAACCGCTGGGTGCTGCTGGACTTCATCGATCTCGTGGTGCACGTGATGCACACCGAGGAGCGCGCCCTGTACGCGTTGGAGCGGCTGTGGCGGGACTGCCCGCGGATCGACCTGGAGCTTCCCGAGCCGGTCGACAGCTCCGTCTCCTGAGATGACGGCAGCACGGGTCGTGGTCTGGCGCCACGGCGAAACGGCCTGGAATGCGGAGGGCCGCTACCAGGGCCAGGCCGACGTCGCCCTGAACGCTCGGGGCCTGACCCAGGCGGCGGCCGCGGCCCCGCGAATCGCCGCCCTCGGACCGGATCGGATTGTGTCCTCCGACCTGGGTCGGGCGTCCGCCACCGCCCAGCAACTGGCCCGGCACACCGGGCTGCCGATCGAATTCGACCCGCGGCTGAAGGAGATCGACGTCGGCGACTGGGTCGGGATGACCAACGCCGAGGTGTTCGCCGCCCACCCCGATTTCGCCGAGGCGTTGGCCGCGGGACGCGACGCCCGGCGCTCGGCGTCCGGGGAGACCGGCGCTCAGGCCGGGGCCCGGGTCGCGGAGGCGCTGCTGGACATCGCCGAAGCCAGCCCGGACGGCTCCACCGTGGTCGCGGTCGGCCACGGCTTCGCGCTGCGGGTGGCGATGGTGTTCCTGCTCGGCCTCGACTACGCCCACAACCTCACCCTGGGCGGGTTGTGGAACGCCTCCTGGTCGGTGCTGCAGCCCGGCGGTGAACGCTGGCGGCTGCTGTCCTACAACAATGTCGCGGACGGGGTCTGAGCTCTCTGGGTGTGCCGGATGTGTGGTGGGTCTGCTGCCGCAGAGGGGGACGGGTGCCCTCGCCGCCCACCCTCCGATCGGCCTCGCACGCTCGGCCGATCGTCAGGACGCCCACCTACCTGCCTCGGGCACCCGTCCCCCTCTGCTCGAGAAGCGCTGATTTCCGCTGGTCGAGCGTGCCGAGACCGCTGGCAACGGGTTTCGACAGGCTCAACCAGCGAACACCGCACTGATAGCGCTTGAGGTTGCGTTTCCGCAGCTGCACCGAGGGTGGGGTGAGCCCGCCCCAGTGGACGATCGTCGGCTCGAACCAGCTTTCGGTGGTTATGACGCGGGTGATCCGGCAGGTTTGGCCCTCGAACCACTTCCTGGTGGAAATGATGGCCCGGGAAGCTGGTCATTTCCACGAGAAAGTGGTTCGAGCCTGTCGGCGGCCGATCGACGCGGCTGATATCAACCACGAATCGGTTCGTGCCGCCGGTGCCTCGTCATCAGTGCCACCCCGACGGCTGCCGTCGCGGTGCCGGCGGTGACCCACGCCCAGGTCGGCACTCGTGGGCTTGCCGGTGCCTCGTCGGGTTCGTCCACACCAGTCAGCCGGACGGTGCCGGCAGCTCCGTCGACGGTGATCACGTCGCCGGTGCGGATCCGCTTGGTGGCGCTCCCGGTGCCCAGCACGGCCGGGATGCCGTACTCGCGAGCCACGATCGAGCCGTGGCTGAGCACGCCGCCGACATCGGTCACCACCCCGGACGCCAGCGCGAACAGCGGCGTATAGGCCGGTGTGGTGATCGGGGCGACCAGGATCTCTCCGGGTTGGAAGGCGGCGAAGTCGTCCGGTCCGGCGAGCACCCGGGCCGGGGCGGTGACCCGTCCACCGGAGCCGCCGGTGCCCTTGAGCACTGGGCCGGTCTGCTCGCCCTCGTGGGCCGGCATCATGCTGTCCATCCAGCTGATCCAGCCCGACACCGGAAGGTACTGCGGGGGACTGGCCAGTTGCCGGCCGCGCCACTCCCGGCGCCGCTGCTCGACCGATGCGCTGTGGTCGTCGAGCCGCTCCGTGCCGGCATCGAGGGCAGCGGACGCGGCGTCCACGTCGGCGGCGGTGAGCCAGAACACGTCGTCGGGGCGGGCGATGGCACCCGCACCGGTGAGGCGTCCGCCGAGCTCGCGCAGCAGCCGCCGGATCGTCGGCCAGGCCAGCCCCATCGCAGCCAGCGCGTCTTCGCGGATCGGCGCCCACAGCTGCGCGGTGGCCAGGCTCCCGGCGGCCGTCGTGCGGCGCACCGGATCGAGTCGCGCCAGCAGTTCCCGAGTGAGCCGCTCGCGACGTTCGGTCGTCTCGCGCTGCCGCTGTTCGGGATCGGCCGACCGTCCGGCGATGGCGTGCTTGAGCGCCTCCAGTACCGGGGTCGGGTCGTCGGCAGGTACCGGGTTGGCGAAGTCCAGGTTGTAGATGGTGTGCCCGAACTCGCTCAGATGGTCGCGCAGCCGGGTGACGAACGCCGCCCAGTCGTCCGCGTCGACACCCTCCGGGGAGGCCGTCAGCACGTCCGCGGCCGGGGCGGCGTCCAGCGCGTCGGCCAGCCCCGGCACCGTCCGGCACCAGACACCGAGGGCGTGCAGCGACTTCTCGGCCCGCACCGGGGTGGAGTCGAAGCCGAGCAGGAAATCGGAAGCCTGCGGATCGCCGTCGCGGCGCAGCAGCGCGTTGTAGAGCCCGGTCCAGGTCAGTTCGCTGAGGGCGGCCGCCGGGATCACCATCTGCACATTGCTGTAGTAGATGCATGCCGCGGTGAGCAGGTCGCGGACCCCGCCGATCAGTTCGGACGCCGGCAGCGCGGCCGGGTATCGGTCGACCCAGCCCGCGACCGCCGCCCGATAGTCGGGCAGGGCGTGGTCGTGCCAGCGGTCCAGCACGAAGTCCTTCCGGCTGAGCATCAGGATGGCCACCGGGGTGAGTCCCGACATCCGGCCCAGCGCCGCCCGGCTGTACTCGTAGTACGCGTAGCCGTTGATGGTGGGGAAGTCGACGCCGGTGCCGACCAGCTTCGGGTTGAAGGCGGCCAGCAGCTTGTTCAGTCCGATCGGCACGGCGACCCGGATCAGGTCGGCGAACAGCGGGGTCAGCGGGTCGGGCAGTTGCTCGACGATGCTGGCCCGGAAGTAGAGGTCGCGGGGCTGGGGGAGCGGCCAGTCGGTCGGCACATCGCCGATCGGCTCGGGCAGCGCGGTGATCGGCCGGGCCTGGACCAGCTGGAAGACGCCGTCGGCCAAGCCTCGATCCGCCGATGGTCGCGCAGTGGGCGCCGGTTGGTGGATCGAGGCCAAGGTCCATTCGATGTCCTGCGGGCAGCCGAAATGCTGCTGGACGCGCTCGCCCAGCGCGGCGAGTTCGAGCACCTGGGCATCGCTGAGGGTGGCCCGGGACGCCTGCGAGGCGGGGGTGGCGATCTGCTCGGAGCCGCCGTCGGTGCGCACCGTCATCACCTTCTTCTCGGCGATCCGCCGGGACGCGATCGGCTCCGGCAGGCTGCGGTCGACGACGTACTCGTCCGGCTCGACCAGCCCGCCGACCACAGCCTCGCCCAACCCCCAGGCGGCGGTGATCACGGTCTGCTCGCAGCGTCCGTTGGCGGGGTTGGCGGTGAACATCACCCCCGCGACCTCGGCGGGCACCAGGCGTTGCACCACGACGGCGATACTCAGCGCCGCGGACGCGTCGTGCTGGGCACGCTCCCGGTAGGCGACGGCGCGCTCGTTCCACAGCGACGCCCAGCAGCGCCGGATAGCGTCCAGCACCCGATCGGCGCCGGTGATGTTGAGGTAGGTGTCCTGCTGGCCGGCGAAACTCGCGCCGGGCAGGTCCTCGGCGGTGGCGGACGAGCGGACGGCCACCGGGCCGTCGCCGAGCCGGCGGTAGGCGTCGACCACGGCGTCCGCGATCTCGGTGGGCATGGTGGCGTCGCGGAACAGGGCCGCGACGGCGTCCGGTGAGTCGGCGGCGGCGAGTCGGGCGTCCAGGTCGTTGGCGGCGACGAAGGCGTCGTAGCCGGCCGTGGTGACGACGAAGCCGTCCGGCACCGGGAAGCCGGCGCGGAGCAGTTCGCCGAGGTTCGCGCCCTTGCCACCGGCGATGGGCAGATCAGTGGAAGAGAGTTCGCCCAGTGGGCGGACCAGAGGTGACAGGCACTCGGTCATGGATTCGATTCTAGGCCGGGTCGAAGCCATCGCCGGTTGAGCCTGTCGAAAGCCACCAACCCGGTCTCGACGGGCTCAACCACCGACGGTCGAGCCTGTCGAAACCGCGCGGCCCCCCGGGGCTCAGACCGGTGTCGCCAACAGCTCGGCGAGGTTGGCGTCCACCGCCGCCAGGTAGTCGGGGTTGAAGCCGAACAACCCGAAATGGCCGGCGATCGACGGCAGCACCCGCAACTCGCTGCCCGGGGTGAGTTGCTGCTCCGCGGCACAGTCGGCGACCGGGAAGAACATGTCGTGATCGATCGGCATCACGAAGGTCTTGGCGGTGATGCGGCCGAGCGCCGCGGCGAGATCGCCACCGGTGTTGCGGGCCACGTCGCCGCGCTGCCACTTCCACCCCACCCCGAGCAGGGCGTTCGGATCCATCAGCTGGAACAGGGCCCGGATGAAGCCGGCCTGGAAGGTCTCGAACTCCTCGGTGGTCTCGCCGTTCAGCATCGGGATGTTCTTCCAGAAACCCGACTTCCAGAACTCGGTGGACAGCCCCATCACCGCCCAGATGTCGGCGTGGCGTCCGAGACCGGCCTGCACGTCGAGGTTCGACGCGTAGTCGCCGCCGGCGAAACCGGGGTCGCTGGTGATCGCGTCCAGCAGGGTCTGGGTGAACAGGAAGTCGTGTGGCGTGTTCTGCGCCGTGCCGGCGATCGGCGCCGCCCGCAGCACCTTGTCGGGGAAGCGCACCGCCCATTCCCAGGTCTGCTGGGCGCCCATCGACCCGCCGACGACCAGCGCCAGCCGCTCGATCCCGAACACCTCGCGCAGCAGCTGTTCCTGGGCGCGGACGTCGTCGGCGATTCGCACGTCGGGGAACCGGGACATCGCGATGGACGCGTCGGCGGCGTTGTGCGGCGAGGTCGAGAGCCCGTTGCCGATCTGGTTGACCACGACGATGAAGTACTTCTCCGGGTCGAGGGCTCGGCCGGGGCCGATATAGACCTGATCCCAGGTCTGATGGGTGCCCGAGAACCAGGTCGGGATGAGGATCGCGTTGCTCTTGTCGGCGTTCAGCGTGCCCCGGGTGGCGACCGCCAGCTGCAGATCGGGGATCACCCCGCCGTCCTCGAGTTCGAAGCGGCCCAGGGAGTGCAGTTCGTACGGACCCTGCATCTCGGGCGTGTAGAACGGGTTGTCAATCGGCACGGTCGACCTCCTCGTCGAGAACCTCACGGTTGGGCCGCAGCCTACTGTTCGGCACCGACGAAATGGACCCCGCCCGTGCGGTTCTGGGCCGCGACGACCGGGTGCGGATCGGATAGGTTCGCCCGGTGAGCGAGCAGCCCGAGACCGTCGAGCAGACCTACGTGCAGGTGGGGCCGGACGAGGCCGCGATCCTGGCGTCGTTCGGTGTCGAGGCGTCCGCACTGCTCGGCAGCGGCGGCGAGGCGCGCGTCTTCGCCCTGGACGACGACCGGGTGCTCCGGATCCAGGCTCCCGGGGACGCGCCGCCCGACCGGGAACTGGCCGACCTGCTGGAGTCGTGGGCCGGCATCGACCTCGGTTTCGGGCTGCCGCGGGTGCTCAGTCAGGACCGGCTGGGGTCCCAGAACTACAGCATCGAACGCCGGCTGCCCGGCGTCCCGCTCGCGCAGTGGCTGGCGGAGACGTCCGATCCGAAGCGGCGGCGGACCGGGCTGCTGAGCCTGCTGGACGCCGCCGGGCGGCTGCGTGAGCTGCCGCTGCCGCGGACCGGTTTCGGACGGGTGCTGGGCGATCCCGACGAGTTCGGCTCGCTGACCGAGCTGTTGGCCGCCCAGATCGAGATCGGGCTCCGGTACAGCGACGGGCTGCTCGCCGCGGCGGTACCCGACCTGGACGGGCAGGTCAGCCGGCTGCTGGACCGGCTCGGTGCGCGGGTGGTCGAGCCGGCCTACTGTCACGCCGATCTGGCGCCGGCCAACGTGATGGCGGACGCCGACGGCCGGGTGACCGCGGTGCTGGACTTCAGCGTCCACGCCCTCGCCGCGGACCCCGTCCTGGACCAGGTCGGGGCGGTCGCCTTCCTGGAGACGACGCCCTATCCCGGCAACGGTGCGGACGCCGCCTGGCTGCAGCGGGAGCTGATCGGACGCCTCGGCGCGGACGCCTGGCTGGTCGACGCCTACCGCCGGTTCTACGCGCTGTACTACGCCATGGACCACGGGCTGATCCGCCGGTGCGCCGAGCAGCTGCTGGCTCCCGAGGTTGAACCGAACAGCGGTCGTTGATTCGCGCGACGGGCGACGATCGGCTAGAGTTCTTGCTCGTGCTCGGGTCACCGAGCCGCCCGTTCGGGGCTATGGCGCAGTTGGTAGCGCGCTTCCATGGCATGGAAGAGGTCAGGGGTTCGAATCCCCTTAGCTCCACCCAGAGTGTCTTACGGGAACACGAGACATCGGAAGATGCCCTGTGTTCCCGTTTTAGTTTCTTCGCCTTCTTCTTGCCGTTCAGGCGGTGCCGAACATGACTTTGCGACCATCGGGATCCACCACGGTGACCACGACATCGTCGACCGCAAAGGGTTGCACGTCGAGATCGTGGAGGTGGGCGATGAAGGCATCGCGGTCCGCTACGCGGAAGTAGAGATGGGCGAGGTTGGAATCGCGATTGGGCGGGTAGGCGTAGGACGCGAATGCCTGTGCGTCGTGGATCGCGAACTGCATGCCATCGCGGTCCAGCCGCCAGTAGTTGTAGCCGCCCTCGCCCGCCTGCTCCAACGGGAACCCTGCGATATCGCGATAGAACCGCGCGGTCGCCGCAGGATCGGTGCTGGTGAGGAACACTCCTCGGAACGCTGTGCTCATGCTGCCTTCCTGTGTGCCGATCCGCTCGGAGAACTGGTCTCGGTACTTGTCGCGCAGTTCCTCCCACCCGTAGGCCATCGCGCGTTGCCCGGTCGGGCGCTCTCGGTCGGCGCCGTCTTCGGCGGCCAGACGCCCCAGGCACACCTGCCATCCGGCAACAAGCATCACGGCCGCCCCATGACCCCCGGTCGCTTGTCGTAGCTCGAGCGCGGTGCCCTCGCCATCGGGCGTGAGCGTCCAACGCAGCAGGTCGGGTCCCCAGCGGTGGACGAGCTGCCGCGGGGCGTCAACGACAAGAACCTCGGCATCGATCGGGTCATCACCCGAGTTCTCCCGGCAACTCGCGGGCCCCGGCTCGGTCAAAGGACGGTCCGGCACGATCGGCGACCAACGGGCGAGCCGTGCGGGCTCGGTGAGCATCGCCCACAGCTTCTGCGGGGCGTGTGGGAACCGTCGGCGCATCACGATCGTCCATTGATCCTCCTCCAGCTCCAGATCCACCTCGATCGGCGCGTGGACCTGCGCTGCGATCGCCTCGTCGCGCGGAGCCTGCGGGGTGTCCGTCATCGTTCCTCCTCATCAAGAGCTGCTGCCAGCCGGTCGAAGCTCGTGTTCCATCGCTCGATGTAGGGCGCGACCCAGGCGAGCACGTCCGGCAGCGGCCGGCCCGTGAGCCGGTAGATCCGGCGTTTGCCCGCGACCTCCGACTCCACCACACCCGCCTGTCGCAGCACCCGCAGGTGCTTGGACACCAGCGACTGCGACACCCGCAGCTCATCAACAAGGCCGCCTACGTCGCTCTCACCGAGCCGGAGGCGATCCACGATCGCGCGCCGGGTCGGTTCAGCGATCACCGCGAAACCATCCATATGCTCAAGTATTGCCGATCATTCATGTGAATAGCAAGGCATGTTATGATCGTGGTCGTGAACCCTGCCACTGTTGTCGTCTCGCTACCCGTTGCCGATCTGGAGCGCTCGTTGCGCTTCTACCGCGATGGCCTGGGCCTGCAGACGCCGGGGATCGATGAGTACATGATCGCCTTCGAGCTGCCGAACCTGTCGCTGTTTCTGATCGAGCTCAGCGAGTACGCGACCTATGTCGAACGCGCCGGTATCGCAGGCCCGGTGACTGCTCACCCCGGCGCTGTCGTCGTCTCGTGCGCGATGGGCAGTAAGAAGGAGATCGACGATGTTGTCGCCCGCGCCGCAGACGCGGGAGGCTCCGCCCAGCCAGCCGCCGAGCACGACGGCGCATGCACCGCATATGTCAGCGATCCTGACGGGCACCTCTGGGAGTTGGTCTTCAACGACCGAACCGCCGCTGTAGCGCGAAGCACAGAGTCATGACACGGAACAAAGCTCACGAGCCGCGCGTAGGAGCCGCACCTGAGTCGCCCAACACGCTCGATGACCAGGGCCGGAAGACCGGCCAGTGGACCGAGCCAGACCCCCACGGCGGGGTGATGGTCGGCAACTACGGCGAAGGCGAGCGCCACGGAACCTGGCGACACTACTCCCTTGACGGCAGGCTCCGCTCCGAAGGCCCCTATGAACACGGCGTGCTGCATGGGACCTGGACCTGGTATCGCGCCAACGGTGCCCTGTTGCAACGCGGCGATATCGATCGCGATGTCAAGCGCGGCCGATGGGAGCGTTGGGACGCCCAGGGCCGCCCGCTCGATGCCGGAGAATACGATCACGGCCGTAAGTCCGGCGAATGGATTACCTACAACCCCGACGGAACCGTGAAAGCGGTGAAGCAACACAGAACGAAGCAGTGAGGGTGCCCAGCGGTTAGCGAGCCCGAGCGGGTCAACGTTGCCTCGTTCTCATCCCGCGAAAGGTGTCTGTACGCCGCGCGCTGCTGCGCGTCGGTCAGCGCGTCTTCGCCCAGACCGTGCCTCGGTGAACCCCGAACCGGCGCGCCAGCGCGTTCACGCTGACACCTTGCTCGCGGGCTGTTCGCATAGCGTCCACTTCCTCGTCAGTGAGCCGTGTTCGAGGTCGTTTACTTGGTTCCGCCGACGCCCCGATCAGCGGGTCGTCGGCCTCGCCCTCGGGGTCGGCATCCCCGCAGGTGCCTTGATTCCACGCGGAAACCAGCCTCTCGACCCGTGGTCGCCTGTTCCCGCAGCGTTCCATTGCGTCCACTTGTTTTCCCTTGTCACAAGGGCAATCGATGCTTGTGGGGCCGTCCGAAAGGGCGGCTTTCGTCGTTTCGGGCCACCGGACGCCGGTCGACCTGGTGGTGCAGGTCGAGGCGCCGGCGATTCAGGATGGCTACGCCTTTCAGGATGAGATCTGTGCTCTCGGTTGGGGAGACGGAAGCTGGCCCGCGACCATCGCGATGAGGGCGAGCGCGAAGCCGAGGAACTGGACCGAGGTGAGTGCCTCGCCGGCGATCAGAGCGCCGAGGACCGCTGCCACCACCGGGGAGAGCAGCCCGAGCAACGCCGTCGCCGTCACCGGCAGCCGGCGGATACCGGCGAACCAGATCGTGTACGTCAGCAGCGCGCCAACCAGGCCGAGCCAGGTGTAGCCGAGCACCGCTGTGCGGTCGATACCGGGCGGGACGCCGTCGATCAGCAGGGCGGGAGGCAGGAGCACGAGTCCGGCGGCGGTGAGCTGCCAGCCGGCCAACCCGATCGGGGAGACTCCGTCGGGGCGGCCCCACTTCTTGGTCAACACGACGCCGGTGCCCATCGACGCGGCCCCGGCAAGCCCGGCGACGATGCCCACCGGTGACATGGCCGCGTCGGGACCCAGCACGACGAGCGCGACGCCGATCATGCCGACCACGCCCCAGCAGACCCGCCAGACCGACAGTCTCTCGTGCAGGATCGCTACCGCGAGGAAGGCGATCATGATCGGCTGCACCGGCCCCCAGGGTGGCCGCGACCCCGCCCGGGAGCTGTTGCGCGGCCAGGAAGAGCAGCGGGAAGAACGCGCCCATGTTCAGGGTGCCCAGCACGAGGCTCTTCCACCACCACGACCCCCGCGGCAGTCGCCCGGCGATCAGCAGCGCGATCAGCCCGGCCGGGAGCGAGCGCATCATGGCCGCGAACAGCGGATGTCCCGCGGGCAGCAGGTGCGTGGTGACGATGTACGTCGTGCCCCACACCATCGGCACGATCGCAGTCCGCGCCGTCCAGGCGAAGCGGCTCCTGCCGGTTGCGGCAGGTACGGGTGGGGCGGTCACGGTCGTCACGCGTCCATCGTCGGCTCGACCCCTACGATGAGTCCAACACATTGTTGTCATCATTGCGATGAATCTGCATCATGATGGTATGGAGTTGCAGCAGATGCGGTACGTCCTGGCCGTCGCAGAGGAGCGCAACTTCACCCGCGCCGCCGAGCGGTGCCACGTCGTCCAATCGGCGCTCAGCCACCAGATCAAGGCCCTCGAACGCGAGCTGGGTGTGACCCTGTTCGCCCGCACCAACCGCCGCGTCGAACTCACCCCTGCCGGCGACGCGTTCCTGGCAGCGGCCCGCGCAAGCCTGGACGCGGCCGAGCGCGCCATCTCCGACGCGGCCGCCGCAATGGGCGAGATTCGCGGAACCCTGACCATCGGACTCATCCCCACCGTCACCGCCGTCGACATCCCGGCCACCCTCGCCGCATTCCATCGCGCACACCCCGCGGTGCGCATCGGACTCCGCAGCGGAGGCAGCGACGAGTTCATCGCCGCGATCAAGAACGGCGAGATGGACGTCGCCGTCCTGGGGCTCGCCGACACGGTGACACCGCAGGGGGTGAGCAGTCGCGTGCTCGCCCGCGAGCGGCTCGTCACCGTCCTGTCCGCCGGCCATCGCCTCGCGGCACGACGCCGACTGCGGCTGCACGATCTTGCGAAGGAGATGTTCGTGGACTTTCCGGCGGGCGCACCCGGAAGAGCGCAGTCCGACATCGCCTTCCGCGTGGCGGGAATCAGGCGCGACGTGGCATTCGAGGCGATGAGCACCGACCTGATCCTCGACCTGGTGCGCAGCGACCTCGTCATCGCGCTTCTCCCACCCGCAGTCGTTCCCGCCGACTCCCGACTGCGGAGCATCCCCATCGCCGCCGGTCCCACCAGAATCGAGTACCTCGCCTGGAGCGGCTTCAACCCGTCACCCGCCGCGCGAGCCCTCGTGGCCCAGCTGACGCCGCAGCCCCGCGAGTTGTAGAGGTCGGCTGTCATGTCGTCAGTCGCACACTGGCGTCGAGCATCCGGCCAGTCAGGTTGTACCTGATCGTGCATCAGGAAGGCCCGTTCGTGATCCTTCGCAGGCTCTGTGCGATTCTTGTTCCGAGCCTGGGGAGCAGGCTTGGCGGGAATTGCCGCGGCTCAGAACCAGGTATTTGCAGGATGTGAAATCTGGCTGTTTGAGGGGCATGGACTCCGTGTTTCAGCCAGTACGTCTTATGGGCTTACCTGGGTCGGTGGATGTCAAGACCCCTGAGGCTGACAAGGGAAGCCGGTTTGTCAAGGCGGACTGTGTCGCAGTACGGCTCTGGTCGCCCAGCATGTGCCAAACTACACAAGGTGACTCCCGACACTCTGGATCGGCTGCGGCGCGCGTGGATCACCCAGGTGGCCGAGAGCGCGTTTCCTCCGGAGTGGGCGTCCCGGCTTCCCGAGCTTTCCGAGCGGGGGCCGATCACCCGATGCACGGTTGTTCTTGGTGTCGGAGTAGGCCATCTACTCGGTGTCGACACGGCTGACCTGGTCTTCGCCGACCAACTGGACACCCGCCAGGTGGTGCAGCTCATCAACCACGCCTGGCGCGGTGGTGAGCTGAGCCCGGATCTAGCCGCGTGGCTGCTTCCCTCGCTGCAGTCCATGCTGTGGGCCGCGCGACGTTACGAAGAGTGGGACGGGTCCCCGTTGGGGGCGTGGTTCGCCGGTTCACACCTCCAGCAACGCATCGCCGAGACATGGGGCGAAGGATGGGCTCCCACTCGAGACTTCGAAGTCGGCATTTCCACGCTCTGCGCCGAAGCGCCGGACGGATTGTCGATGGACGAGCTCTACGCCTGGCTGTGTCGAGAGTCAGCCAGCAGCTTTCTATGGTCGCTGACTCCGCTGGAGGCACGTCTCCTCGGTGCCGACCCGGAGCGGGACGCCGCCCGGATGCGACTGGAGTGTGCGCGGGCGGATCGCTATGTGTGGTTGTCGGTACCCGGCGCCTGGCCGGAGCATCCTGGTGACGTTCCACCGGCGTGGCTGCGCGACACCGTCGCGACCGAGGGGGCTCGGTTCTGGCGTGCCTCAGCTGGCTATGTGCTGACGTTGACGGCGATCGTCGAGACCGACCGCGATGAGCGGAGCCTGCGACGCTGGTGTTATGCCCCGAGCTTCGGTATCCGCTTTCCGAGCGACTCGTCCGTCGACCTGTTCATTGTGCTGGATCCGGAGGAGGATCCGGCGTATCTGCCCTTCCACTTCAGCTACGACGACCACCGCACCGCGCAGCAGCTGGACGTACTGATCGAGGTGGGAATAGTTCGAATCGAGTTCTACCGACTCATCGAGGAGGGAGACCTACTTCATCTGTGGAACTTCGGCGTACCCACCACCGACCTCACCATCCTGCGCGACCATCGCGACCAGTGGGTCGGGGAGGCCCCGGCGAGAATCGACCCGGCTCCAGCAGCTGCCGACCTGATCGCGATGATCGACCAGCGCCAGCGTGCGCTCTTCGACTCCACCTTGCCTTCGATCGACACGCGGTCCGCCGCCCCCGCAGTGGCCGCCGCGTGGGAACGCCGGTTGCAGGTTCTGGAAGACGCTGCACGCCGTCACGCCTTTGGCAGCCCGCTTGACCAAGAGCTGTTGTCCGAGTCGGCCACGGAGCTGCGCCTCGCCGAAGCGGGCGTGCATCGCGTACCACTCCATTCCAACCCGGAGGTTCTGGCCTCCGGAGAGGCTCTCCTGCATTTCTCCGTAGAGGAGCAGTCCCGGTGGTTCTCAGCGGTAGTGGTCTACCGCGGCGGCAATGGGACCCTTGATGGGCAGGTGCTGGACCTCGAGATCGTCTACCCCGCACCCGATCGGGCAACCGTGACCGGCGCGCTCGTCCAACTGTTGACGCCACTTCGCGTGCTCCTCGACCGTGGAATCACCGACCTGCTGATCTCGGCGGGGCTCGGAGCGTACGACCTTCCTCTGCACGACGCGGCCCTCGCCCTGGGTTTCCGGACCGCTTCCTACAGCCATTCGTTGCGACTCCACCGACGCTCTTCGCTCAGCACCGGCGACTTGACGGGAGGTGTGATCGGGTATGCCGGGTCGGGCGGCAGCCATCTGGCTGCTGCAGCAGCGGAACTGGAGATCGTCCGCGCCATCACCGATGCCGTGGTGATGGCTGACTGGCGGGGGAGTTGGCCGCGGCTGGTCCATGTGGCCGGGCACGGGGTCACTGGGAGCCGCGAGTATGAGAGCGGCATCCTGCTGGACGATGACCTGCTGTCAGCCCCGGGCATCCTGCGCTCGGTCGATGCCAGTGCCACCGAGTTGACCTTTCTCTCCGCCTGCGATTCCGGTGCTGGGGTGTTTCGTCCAGGCCAGGTGGGCAGGTCCGTACCGTTGGACGTCGCGCTGATGGAGAAGGGGTGCCGCGCGGTGATCTCGACGTCAGCGCCGGTGAACGATCAGGTCGCGTTGATTTTCGCCACGGCCTTCCACCACTGGTTCGCCTCCGGCTTGAGCGCCTGGGACAGCTATCGGCATGCCCGGGCAGTGTTCTCCGACCAGCGGATTCGGGTCCCCAGCGACATCGCGGTCCGACTGGACAAGGGATTTCCGGCTTGGCGCGGGTCAGTTCACCCGTCAGACCGGGACGGCTGGCGCCTCTTTCGTTTCTCTGGCGACCGAACGATCTGACAGCTCCCGGGCCATCGAGTGGGAGCAGCTGATGGCGGCGCACCACCGTCCCGCCGTCCACCAGGTCCGCAGTGTCCTTCGGCGGGCTGCAGGAGACCGCCCCAGACGCTCCGGCCCTGTCCGCAGGAACAGACCGGACACGGCCTCATCGGCATGGACGAACGCGCCCGCGCCTTCGGCGGCACCATCCATGCCGGGCCCGACCCCACCACCGGCGGCTGGACGATCACCGCGATGCTGCCGTGGAGCCGTCCGTGATCACCATCGCCCTCGCCGACGACGAACCCTTCTTCACCGCCGGTCTCGCCATGATCATCGACGCCCAACCCGACATGCGCGTGCTGTGGCAGGCCATCGACGGCGCCGATGCCGTCCGGTCGTCGGCCTGCTCACCCGCCGCGAACGCGAGGTGCTTCGCCTCGTCGCCCAGGGGCTCAGCAATCAGGAGATCTGCGACGCGCTCTGGCTCACCATGCCCACCGTCAAGAGCCATATCGGCAACCTCATCGCCAAGACCCACTCTCGCGACCGCGTCCAACTCGTCCTGTTCGCCCTCCGCACCGGCATCGCCGACCTCAACTGAATCGACGACGGCGCGGGTGGAAGTCGCCGGCGGAGGTGTCTGGGTTGCCGAAAAATAGTTAGTGACTAACATATGAGGCATGGGGCGATGGGACCGGACGCATCAGGCGCTGCAGCGGGCAGCCGTGGAGTTGTTCGCCGAGCGCGGGTACGAGGCGACCACGACGGCCCAGGTCGCGGAGCGTGCCGGGGTCAGCGAGATGACGTTGTTCCGACACTTCGCCACGAAGGAGGCGCTGCTGCTGGCCGACCCGTTCGACCCGCTGATGGCTGAGGCGGTGCGCGCCCGCCCCGGCGAAGAACCCCCGATGCGGGCCCTGGTGCAGGGCATCCGGCAGGCATGGTTGCAGGTCGACGCCGAGAGCACCCAGAAGCTGCGTGAGATCCTGCTGATCGTGGCCCGGACGCCGGCGCTGCGTGGAGCGGTGGAGCGAAACAGCAACGACACCGCTGCCGCACTGACGGCTGCGTTGCTCGATCGTGGTGTGCTGGAGGCCCCAGCCCGCATCGCGGTGGCCGCGGTGATCGCGGGACTGAGCACGGCGTTGCTCGATTGGGCCCAGATGGAGGGCGCGTCGTTGGATGACGTCCTCGCGTCGGCCGTCGACGTGCTGGGCGGTGAGTGAGGTGCTCGCCTTCGAGCAGGTCAGCCGCGTGTTCCACAATGGCGCCGGCGTCACCGATCTGGCGTTCGCCGTCGAGCCGGGCGAGATCGTCGCGCTGGTCGGTCTGAACGGCGCTGGAAAGACGACCCTGATGCGCCTGGCGCTCGGGATGCTCCGTCCGCAGTCCGGCACCGTGCGGGTGCTCGGGCAGCCACTGGACGCGGTGCCCGGGTCCGCCTGGGTGCAGGTGGGGGCATTGATCGAGGTGCCCTTGGCCTACCCGGAGTTGACCGTCCGGAAGAACCTGGGGCTCGCCGCGCTCCTGCGTGGCGCCGACCCTGGGTGTGTCGAGCAGGCGATCGAGGGGTGGCGGCTCGCTTCGGTCGCGGAGCGCCGGTTTCGGCGTCTCTCGCTGGGCAACCGGCAGCGCGTCGGCCTCGCCGCGTCCATGCAGCACAACCCCAGGTTGATCGTGCTGGACGAGCCCAGCAACGCGCTCGATCCCGCGTCGGTGATCCTGCTCCGCGAAGAACTGCTGCGATGTGCCCGGGCGGGCGCGTCGATCCTGGTCAGCAGCCACCATCTCGACGAGGTGGCGCGGATCGCGGACCGGGTGCTGCTGATGAACGCGGGACGCCTGATCGGCACTCTCGACACGACCGGGCGTGACCTCGAACGCGTCTTCTTCGAACGCATCCGTGACGACGACGAGCAGCGCCAGGGTGCGGAGGCTCGCCGATGAGGGCGGCGATCCGGGCCGAGGCCGTGAAGCTGACGCACTCCCTGGTCGGGGTGATCGCCACCCTCGCCGTCGTTGTGGGCATGCTTGCACTGCTCGGCGGGATCACCGCGGGCGTGGCCGGCGGCAACCCCGACCTGGCGGCGAAGGCCGGGCCCGCCGGCACCCTGAACTGGGACGGCCTGCTGGCCGGGGCAGCCCAGGTCACCGCCGTCGCCGCCATCCTCGGCTTCGGGATCGTGCTGGCCTGGATGTTCGGCCGCGAGTTCACCGAGGGCACGATCGCCGGTCTGTTCGCCCTGCCCGTCGGCCGCGCCCGAATCGCGCTCGCCAAGCTCACCGTCTACGCGTTGTGGGTTGTCGTGGTCGGCACCATGCTCACCGTGGGTGTCCTCGTCCTCGGTCTCGCGCTCGGGTACGGTTCGCCGGACGCCGAAGCGTGGGCGGCGCTCGGGCGGCTGTTCATCCTGGCCCTCCTGTCCGCGGGGATCACGGGGCCGATCGCGTGGATCGCAACAGTGACCCGCTCCGTGCTCGCGGCCGTCGGATGCACGGTCGCGCTCGTTGTCGTCGCTCAGGTCGGTGCCCTCGCCGGAGCCGGAGGCTGGATGCCGTTCGCCGCACCCGCGCTCTGGGCCATGTCCGGCGGCGCCGCCGTGACGGCCTCGCAACTGGCGCTCACGCTCGCGGTTCCCCTGGCGTCCGTCCTGCTCTCCTGCCTGGCATGGTCGCGCCTCCAGCTCAACCGCTGAGCGGGTGCGACGGTCGGCCGCGCCGGGGCGCGCCAAGTTGAACCCGACGTTGCGTGCGGTGTGATGCCGGGGGCATCACCGAGGGGAGACGCATGACCACGACCGTGGCCCTCATTACGCCGGTGCTGGGCATCGCTCGCCTGGCCGTGTTCGTCGCATTGCATCTGTCCGCAGCGACTACAACCCCGTCCGACATGCGGTCGTCGACTATGCCGTGGGGCCGACTCGGACGCTGAGCACTGTGGGGCGCAGGTCAACCTCGCCCACTGCGGTCGGCGGCAAGGCGGCGGCAGGCGCCGATGAACCGCTCAAGCTCCGAGGTGACGCCGTGGTCACGCCAGGCGAGGAACATCCGGCTGCCGCTCAGCCCGCTGACGGTGCGCAGAACCAGGTGCGGTCTGCTGAACCTCTCGGCCACCGACAGGGGGAGGAAGGTGATCGCCCTGCCCAGTTCCACCAGCCGGAGCGTTTCGGCCAAACCGTGCACGGCTGGGCCGACGGCGGCGCCGGCATCGACCGGCAGAGTGTCCCGGCCCTGGTAGTAGCGGTCCAGTTCGTCGGGTAGCCCCGGCCAGTTGGCCACCGGTTCGTGCAGGAAGTCGTCGATGCGGAGGCGTGCCGCACTCGCCAGCGGGTGGGTGTCCGCGATGAGAGCGACGCGTGGTTCGCTCCACAGTTCGACTGAAGCCAGGCCGGGATCGGCGAGTGGCCAGGCGACCAGGCAGGCGTCGCACGCGCCTCGGCGGACGGCGTCGGCGAGTTCGTGGGTTTCGCGGAAGTCGAACTCGACCCCCGGATCGTGCGACGGATCGCGGTACTCCTCGAGCAGGAGATGCAGGAAGTCGCCCGCGCTGTCGGCTTTGACGCCGACGACGAGTGCCTGCCGGGACCCGGCCCGGATGGTTGCCGCCTCTGCAGCCTCGGCGGCATCGAGGACGTGGCGTGCCTCGGCCTGCAGGGTGGTGCCCGCCCGGGTGAGGGTGAAGCTCCGGGTCGTGCGTTCGACCAACTGCGTGCCGAGTCGACGCTCGATCACCGCGACGCCGCGCGACACAGCCGGCTGGGACATGCCGAGCGCCCGCGCGGCTGCGGAGAAGCTCTGCGTCCGTGCGACGGTCGCGAACAGCCGGTAGTGCCGAAGCTCCAGATTCATGCGCCCACCGTATAACTGTGGTCACTATTCGGCAGTTCCGTGGCGCCCAGGCAGCGGGCTTTGCTGTCTACCGGGTCGGATGACCTGGCATCAACACGTCAACGAAGGGAGCCGCTGGTGGGTATTCGTGTGGGGTACATCGTGGGCAGTTTGTCCGTGTCGTCGATCAACCGGCAGCTGGCGGACCATGTCATCGCCAGGGCGCCTCAAACGGTGGAGCTGGCGGAAATCCCGATCTGTGACCTGCCCCTGTACAACTACGACCGGGACGAGGCGTTTCCCGGCGAAGCCGTCGTGTTCAAGCAGGCACTGGAGTCGGTCGACGCGGTGCTCTTCGTGACGCCTGAGTACAACCGCTCCGTCCCGGGTGCCTTGAAGAACGCGATCGACTGGGGCTCCCGGCCGTGGGGCAACAACTCCTTCGCCGGCCGCACCGCCGCGATCATCGGCACCGGTCTCAACGGGGCGGGAACCGCCGTCGCCCAATCGCAGCTGCGCAGCATCTTGGTCTACCTCGGCGTGACGGTGGTCGGAGCGCCCGAGGTGTGCATTCGCTGGGAATCGGACGTGCTGGCGTCCGGCGCAATCGACGATCTCGTCGCCACGTTCTGGACCTCTTTCGCCGCCGCGCTGGAGAAAGGCGCGTCGGATCCTGTCTCGTGACGGACGTGGGACGGCCTGCGGCACGGCGTGGCCGGGCCCGCGGATCTCAGGAGCGGAGATACACACTCGGCGGCGCGCCGAGCTGGTGCTTGAAGGCGGTGACGAAGGCCGAGGGCGTGCTGTAACCGACGGCGGGCGCCGTCGCTGTGACGGAGTCGCCGGCAACCAGGTGGTGCAGCGAGGCCAGGATGCGCGCACGCCGTCGCCAGGCGCCGAAGGTGAATCCCGTTGCGGCGACGAACATGCGTTCGAGCGTGCGCTGGCTGACGCCGACCGTCCGGGCGACGTCGGTGGCGGATCGGGCGGGGTCGTCCCGGATCAACTCGGCGGCCGCGAGAGCGACGGGGGAGTCGGCCGGGGTGGGCAGCCACAGCGGTTCGTCGGAGAGATAGTGGAGCTGGTCGATCAGCAGCGTCAGCAGCGCGCTGTCGGTGGGGACGTCCAGGTCCAGGGGGCTGTGGGTCACCGCGTGCAGCAGCAGTTCGCGAACCAGTCCGGTCACGGTGACGGTGCGGGTCGCAGGAGGCAGGGCGTTCAGTTCGGTGGCGAAGTAGAGGGTGCGCACCGCGACGCGGAAGCGGTTGACGATCTGCACCTGCTCCCCGTGCGGGATCCACAGGGCCCGCGCGGGTGGCACCGTCCAGGAGCCTGCCGCCGCGACGACGGTCATCGATCCCGAGGCTGCGTAGACGAGTTGGTCCCAGCCGGGCTCGATGGGCAGCGCCGCAGTTCCTGGCGGATGCGTGACGGCGTAGCCGCGGACGTACGGCTCGCCTTCGTGTCGTGTTTTCGACATATCTGGTCAGATATTAGATGGCCTGACAAAGAGCCTCGTTGAGACCATGATGAACATGGCAGTGAATCTCGCGCACTTCGCGCTCAACGCCGACGATATTCCGACCTCCCGGGCGTTCTACGAGAAGGTGTTCGGCTGGAGCTTCGTACCCTGGGGACCGCCCGGGTTCTACCACATTCGAACCGGCGCGGAGGATGCCCCCGTTCAGGGGGCGTTGCAGCAGCGCCGCGAGCTGATCGCGGGCCGGCGGACGATCGCCCCCGAGTGCACCTTCACCGTCGAGGACGTCGAGGCGACCGCGCGGGCGGTCGTCGCGGCGGGCGGCAGGATTCTGATGGACCGGTTCACGATCAGCGGGGTGGGGCATCTGATCTTCTTCGAAGACCCGGCCGGCAACGCCATCGGGGCGATGCAGAGCGACGCCGACGCGGAGTAGGCCGGATGGCAGGCGACCGCATCGCGGCGGTGGTTGTCGCGTCCCCGATCATCGATCGTCCGGTGTCGGATCAGGGCCGTCCGTCCGTGGAGGCCGCCTGGTCCTCCAGCAGGGCCCCCACCAGCATGTGCACCGAACGCCGAACCTGGTCCGGCAGGTCGGCGAGCGGGGCATGGCCGACGCCGACCCGGACGATGTCGACGTAGAGGGTGGCGTAGATGGTGTGGGCGATGTCCTCCAAGCCGACGGACGCGCTGCGCGGGCGTGCCCGGTGGGTGCGCAGGACGTCCAGGATGGCTCCCTCGATCTCGGAGACGCGGGCGCTCGCGGCCTCGCGGTGCGCGGGGACGCCGAACAGGGCTTCGCGCTCGTAGGCCAGCATGTTCTCGGGGTGGTCGAAGGACTCCCGGGCGAGCGGCCGCAGGATCGCCAGGATCGACCGCTCCAGGTCCTCGCCGCCGCGGGCTCGGGCGAGCCCTTCGGCGATGCCCTCGGAGACCCGGTCGTTCATCACCGACACCAGCAGTTCTGCTTTCGAGCCGGCGTACCGGAACAGGGTGCCGACGCCGACGTCGGCGGCCCGGGCGATCTCCGCGGTCGTCACCGAGTCGTAGCCGCGCTCGGCGAAGAGCCGGGCGGCCGCGGCCAAGATGCGCCGGCGGCGGTCGGACTTCTTGCGTTCCCGCAGCCCGATCGGCGCCGTCGGCTCCTCGGTCGTCTCGTCGTTCTTCATGATCCTCCCCGTCTGCTTCGGCCGGCCTGCCGCGCGTCCGCGTCCGTGCTGCGTCGACGTCGAGTCTAACGGATCAGACTCAAAATGGAGTACACTCCACTTTGGACGCGGCGACCAACCTCCGTCCGTCCCACCCAGGACGCGACCGCGTCCGGCACGACTGAGAAAGGAAGCGCGACTGCGATGGCACCGCACGCATACATGATCGGGACCGGCATCGGAAACCTGGCCGCGGGGATCTATCTGATCCGCGACGGCGGCTGGGACGGCAGCCAGATCACCATGCTGGGCCTGGAGAAGCACGGGGCCAACGACGGCCAGGCCACGAAGGACTTCGCGTCCGAGTACGGCCATGGCCCACTGTCGAACGACGCAGGCTTCACCAATCGCGGCGGGCGAATGCTGAACGAGGAAACCTACGAGAACTTCTGGGACGTGATGGGCTCGGTGCCGTCGCTGGAGCAGCCCGGAAAGTCGGTGACCGAGGAGATCCTGGAGTTCGACCACGCTCATCCCACCAAGGACATCGGCCGGCTCATCGATCGCGACGGCCTGCGGACTTCCGGCCCCAACTCCTCCGTGCACATGCAGTTCACCAATGCCGAGCGGCTGCTGTTGACCCGGCTGATGATGCTGCCGGAATCTCGCGAGTCCGAGCTCGACGACATCTCGATCGAGGAGTGGTTCGCCTCCAGTCCGCACTTCTTCACCACCAACTTCTGGTGGATGTGGCAAACCACGTTCGCCTTCAAGAAGCAGTCCTCGGCGGCCGAACTGCGCCGCTACATGAACCGGATGATCCTGGAATTCTCCCGGATCAACACCTTGGAGGGCGTCACGCGGACGCCGTACAACCAGTACGAGTCGGTGATCCTGCCGATGCGGGCGTTCCTGAAGGATCACGGCGTCAGGTTCGTCAACAACCGCAAGGTGACCGAACTGGTGTTCGCCGACACCCCGCTGCGGGACACCATCACGGTGACCGCACTGCGCTACCAGGAGGTCGACAATGGCGACGCCCCAGGCGTCATCACGCTCAACCCGGGCGACCTGGTCTTCGACACCAACGGGTCGATCACCGATTCGACCTCTCTGGGCGATCTCGACACGCCGCTCGTCGAGGACCTGCGCTACGCCCCGAGCGCCGAGCTGTGGAAGCGCGCCACCGATCACTTCTACAACCTGGGTCACCCGGACAAATTCTTCGGCGACCGCGAGCAGTCGGAATGGACGAGTTTCACCGTCACCACGTCCGATCACTATCTGATCGCGCAGATCTCCCGGCTCACCCGTCAGCTGCCCGGCAATGCGCTGAACACCTTCGTCGACTCGAATGTGCTGCTGTCGCTGGTCGTGCATCACCAGCCGCACTATCGCGCGCAGACCGCGGAGCAGGGCGTCTTCTGGGGCTACGCGATGTACCCGCGGCGGCACGGCGATTTCGTCGCCAAGCCGTTCATCGAGATGACCGGACGCGAAATGCTGCAGGAAGTGCTCGGTCATCTGGCGCGGCTGGACAAGACGGCCGACCCGATCGGCAACCACACCGAGCGGATCATGGACTCGATCGTCAACGTCGTTCCGTCGCACATGCCGTACGCGTCCGCGCTGTTCAACCGGCGGACCACCCTCGACCGTCCCAAGGTGGTGCCGGACGGTTCGACGAACCTGGCCTTCGTCAGCCAATTCGCCGAGATGCCGTTCGACATGGTCTTCACCGAGCAGTACTCGGTGCGTGCCGCCCAGCTCGCCGTCTATACGCTGCTCGGGCTCGACAAGCCGCTGACCCCCGTCCACCACTACGAGAAGGACCCGCTGGTGATGGCCCGGGCGGCCCGGACGATGTTCCGCTAGCCGAGGCTGGTGAGGAATGTCCCGAGGCGGCTGAGCCCTTCGGTCAGCTCGTCGGCGGACGCGGCATAGGACAGCCGCACGTGGGTGTCGGCGGTCGCGGCGGCGAAGTCGCGTCCGGGCGTCAGGGCGACATGGACCGAGTCGAGCGCGCGTTCGCAGAAGGTCCAGGCGTCCAGCCCGGTGCCGGACACGTCGATGTACACGTAGAAGGCGCCGTCGGGCCTCACCGGCACCGGCAGGCCGAGGGCGGCGAGGCCGTCCAGCACCAGGTGACGGCGGGCGACCAGCTCGAGGCGGCGTTGCTCGCAGAGCGCCAGCGATTCCGGCGTGAACGCGGCCAGCGCCGCATATTGCGCGGGCGTGGAGGCGGACAGGAAGTAGTGCATCGCCAGCCTCTCGACCGGCGCCACGAGCGGCTCGGGGAGCACCGCCCAGCCGAGCCGCCAGCCGGTCATCCCGAAGTACTTGGAGAAGCTGCCGATCACGACCGCCGCGGGGTCGGCGGCGAGCACGCTGCGGGCGGGGGAGCCGTCCCGGTCCGGGTCGGCGAGCTCGAGGTAGATCTCGTCCACGATCCGCCACGCGCCGCGGCTGCGCGCCAGGTCACAGATCGCCGCCAGCTCGGGGAACGGAATGCTGGTGCCGGTCGGGTTGGACGGGCTCGCGATCATCACCGCGTTCGTCCGTTCGCTCCAGGACGCCTCGACGCTCGCCGCATCGAGCTGGTAGCGCGACGCGGCCGTGGTGGGGACGGTGACCAGGGTGCCGCCGAACGAGGTCACCAGCTCCCGGTTGCAGGGGTAGGACGGGTCGGCGATGATCACCTCGTCGCCGGGTTCGGTGGTGGCGGCGGTCGCCAGCAGCAGTGCCGAGGAGGCGCCTGTGGTGATGGCGATCCTCGCCGGGTCGACCTCGACGCCGTGCCGGTCGCGATAGAAGCCGGCGATCGCCGTCCGCAACGCCGGCAGCCCGAGGGCGGGCGTGTAGGGCAGCGGCCGACCGTCCATCACCGCCCGCATCGCCTCGCGCACCGCGGGCGGCGCGCCGAAATCGGGCTCGCCGATGGACAGCTTCACCACGCGATGCCCGGCTGCTTCCAGGGCGGCGGCGCGCTCGCCGAAAGCCAGCGCGTGGAACGGCTCGGCGTGCTGGGCGCGATGCGTGAGCTTCATGGCGACTCTGACGATTCGGGGATCGGGCGGCACCGACGGCGTCGGTGCTTCGGACATTACTCGTCGACGGCGTTGCCCGGCGACGCTGCTGGTACCGTCCCCCGATGGACGCGATCGTGATCGGACTCGACGGATTCTCCCGCTGCGGGTGGGTCGGCGACGACCCCGATTACCGCCGTTATCACGACGAGGAGTGGGGCGTGCCGTTGCATGGCGACCGCGCGCTGTTCGAGAAGCTGGCGTTGGAGGGCTTCCAGGCCGGGCTGTCCTGGATCACCATCCTGCGCAAGCGCCCGCGGTTCCGTGAGGCGTTCGCCGGCTTCGACCCGGCGGTGGTCGCCGCGTTCGGGCCCGACGACGTCGAGCGGTTGATGGCGGACGCCGGCATCGTCCGCAACCGCGCCAAGATCGAGGCCACCATCGCCAACGCGGCCCTGGTGCGGGACATGGCCGACGGCGAACTCGACGCGCTGATCTGGTCCTTCGCGCCCACCGGCGCCGCGGCCGAGCGTGCGCGTCCCGCGGCGTTCGCCGACGTGCCCGCGGTGACGCCGGAGTCGGCCGCGCTGAGCAAGGCGCTGCGGAAACGCGGCTTCCGCTTCGTGGGGCCGACCACGATGTACGCGCTGATGCAGTCGGCCGGCATGGTCGACGATCACCTGGCCGGATGCTGGCGGGTGTCGGAGGATGGCCAGGGGAAGCGCTGACTTTCCTCGGTCGATCTCGGTCGAGACCCGTCCCGGATTCCGTGCCTCAGTCGATGCCGGAGCGGTGGCCCAGGGTGACGGCGACGAGGGGCGGAGGGTGGAAGCGGCGGCTCGCTCAGCCGTCGAGTTCCGCGAGGACCCGGCTCAGGTAGTTGCGGTTCGGAATGTCGGTGCACAGATCGTGGGCGCGCTGCAGTGCCTCCCGGGCTGCCGCGGCCTGTCCCGCATCGCGCAGCAGTGCCCCGCGCGCGGCGTGAAAGGCCTGGAAGGTGCCGATCGCGGGATAGCGCTGGGGCAGCATGTCGAGCACCGCGAGCCCGGCGGACGCGTCGGCGGCGCGTCCGATCGCGACCGCACGGGCCACCTGCGCACCCATGCTCGGAGTCTCCGCGATCAACGCGTCGTAGAGCTGCGCGATCAGCGGCCAGGGAGTTTCGCTCGCGGACGTGCGGGTCGCGTGCGCCGACTGGATGGCGGCCTGCAGCTCGTACGGCCCGGGCGGACCCTGCCGGGGATAGCGCAGGCCGCCGTGCAAGGTCTGATTTCCCCGGCTGATCAGGTGGTGATCCCAGTCGTCGGGATCCTGCTCGTCCAAAGGCACCAGGACGTCGCCGGCTATCCGTGCGGCGGCGCGGGAATGCAGGAGCAACAGCAGTGCGGCGAGCCCGCGAATCTCGTGATTCTCCGGGCATTCCCGCAGCAGCAATTGGCTGGCGTGGATGGCGTCCTCGACGATCCGCTCGGTGGCGCCCAAGGGTGCGATCCGCAGCCAGTCGACGGCGTAGGCGGCGTAGATCGCGTCGAGCACCGCCTGAACGCGTCCGGCGTCGATGTGTTCCGGAATCTCGAACGACGCCCGATTCGCCCGCAGCTTCTGCTTCGCCCGCACCAGCCGCTTGGCCAGCGTGGCGACCGGCAGTGCGAAGGCGGTGGCGATGTCGGAAGTGCTCGCCCCCAGCGCCACCTGCAGGATCAGCGGCGCGTGGACGCCGCGGTCGAGGGCCGGATGCGCGCAGGCGAACAGCAGGCCGAGGGTGTCGTCCCGGCTCGGGGTCGGACCGCTTTCCAGCGAATCCTCGATCTCGTCGGTGAGTGCCGCGGAGGTCCGGACGGCGGCCGAGCGGACCACGTCCCGGATCCGATTGCGGGCCACGGTGACGATCCAGGCCTGCGCGTTCCGCGGCGGGTTCGACGGCCAGCTGCGCAGCGCGGCCTCGACCGCTTCGGCGAAGGCGTCCTCGGCACGCTGCAGGTCGCCGCACCACCGCGTCAACGCGCCGATGAGCCGAGCGCGGTCGTCCCGGACGATCCCCAGCAGGGTGTCGTCGGTCGCGCTCGACCCGTCGGTGTGCGTCATCGGACGGCTCAGCCGCCCATGGCGGAGGCGCGCACCTCGACCTTGCCGTAGTGGGCGACCGGGCACTTCTTGGCCCACTCCAGGGCGGCATCGAGCGACGGGGCTTCGATGACGAAGTAGCCGCCGAGCTGTTCCTTGGTCTCCGAGAACGGCCCGTCGTGCACCACCGCCTCACCGTCCCGGATCGACACCGTGGTCGCCGTCGCGGTCGGCTGCAGCCAGTCGGTGGCAACGAACACCCCGGCTTCCCGGAGCGCGCCGATGTAGGCGCCGAACACCGCGAGTTCCTGCTGCATATCGGCCTCGGACTTCTCGGCGTACGCGGCCTCGTCGCTGTAGAGGAAAAATGTGTACTTCATGGGAGTTCCCTTGTCTGCGTGGTGGTGGTGGAGTCTGCATGGTGGTGGAACCGTGCCCCGATCGTAGGGCTACGGCATTTGTCCGAGGAGGTTCGACAGAGCTTCCCGTCGAACCACTGCTTCAGCGCCAGTCGCGCCCGGCGAGATTCGCGATGCCGGTCTCCAGGCTCGGGCCCAGCACCTTGTTGGCGACCAGCCCGAAGATGCGCAGCACCGGATTGTTCCCGGCGTCCAGTTTCGCGCTCCAGGTCACCTGGGTGCCGCCCCGGCCCGGGGTGAGGTCGATCGACTGGCGCGATCTGCCCATCGCACCCATGTCGATGTCGAAGTCGACTCCGTCGGCGCGGACGGCGGCGACCGTCTGAGTGCCCTTCCCGTCCTTGCCGGCGAACGAGAATCCGGCACCCACCCCCGACTCCGGCCCGAACGGTTCGATGACCAGCTTCGGGTCCGCGGTGCGGTACGGGTTGATCTCGGTGTAGCCCCGGGTCGAGGCGAGCAGGGCGACGATGTCGTCGGCGCTGCCCGCGACCGTGCCTGCTCGGGTGATGGTGGTGAAGCGGCCCATGACCGGCTCCCTTCTGTCTGCGGGCCCTGGGACGGGTCCGTCTACAAGGGGGACGAACGAAACAGCGGCCCGAGGACAGCCACGGGAGGATTCTTGGTGACGCTGTGCGGCGGGCCTCGGAACCGGCCGCGGGCAACAGCCCCACGCATTAGCCTCGAACCATGCCTGCGGATGAGCCCGCTGCGGCCGGCGGCGAGCGATCGGACGCCGCTGAGGTGCGCAGGACCCGGCGCGAGGCCAAGGCCTGCGGCTGGCTGTTGATCGCCGGGGGACTGCTGTTCACCGGGGCGCTGCTCTGTGTGGGCCTCGCTTCCCAGGACTTGCCGACCAGCGTGAGCCTGCTGGAATGGGCGGGCCGGCATCGCGGCGCGCTGGCGCTGGCGGACGAGGGGCTGGCCTTCGCCGTGGCCGGCTACACGGTTGCGCTCGTGCTGCTGTATCGGCGGCTGCGACAGCGCAGCCCGATCGCGTCACTGGTCGGCGTCGTGGTGCACGGGGTCGGTGCTGTCGGTTTCGTGAGCGCGACGCTCGCACTGGGCCGGCTGGTCTATCCGGTCAGCACTGTGTCGGTGTCCGAGCAGGGCGCGCTGCTCTCGGCCGCCCAGGTGTTCGGCGGCATCCACTTCGCCGCCATCGCGCTGGGTGCATCCATCGTGGCGTTCGGCGTCGCGCTCGGCGGCCGGCCGATGATCGGCCTGAGCCTGGCGGTCGGCGTGCTGCAGGTCGCCGGCAGCTATTTCGCGGGGACCACGCCGGTCTGGCTGCTGGCCACCGCGCTGGTGAGCTGGTTGCTCTGGTCGATGGTGGTGGGCCGCCTGGTGCTGGCGGGCAGGGCCGGGCGTCCGGCCGGTGTCCGCTCGCGGCTCTGGTCCGGCGACCCCGAGGGTGCTGCGCGAGGGGGCGGCTAGGGTGCCCGTATGCCGGACGCCAAATTCGCCGACCCGCGGCTCGCGCCGCTGTACGACCGGTTCGAAGCCGATCGGGACGACCTGGACGCGTACCTCGCGATCGTCGAGGAGTTCGGCGCCCGGGAGATCCTCGACGTCGGCTGCGGCACCGGGGTCTTCGCGTTGCTGCTCGCCGAGCGTCATCACCAGGTGACCGGCGTTGACCCGGCGGCCGCGTCGCTGGCTGTCGCTCGCGCCAAACCCGGCGCGGACAAGGTGCGATTCATCCTCGGAGACGCGACGACGCTGCCGCCGTTGCAGGTCGACCTGGCGACCATGACGGGCAATGTCGCGCAGGTCTTCCTCTCCGACGCCGACTGGACGGCGACGCTGGCCGGCATCCACCGGGCGCTGCGGCCGGGTGGGCGGCTGGTGTTCGAGTCGCGGGATCCGGCCCGGCGGGTGTGGCAGGACTGGCTCCGCGACTGGACGCCGCAGCGCGTCGAGGTCGCCGGCGTCGGGGTCGTCGAGTCGTGGGGCAAGGTGACTCGGGTGGCGGTTCCGTTCGTCACCTTCGACGGCGCCGTCAGCTTCCCGGACGGCACCGTGGTGCCCACCTCGTCCACGCTCCGCTTCCGGGAGCGGGAGGAGTTGGAGGCGTCGCTCGCTGCCACTGGCTTCCGGGTGGACGAGGTCCGTGACGCGCCCGACCGTTCCGGGCACGAGTTCGTCTTCGTGGCGACCCGGCTGTAGCGAGGCCGGTTGGGCGGCCGGTCAACGATCGGCGTCCATCGCGGCCCGGTAGGCGGCGTCGAGTCGTTCCAGCGGGCCGGGGCCGGTGCGGGGTGGTGGTTCGGCGCCCAGGTGGCGGGTGCGCAGTTCGTCCATGAGCTCGTCGATGAAGGCGGGCCCCTCGGCGCGCATCAGTTCTTGGCGGGTGCGCAGCTCCGGGGTTCCTTCGCGCCAGTCCAGGCCCCAGTTGCCGAGCGCGAACAGGATCGGGACGGTCTGGATGCCGGCCTCGGTGAGGCTGTAGCGGGCTCGGCGTCCGCGGCCGGCGTCCTGCCTGGTCAGGATGCCGGCCGCGACCAGCTTCTTGAGCCGGTCGGCGAGGATGTTCGAGGCGATGCCTTCGATGGATCCGCCGAGCAGTTCACGGAAGTAGCGCCGGTCACCGAAGATCATGTCGCGCAGCACCAGGAACGACCATTGGTCGCCGAGCGCCTCGACGGCGGCGTTGATGGCGCACCCCGATCGCGGATCCACTCGACCTCCTTGACTCCGGCCTCAGTCAATCATCAATCCCAGTGATTGCAATTCGCCATCACTAATCCGGTTCGATCTTTGTAACCTCGTTCCATGCCACCGGAACTCGAGCACCGCGCCTTCGCGTCGGTCGAGGAGCTGTGGACGTGGCTGGGCGAGAACCACCGCACCCACCCGGGCCTGTGGGTCGTGCTGCAGAAGGCGAGCAGTCCGACGCCCTCGGTCAGCTTCCACGACCTGCTCGAAGCCGGCATCGCCTTCGGCTGGAGCGAGAGCACCCGGCGGGCGAACGACACCACCTCGTACCTGCAGAAGTTCACCCCACGGCGCGGCAAGGGGACGACGTCGGCGCGCAACGCCGCGATCGCCGCCCGGTTGGAAGCAGCGGGACGGATGACCCCGGCCGGGCGAACGGCGCTCGGCTACTGACGCGATCACCGCTCCTCGGTCGCTTCAACCCTGGATCGACCCCTGGACCGAACGAACCGACGTGGTGCTGCGGGCGTAGCGGGTGCCAGCCTCGGTGCGGCGCCACCACTGGCCGAAGATGACCGCGAAGCCGATCGGGATCATCGACGACAGCGCCGCGTCCAGCCAGGTTCCGCTGGTCTCGTTGAGGTCGGCCATCCCGAACGAACCCAGTGCGAACGCGACCACGTTGTTCACCGCATGCAGCGCGACGGCCGCCTCCAACCCGCCGGTGCGCCAGGTCAGCCAGGTCGCCACCACGGCGAACACGCCCACCGAGACCAGACCCCAGGCGTCGTAGTTGTGTCCCAGCACGAACAGCGGCAGCGAGGCGAGCAGGCCCCAGACCGGCGCGCGCAGCCAGTGCCCGACCGTCTGCATCAGCAGGCCGCGGAACAGGTATTCCTCGCCGGCCGCCTGCAGCGGGATGATCAGCAGGGCCACCGCCAGCATGCTCGCGGTCCGCCCGGACAACACCGGCATCACCGGGTTCAACGTCCAGGCCACGACGAGCGGCAGCAGCACCGGCGCGGTCATCATCGCCAGCGAGCGGGCGAACAGCCCCCACCGGAAACGTCCCGCCACCGAGTCGAGGGTGCCGCGGCGACCCATCAGCCGCACGGTGAGGCGTCCGGCGGGAATGAAGAGGGCGAGCATCAGGCTGAGGCAGGCCGCCTGGACGGGGTCGTTCATGTCGATCGCCTCGGCGTCCATGGTGCCCGGATCGAACCCCAGCAGCAGCCAGGCCAGTATCAGCCCGACCAGCAGGACCAGGTAGAAGAGGACGAAGAGGCCGAGGCTCGCCAGCGGACGCCACCACCCCGGCACCAGCCGGCTCAGCCGGAAGTAGGGCAGCGATTCCGGGGCGGGTGCCGGAGCGGACGTGGTGGTGGGTTCCAGTGAGAGTGTCATGGCTTCAGCCTCGGCGTCGGTGCGGGTTCCCCGGGATCGGCCGACCGGACGCCGCCCGGCGCCGAAGGTCGCCTCCGCTGTCATCCCTTCGGACGACAGGACGCCCTCGGCGGGCTCGGTAGATTGCCCGGGTGAGCATTCTCCGGGGAGCCGTGACCGCGGCGACCCTGACCGGGGCGGCGCTGGTCGGCGCCCTGGCGCAGGTGGGCGGGTGGATGCTGGTCCACCCCGATCTCGATCGCATCCCGGACGCCGAGATCGGCCCGATCGCGGCGCGGATGCTCGGCGACGTGGCCCTCGGCGTGCTCGCCATCGCCCTGCTGCCGCTGGTGATCGGCGCACGGGCCCGGCCGGGACGCCGTGCGGGCATCGCCGCCGTCGTGATCACCGCCGCTTCGGTGTCCGCGCTGGCGATGCCGGCGTCCCTGATAGCGCTGGGAACGGTGGCGTCCTGGCGTCGTCACGGCTGGCTGATCGCGGCCGGGATCGGCTGGCTGGCGGTGCAGCTCCCGCTTCTGGCCGCCGACACCGACTTCTGGCTGGGCCTCGCCGGCGCGGTCCTGGTCGGTGCGGTGGCCGTGCTGATCGGCGTGACGGTGGGGCGGCGGCGCGAGCTGGTGGTGTCGCTGCGCGACCGGGCCGAGGCGTTGGAGCGGGAACAGGCGGCCGTGGTGGCGGGGACTCGGCTCGCGGAGCGGACCCGGATGGCCCGCGAGATGCACGACACGCTCTCCCACCGGCTGTCGTTGATCTCGCTGCATGCCGGCGGCCTCGCGGTGCATCCGGACGCCGGCCCCGCGCGCGTCGAGGAGACGTCCCGGCTCATTCAGCAGGTGGCGCAGACGGCGTCCGAGGAACTCCACGCCGTGCTCACCGTGCTGCGCGACGACCAGCACGACGTCCGGCTCGACCCGACCCTGGCCGATCTGACCCTGGCCGGCCGGGGCGGCCTGGCCGCGATGCCCGGCGCGGACGTCCGGTTCGTCGTCGACCCGGCCCTGGCGGAGCATCTCGACGAGCTCGCGCCGGCGGCATCGCGGGCGCTCGCCCGGGTCGTCGCCGAAGGGATCGGCAACGCGGTCAAGCATGCTCCCGGACGGCCGGTCGCGGTGACCCTCACCGGGGCGCCGGGGCAGTGGACGCAGGCGGAGGTGCGCAACCCGCTGGGTGCGGGGTCGCCGCTGGCCGGCGGGTACGGCCTGATCGGGCTGCGCGAACGGATCGAGCTCGCCGGCGGCCGGTTGGACGCCGGCCGCGACGGTGGCGAGTTCGTGCTGCGAGCATGGGTGCCATGGAGCTGACCCCGCCCGCCACCGCCCGCACCCTGCTGGTCGACGACGAGCCGCTGATCCGCGCCGGACTACGCCTGATCCTCGACGGGACGCCCGGCATCGAGGTCGTCGGCGAGGCCGGCGACGGGCGCGCCGGCGTGCAGGCCGTGGCGTCGCTGCGTCCCCACGTGGTGCTGATGGACCTGCGGATGCCGGTCCTGGACGGGATCGCCGCCACCCGCGAGATCGTCGCCTCCGGGCACGGCGCCGCGGTGGTGGTGCTCACCTCGTTCGACACCGAAGGGTTCATCGCGGACGCCCTGGACGCCGGCGCGCAGGGATTCCTGCTCAAGAACGCGCCGCCGGAGGAACTGATCGACGCGGTCCGGCAGGCCGCCGCCGGCGGGATGCCGTTCAGTCCGGCGGTGCTCCGGCGCGTCGCCCAGCTGGCCGCCCGCGCACCCCGTCCGGACGCCGCCGACCCGCTCGCCGAGCTGAGCGACCGGGAACGCGAGGTGGCCCTGTTGATCGCGGACGGCCTCGGCAACCAGGAGATCGCCGACCGTCTCTACCTGTCGCTGCCGACGGTGAAGACCTATGTGGGTCGGCTGCTCGGCAAGCTGGACGCCAGCAACCGCGTCCAGATCGCCCTCGCCGTGCAACGGGCCCGGGTTGGCTGAGCCCAAACGGAGGGTCTGACAAATCTGCTCGCGGTCGGGTCGGGCGACGCCAGGGGAGCCCTGCTGCGGGCGATCGGAGCTCAGAGCCAGCGTCGGACGCGGGCGCGATAGGACGCGTACTCGGCGCCGAATTTGCCGTCGAGGTAGCGCTCCTCGGGCAGGATCGCACCCCACCACAGCGCCAGCACACCGACCGGCACCAGCAGCAGCGCCCAGAACGACGGCCAGAGCAGGGCGAGCGCCACGTCCAGGACGATCAGGCCCAGGTAGAGCGGATTGCGGCTGACCCGGAACGGGCCGCGGTCGAGAATCGTGCGGGTGGCGCCGCCCGGCAACAGTGCGGTGCGGTGCCGGGCCATCAGCCACAGCGCCCATCCGTTCCAGAGCGCGAAGACGACGACCAGGACATAGCCGACGGTGCGGGAAGGGGCGGCCGGGAGCGCCACCGGGTCGCCGGCGACACCGGTCAGGCCGATCCCGGCGAGCAACGGCACGCTCAGCGCGACCGGCGGCCAGATCCGATAGGCCGGAGCATCGACCATGGCCTCAGCGTAGTGACAGGGGCTCGGCGGCGGCGCGAGCCGGGTCGCCCTGCGCCGGAATGCGACGAGATCGACGGTCGGGGCACGCGACCGCGTCCGGATTGGGACACTCGATATATGCAGTCGGTCGACGGCGAACCGCAGCAAGCCGGACGCGGGTCACCGGCACGGGCGATGGCGGACGTGTCGGCGGTCTTCGTCGCCGTGCTGGGCACGATGTGGATCGCCAGCCGGACCCCCGGATGGGCGCCGTGGGAGCGGGACACTTTCGGCGGGCTGTGGCTGGTGCAGATCCTGGCCCTGATGATCGTTCCGCTGCTGGTGGTGCGACTGCTCGGTTGGCGCCCGGGGCGGCTCGGTGTGACCTTCGGTGACATCGGACGCCCCGCCGAGGCCGGGTTGACCGCGCTGGTGGTGGTCGGTCCGGCGAGCGGGCTGGCGTTCCCGCTGCTGGGGATGCTGGGCTGGACGCCGTTCGACTGGGCCGGCGGCCTGGTCCTGGCCGGGGTGTACGCGGTGTCCCTGCCGCTCACCGGTCTGGTGCTTCGCAAACTCCGTCCGACCAGCGCCGATTCGCTCACCGGCGCTCAGTTGACGGTGGCCGCGGGCGTGCTGGCGGCTGGGTTGGTGGCGGCGTTGCTGACCGCCGATGCGGCCCCGCTGGTGTCGCGCGTGCTGATCGGCCTGCTGGTGGTCGGGCCGGGGGAGGAGCTGGTCTTCCGCGGCATCGTGCAGACCCGGCTCGACCAGGCGTTCGGACGGCCCTGGCGCGTCTTCGGCGCCGACCTGGGCTGGGGCTGGGTGCTGGCGTCGCTGATCTTCGGACTGGCCCACTTCCTGTCGCCGGTCGGTGCCGGGCAGGGCGGTTGGGCGCTGTGGACGGCGGTCGCCGGCCTGCTGTTCGGCTACGTCCGGGCCAAGGGTGGCAGCTTCGTGGCGTCCGGGATCGTGCACGGCGTGCTGTTGGCGGTGTCGGCGGTGTTCACCCCGGTGCCCTGAGGTTGGCGCGCGGCGGGAATCCCGACGGCGCGCCGGTTTCGGTTTCGGGCAAGCCTGTCGATTCCGCGGCACGTTGTCGCTATCCGGTGGGTTGTCGGAATCGTGGGACCTTTCCGGGTGCGTCCGGCCCGGTTCGGTGGCAGTCAGCGTGCTGCCGGTCCCCAGACCGCCAGTTCATTGCCCGCCGGATCGGAGAAGTGGAAGCGTCGTCCGCCGGGGAAATCGTAGGGCCCGGTGAGGATCGTCCCGCCGGCGTCGACCACCGCCCTCAGCGAGGTGTCGACGTCATCGGAGTACAGGATGACCAGGGGGTTCGCCGGTCCGTCCGGTGTCAGGCCGCCGCTCTCGGCGTCCGGTTCCGGCCCACGAATGCCGGCATAGTCCGGGCCGTAGTCGTTGAACTCCCAGCCGAAGGCGGCACCGTAGAAGCGTCGGGCGGCGGCCAGGTCGGGTGCGTTCAGTTCGACATAGTCGATGGCGTGGTGGTGATGTGGCATTCGGGTCAACTCCTCCGTCGGTTCCGCTGGCAGCCCATGGTGCAGGGCGAGTCCGGTGGTGTTCTTGTACGAATCGGCCAACCCGCCGTGGCAGCTGAGCGGGCAGGACGGTTGGAGGCAACGGAGTGGCGCGTCCGTGGAACGGGGAACGCAGCCTAGGCCGACCTCAGTTCGGCAGGGGTCTGCCCGGTGAAGCGTTTGGTCTCCCGGCTGAGGTGGGATTGATCGGCGTAGCCGGCAGCGGCGGCTGCGGCACCCAGCGGCGTTCCCTGGTGGATCATGCCAAGGGCGCGCTGGAAGCGATGGATCTGCATCAGCGTCTTGGGTGAATAGCCGAAGAGTGCGGTGCCGATCCGGTGCAGCGAGCGTTCCGAGATGTCGTGCATCTCGGCCATCTCCCGCACGGTGAGTCCGGCCCGGGCCGCCCGGTCCACGGACGCCGCCAGCCGGAGCAGCGAGCGGTCGGGATCGGCGCGGCGCCACAGTGCGACGAAGACCCGTTCGAGTGCCGCGGGCACATCACCCTCGGCGCGGATGTTCGCCGGCACCCGCACCAACTCCGACAGCTCGACGCGGCGGTCGGTCAGCTCATTGACCGGCAATCCGAGCAGGGCCTGGGCCACGCCGGGTGCGAACTGAAGTCCCCAGGTGATCCGGTCGGGACGGGTCGCGACCACCATGGTGCTGGTGTCGGCGCCGGCGACCATGAAGCGACCGTCGAACCACATCAGGTCCAGGACGCCGTCCGGAGCGATGTGCTGGGTGGTCGCCGTCGATCGCACCCGCCACAGCACCGCAGCTGTCGCGGGTCCGTGCCAAGTCGCGTAGTCAGGCACCGGTTCGCTCCCTCAGGCGGCGGTTCGGGTACGGGCCAGCCGATCCTTGATCGCCGCCAGCTCGGCGGCGTCGCGGTAGCGGCCGTGCCGGATGACGCCGACGACGTCGTGCAGCGCGGCGACCGAGCGGGTCGGATCCTCGCCCAGCAGCACCAGGTCGGCCCGGCGTCCCGGCTGCACGGCACCCAGGTCGGCGCGTCCCGCGAACCTCGCCGCCGCGGACGTGGTCGCGCGCAGCACCTGCAGCGGGCCCAGCCCGGCGGCAGCCAACTCGTCGAACTCCCGGTGCAGGCTGGCTCCCGGAACCTCCCAGGAGGCGCCGGTCACGTCGCTGCCGGCCAGCATCGGCACCCCGGCGTCCGCGAGCACCGCGGTCAGCCGTCGCTGCGCCGCGTACAGGTCATGGAACACCGCCCGGTTCTCCGCCGGCAGAGCGCGAGCCTTCCCCGCCGTCGCGTCCCACAGCGTGCGGGTCTTCGCCGAGACGAAGCGCAACTCGTCCTGCGCGGCCCAGTCCGGATCGTCCCCGCACTCGTTGGTCTTCTCCCGGATCAGCGTCGGGCACTGCCAGGTTCGGTGCGCCGCCAGCACCTCGGCCAGAGCCGCGGCCCGTTCGTCGCTGTAGCCGTCCAGGGCGGTGCGCATCACCGCGACCATGGCGGGTGCCGTCCGCAATTGCGGATTCACCACGATCCGGGCCAGCAGCACCGCGAACAGCCGGTCGATGAACGGGAGCCGCAGGCTGGGCAGTCGCAAACCGGGGACCGCGGCCAGCGCGTCCCGGATCGCCTGTGGGTCGGCGGCGCAGGAGGCGAGCAGCCCGAGGCCGGGGCCGAGGTGTTCGATGAAGGAGATGCCGGCGGCAGCGGCGTCCTCGGCCATGGTGGTGGGCGGCAGATGCCCGCCGAGCGGAATGCCGAGCCGGTTCGCCTCGTCCTGTGCGGCCGGGTAGACCGCGCCGTCCACCATGCCCATCTTGACGAAGTCGGCACCCTGCCCATGCTGGGCGCGGATCGTCGCGCGCACCCGATCGGCGTCACCGGCGTTGAGCGGGCTGAGCAGGGCACCCGGCAGCAGCAGCGGCGTCGGGGCGTCCGGACCGTCGGCGAACACCCCGGCCCGCCGCTTGGTGAGCAGCGCCGCCGATCCCGACATCTGCCGGTAGCCGGTGATGCCGAAGGCGAGCATGAGCTGGTGCGCGCCGGACGGGTCGGCCAGTTCCAGCGGATGCGCATGCATGTCGTTGAAGCCCGGGACGAGGTAGCCGCCGGCGACGTCGACGGTCTGCGCGGAGGACGGCGGATCCGTGGTCAGCGCGGCGATCCGGTCGCCGTCCAGCACGACGGCGAGGCCGCGTCCGACCGTGCCGGCCTCGACATCGACGACGTTGGCGTTCGACAGCACCAGGCTCACGGCTTCCTGCCTCTCCGGAAGCGTCGACGACGTCGGGTGGACGAGGACGCTCCGTCGCCAGGCTGCCACATCGTCCGGGGATCGGGCCACGGGCTCCGAGCAGCTGAGCCCGCCATCGCCGCGGCGGATCGTTCCGGTGCGCCGCTCGACACGATGTCATCAGTGATGACATCATCGACTACATGTCTCGACGACTGTTGTCCCCGGCGATGATCGTGGACGCCGCGGTCGCCATCGCCGCCCGGCCGGACGCCGGCCCGCTGACCGGGCGGGTGCTCGGTGACGAGCTCGGGGTGGACCGCTCGGCGGTCTGGCGGCACTTCCCGGACCAGGACGCCCTGCTGCGCGCGGTCGGCGATCGGCTGCTGGAGCTTGCGCTGGCCGCGGTCCCGGACGGCCTCGACCCCGAACGGCGGATGATGGCGCTGGCCCGCGCCGTGGTCGCCACCTTCGTCGACCATCCGCAGATCGGCGCGGTGATCGCGAGTCGCACCACCCAGGGTCCGGGGGAGTTGGCGACGGTGGAGTTCACCCTGCGCGCCCTTCGCGAGGCCGGCGTGCCGCACGACCAGGTCGGACGCCAGCAGCGCATCCTGGCCGACACCGTGCTCAGCTACGCCGGGATGCGGGCCGGGCGAGCGTTGCTCACCGACGAGATCCGCCGCCGCGACCAACAGGCCTGGATGGGCACCTATGCGACCGCGTCCGCACAGACCCACCCGGCGATCGCCGACCACGTGCACGCACTGGCGGCCGTCACCGACGACGAGGTCCTGGAGGGGCTGCTGGCAGCGCTGGCGATCGCCGTCCGGACCGTTGCCGAGCGACCCGCGGAAGGGGACGGTCATGCGACCCGCTGAGCCCGGACGCCGCTGGCTGCGCCGCACCGTGAAGACCGGCGTCGCTCTCGGTGTCCTGGTCGGGCTGGCGTTCGGCGCCACCGGACTGCTCCGGCTGCCCTCGCCGCCCGACCTGATCCGGCTGCAGACCACCGAACCGTCGGCGCAGGGGAGCGCCTTCGCCTCCCGTCCGGTGATCTCCTCGGGACCGGTCGCGGCATTCGACCGCGACACCGGACGCCGACTCCCGGCGACCGTGCCGTGGAAGGGCTCGTCCATCGCCGTGCCGGAGATGCTCGGCCTGACCCACACCCGCGCCTTCGTGGTGCTGCACGACGGAAAGCTCGTCCACGAGTGGTACGACGACGGTGTCACCGAGAGCAGCCGGCTGGCGTCCTGGTCGGTGGCCAAATCGGTGGTGTCGCTGCTGGTCGGGCAGGCCATCGGACGCGGCGACCTCTCCGAGCAGGACCGGCTGGTCGACCTGCTGCCGGAGTTCCGCACCGGCGGCGGCTACGACGAGGTCACCGTCGGCGACCTGCTCGACATGGCGTCCGGCATCGACGTCTCCGAGAACTACAACCCGTGGTGGCCGTTCACCGGCACGGCCCGGCTGCTGCTCAGCACCGACCTGCCCGGCTATCTCGCCGATCACCGGGAACTCGCCTTCGCGCCCGGCAGCCGGGCGGAGTACCGCAGCGTCGACCCGCAGCTGCTGTCGATGATCCTGGCCCGGGTCGACGGCCGGCCACTGTCGCAGATCCTCTCCGAAGACCTCTGGACGCCGATCGGTGCCGAGACGGGCGCGACCTGGAACCTGGACCGCCCCGACGGCATCGAGAAGGGGTTCTGCTGCCTCAACGCCACCGCACGAGACTTCGCCCGGATCGGCCAGCTGGTGTTGGACGGGGGACGGGTCCGCGGCACCCAGGTGGTTCCCGCCGCCTGGATCCGGCGGATCTCCACCCCGAGCCGGCTGCCGCTGGCCGGATGGGGCTACTCGGCGCAGTGGTGGCATGCCCCGAGCAGCAACGGCGATTTCACCGCGATCGGCGTCAACGGCCAGTACATCTACATCGACCCGGACGCCCGCACGGTGATCGTGAAGCTCAGCGATCACGGCACCGAGCAGGACGAGATCGAGACCGTGGACGCGATGCGAGCGATCGCCGAGTCGTTCCCCACTCGGCGCTGAACGGCTCGGGCCGGGTGACCCGTGCCCGAGATCTCGGCGCCTACGGCCACCAGGCGACCCCCGCTGCACCTGCCATGAACGCTATGGCGCCGATTGCTGCCCATAATGAGATCTGCATCCCATGCCTCGCGGCCTCGATGGCACGTTCCCGCTGGCGAGTCACCGCTGCACCATAGTTCGGATGCTTCTTCCGGCCGAGCTTGGGCCAGCCATATGACGCGACGGCCGAGAATCCGATGGCCACCAGTGCAGCCAACACTCCCAGTGCGGCGAAAGCAACGAAGCACCATAGACGACCGTCCTTGCCCGCGGCTGCGCTGATTGCCCCCTTTGCGAAAACCAAGCCGCTGATCGAGAACACGCCGAGCGCCGCCGTGATGGCCGTTGACCACCCCGCCGCCTGTGCCCGGACCTGGTTCAAGATCTCATCGTCGGCCATCGTGATTCTCCTTTCAGGGTAACCATGCTGTCCCGAGGGCCATCATCAGGAGGAGGACGGCAGCGCCTGACACCCAGACCGAGAACCGCATCCAGAACACGGCCCCTTTGATCGCTTGGAGCTGCCCGGCCAAGTCGCTGGGCTCGCGCGGATGGCCGGGCCAGCCATGGGTGGCCATCGATGAACTGAGTATCGCCGCGACCGCGCATGCCGCGGCGACGACGGCCAACAAGACGAACAGCGGCATTCGATCGGCGACGACCGTGTTGACGACGTCCTTGCCCAAGACCAAGCCGCTGACCGAGAACACGCCCAGTGCGGCGGTCACCGTAGTCGACCAGCCGGCAGCCTGCTTTCGAACATTCTCCAGGTCGTCTTGAGTGGCTGCCTTAGTAACGGCCTGCGTGTATAGGATTTTCAGGGCTTCCTGCGTCTCGTCCTCGGCGTTCGCTGCGCAGGCGGCATCCATGGCGGCTGCGGCTGTCGCTGCCGCGGATTCGAAATCCGCTGTGGTTCCTGATTCCGCTGCCCTCGAGGCAGCCGCTAGCACCCTTTCGATCGCGACTTGAAGGTCCCCGGGGGCCGTGGCTGGCGTCGTCAGAGTGCTGACGGCGTTGTCGTAGAGAGTGGTTGCAGTGCTCGCGAGCGACCATCTCTGTTCATCCGCGAGGGTGCCCTTGATCTTCATACCTTGGATGATGAAGGCCGGGGCCGCCTCGAGGCAACACCTACTTCGATGCCGCAGATTCCCAACGCACGTTGTCCATGGAGCTCATATTTTCGCGAAGACACACCGTGCGTGGGGTTGCTGGGGGAGCCGGACGGCATCGACGGCGCCCTCGGGGTGAGCCAGCCTGGGACGGATCTGTCTCTGGTTCGGATCCTCCCGGTCGGCGAGACTGGAACGGACTGGGGCCTCCATCGGCCCCGCAACCCCCTTCGATGAGAGGACGACATGGCGTCGGACATCAAGCACGTGACCTTCCGCAACCCCGACATGTACTGGGACATCGCGGCCGACATCTACTTCCCGCCCGGCTTCGACGAGACCGCCAGCTACCCGGCGATCGTCTGCGCGCACCCGATCGGCAGCTGCAAGGACCAGACCTCGGGCAACATCTACGCCACCGCGCTGGCTGAGGCCGGCAACATCGCCATCGCCTTCGACGCCAGCTTCCAGGGCGCCAGCGGCGGCACCCCGCGTTTCCTGGAGGATCCGGCGCAGCGCGTCGAGGACTTCCGTCGCGTGGTCGACTACCTGGTCACCCTGCCCTACGTCGACGGCGACCGGATCGGCGTGCTCGGCGTCTGCGGCGGTGGCGGCTACACCCTCAACGTCGCGATGACCGAGAAGCGGTTCAAGGCGGTCGTCTCGATCACCGGCGTGAACTTCGGCCGGATGATGCGGGACACCACCGGCGAGGGCCTGCTGGCCGCGCTGCAGGGCATCGGCGCTCAGCGCACCGCCGAGGCGCGTGGGGCCGACGGCGTCCAGAACGGCATGCTGCCGCCGAGCGCCGAGGTGGCCGCGCAGATCGGCGACATCGACATCGTCGAGGCCTTCGACTACTACCGCACCGATCGTGGCCAGGCGGCGAACGGCTGCGTGCTGTTCGAGGCCGCGCACGGCGCGTCCGCGCTGGGCTGGGACGCCTTCAACCTCGCCGAGCAGCTGCTGGACCAGCCGCTGCTGGTGGTGGTCGGCGACAAGCAGGGCGCGTTCGGCGCCTACCGCGACGGCCTGGAGATCCATCAGCGGGCGGCGTCCAAGGACAAGGAACTGCTCGTTCTCGAGGGCGTCTCGCACTACGACCTGTACGACCAGCCGGTCGGTGCGGAGGAGGCGCTGAAGTGGGTCATCCCGTTCTTCGCCGAGAAGCTCTGATCCTTCGGCCCGGTCGCCGCGATCGGACCATAGGCTGGCCGCGATGAACAGACGCCACGTCCCGAACCGTCCGCCCTCGCGGCGCCGGCATCTGCGGCCGGTGCCGGACCCGCCGCCGGTCGAGCACGCCGCCGAACAGCAGGGCCTGTTCCAGCAACTCCGGGCGGCCCTGCGGCAGGACGATCCGCTCAGCCTGATGATGCTGGTCAGCGGCATGGTCGAAGCGTGCGACCCGAGCGGGAAGCTCTCGATCGCGGGTGCCACGGTCGACCTCCGCGCCCCGACCTGTTGACCTCGCAGCGGCGCGCTGACCTGATCCGCGAGCGCGATCGGCTGCGCTGACAGGTCGACGCCCCGGGCCAGCGGGATCGGCGAGCTCTCGTCCACCGCGCTCGGCTGCGGAGCGTCCGGACCGATGCCTCCAGAGCCGTGTCCGGCGCCGGATGACCGCGCCGGCGATGTCAGCCGGTTGACACCCAGCGGATTGTTATAGACTCTATATTAATCCGAGGGTGGTTGCTGCTGTTCCGGCGCGACGGCCTCGCGAACGGCGCCCGTCGATGCGCGCGCCGCACATCGAAGGACTCGCGTGACTGCCCTGGTCGCGCGGGTGGGACGTGGAGGTTGTGATTGTCGGGACGTCACGAGGTCACCAAGCAGTTCGCCCGCAGCTACGCGCGGGCCGACAAGGCCCACAAGGGCGAGTTGCTGGACGGGCTCTCCGCGACAACGGGCTGGACCCGGGACCATGCCCGGCGAGCGATCCGTGAGGCAGCCCTCGATCTTCGCGGCAGCGATCCGCGACCCCGTAAGCCGAAGCCGAGAAAGTACTCCGACGACGCCCTGGTGGTGTTGCAGGAGGTCTGGCGCCTCGCCGGCCGGCCCGCTGGCAAGTATCTGGCCGCGGTGATGGACGACACCCTGAACCGGCTGCTCCGCTTCGCCGAACTCGATCGGGTCGCTGCACGGCTCAGTCCGGAGGTGCTGGACGAGGTGCGAGCCATGTCGGCGGCGACCATCGACCGCTACCTGAAGCCGTACCGGGGGGACGTCCGTCCGGCGTGCCCGGACGTGCCCAATCTGGGCCAGATTCTGGGTCCGCCGTGCCATACCCAGGTTGCCGCCGAGACCCCGCTCACCGCCGGCTTTCTGGAGCTGAAGGCGGTCGCCCACTGCGGCGACCACCTCACCGGCGATTTCCTGTGGACCTTGATAGCGACCGACCCGGTGACCGGCTGGACCCAGTTGCGGACCGCCTCCAACGAGTCGGTTCGGGATGTCGTGGCCGCCATGGACTGGATCGCCGACAGCGTCCCGTTGCCACTCCAAGGCATGGTGGTGGCGACGAGAGCCGACGACGTGATCTGCCGAGCGCTGGCTTGCTGGGCGGACGCCAGGGCCGTCGATCTGGTGGTGGGTGCCCAGGATCGGGGCGACGGGCTCTCCGACACCGAGAAACGCCGAGCGGAACGGAGTGTCCGGCAGGCGTCCCGGGTCCGCTACCGCACCGGCACCGAACGGCTGCTGCTTGATCAACTCTGGGAGCTGAGCGCCGCTCGTCGAAACCACCTCCTGCCGTGCATCAAGGCCGTGGGCTGGGTGGTGTCGGACGCCGGGCGCAAGCGGATCTACGACCGTCCTCGCACCCCCTATCGCAGGCTCCTGGAGCAACCCGGTCTCGCGCCGGCGGACCGCGCCCTGATGGCCGAGCAACACGCCGGGCTGAACCCCGCCCAGATCGCCCGCCACATTGAGCGGCTTCAGCATGAACTGCAGGTTCAAAGCGAGCTCCACGACACTGCCGCACCGGACGCCGCACGGCCCGCCTGCTGATCGTCGGCGGGCGCCCGCTCAGTCGGATGGCGGCGCCGGGTGTGGTGGGACGAAGCCGAGCGGGTCGGCCCGCAGCAGGTGGCGGGCGCGCTCGATGGCGCCGAGCACCACCACGTCGCCGCCCAGCGAGCTGGCCAGGATCTCGGGTGCCGGGGGAGGGTAGTCGGCGTCCAGTTGCTCGCGCGCGACCCGCAGGACGGGTTCGATGGACGCCGCGATTGCGCCGGCCACCACGATCGTGGTGACGTCGAGCAGGCTGGCCAGGATCATCGCCACGCGCGCCAGCCGGCTGCCCAGACGCACGACGATCTGCTCTGCACCGGGAATGCCCCGCTCTGCGGCCTGGAACACCCAGGCGGCGTCGACGGTGCCGTTGGGTGGCGGGACCCCGTGCCGCGCCGCGGGCTGATCGGTGAACAGCTCGAGCGCCCAGGTGCGGGCCAGCGCGGCGAGCCCGTCCGGTGAGCCGGCGCCCGCGACGATGTCCAGGGCGTGCAACTCGCCGGCTCCGCCGCGGGCGCCGTGCAGCAGGCGTCCGTCCACGATCAACCCGGCGCCCAACCGTTCACCGGACAGCAGCGTGGCCATATTGCCTGCGGTGTCCAGTTGAGCCCGTTCCGCGACGGCGGCGAGGTTGGCGTCGTTCTCGACGCTGACCCGTCCCGGCAGTGCGGTGCCGAATCCCGGGTTCATCAAGCTCCAGAAGCCCTTGTCGTGGGCTGGTGATCGGCCTTCGCCGTCGACCGGGGCAGGCACGCCGACGACGCTGACCAGGACCTCGCCGGGGTCGGCCCCGACCTCGTCCAACAGCTCGGCTGCCAGAGCGGAGGCCGCTGACAGTCGCTCCGGTCCGGACCCGGACGGTGCCGGGAGAAGCAGTTCGCGAGCGCCCAGCTGTCGGCCGCGGAGGTCGGTGACCATCGCTCGGAATCGGTGTTCTCCGGCGTCCAGCCCGAGGAGAAGTCCGGCACTGGTGGGCAGCCGATAGTGCCGCGAGGGGCGTCCGGGCCGGCCGGTGGACGGCAGTTGGGGGTCGGAGAGCTCCTCCAGCCAGCCTCTGGACGCCAGATCGGCGCAGACGTCCAGCACGGTGGCGCGGGTCAGGCCCGTCGCGCGCATCATGTCTGCCGCGGTGAACTCGTCGGTGTCGAGGGCGTAGCGCAGCACCGCTTCCCAGTTCATCCGCCGCATCATCCGCGGCGACCTGGCGGAACGGACGGGCACGGGCGCGAGTGTACCGGGAGCGGCGCTGGCCGGCGGATGGTTGAGGTGACAGGAACGGGCTCGCGGACGTCGGCAGGCATCTGCCTGCGCCGCATGATTGATTGGCGACAGCCCGAATCCGGGGAGATTCCACCGGGGTGATCGCCCATCAGACCGCAGATCATTTGGTTGTCACCCAGCCTCATCCCGTGCATTCTTTAGTGAGGCATGCGCGGCGCTGAACCGTGTTGTCTGACCAGGCAGGTTGTTACCCGCGTACATTTGTTGGTGAGGCATGCGCAGAGGCCTCGCGTGCATTCAAAGTGAGGCATGCCGGGAGTCGCGAGACGTTCGTTCGGTGCGCAGTCGACGAGCGGCGAGCAGCGACACCTGTCACTTGATGGGTTGAGCTGCGGAGGACCATTCGTGGTGGTAAGGCGAACCTTTCATCGCCCTGTAACATCGTGCTAACCTTCGCGGCGTCCTGGACCATCAACGCCGAGGAGACATGGATGACGACCCTGACCAGGGACAAGATCGCGGAGGCGGATCTCGCCGACCCCGAGGACCAGAGAAAGCCGCTACTCTCCACCCAGACCATCCTCTTGATGAATCTGGGTGGATTCGGTACGTCTTTTGCTTTCGGTCTGCAACAGACCGCGATCAATCCGTTGTTCGCGATGATGGGCGCCGACCCTGCTTCGCTGCCCATTCTCAACCTGGCCGGCCCGATGACCGGCCTGCTCATCCAGCCGATGATCGGCGTGTTGAGCGACCGCACCTGGCATCCGAAGTTCGGCCAGCGCCGTCCCTACATCGTCGCGGGCTGCATTCTCGCCGCGCTGTGCCTGTTCTTGTTCCCGTTCGTCTCGGCCGTGTGGATGGCGGTGGTGCTGCTGTGGGCGATGGACGCCGGTAACAACACCGCCGCCGAGCCCTACAAAGCGCTGATCGCCGGAAAGCTGCGGCTCTCCCAGCGCACCCAGGGCTTCCTGCTCCAGGCCATGCTGGGCGCGGCCGGCGGCATCGTCGCCAACGTCGCCCTGTTCGGCTTCCAGGCGCTGGTGCAGGGGGCGTCCGAGTCGGGCATCCCGCACTGGGTTCCGGCGGTGTTCTGGACCGGCGCAGCCTGCGCGCTGATCACCGTGATGATCTCCGCGACCGTGACGAAGGAGATCCCGCCGACCGACGAAGAACTGGCCAAGATGAAGAGCCAGGGCGCCAGCCCGGTCGCCATCGTCGCCGAGATCGCCAGTGCTGTGAAAGAAATGCCGGTCGGCATGCACAAGCTCGGCCTGGTTTACGCATTCCAGTGGTACGGCCTGTTCATCTGGTGGCAGTTCGCCTCCTTGGCGATCGGTAAGACCGTATTCAACGCCGGACCGGAGGACGCCGCCTACCAAGCAGCTGTCGGCTGGACAGGCCTGGCCAACGCGTGGAGCTCGATCGTCCAGCTGCTGGTCTCGCTGGCGCTGATTCCGATCGCGGTGCGTTTCGGCGCCAAGCGCGTCCACTCGGCGTGCCTGCTGATCGCGGGCGTCGGCTTCTCGATCTTCCCGCACGTCGCCGACCGCTACCTGATGTTCCTGCCGTTGATCGGTTACGGCGTCGCGATGGCGAGCATTGCGTCGCTGCCCTACGTGATGGCCACCTCGATGGTGCCCAAGGCGCGCATCGGCGTCTACCTGGGCATCCTCAACATGATGATCGTGGTGCCGCAGCTGGTGCAGACCCTGACCTTCGGCTGGATCTACGAGCATCTGCTGGGCAACGACCCGGGCAACGCGATGACCTTCTGCGGCGTGCTGTTCGCTCTCGGCGGCGTCGCGGCGATGTGGGTGAACGCACCGACCGCCGACGAGGAGTCGCCGATCATGCCGCTGGGCTCACCGCGTCGGATCACCTCGGTCTACAAGCGCGTGATCGTCGGTTCGGACGGCACCCCGGCATCGCTGGCGACCGTTGGCCACGCCGCCGGTCTGGCGGCGGCCGCGGAGGCGCGCCTGGTGGTCGTCTCCGCTTACAACCCGGACGTCTCGGCCGGGCTCGCGAAGCCGGGCGAGAACGAACACCGCGACCTGTACGGCGAAGCCGCGGCAAAGGCGGCGGTCGACGCATCGGTGCACGAGCTCACCAAACAGCGATTCAAGCGGATCGAGACCCACACCATCCCCGGCAGCCCGGCGCATGCCGTGCTGGAGGCCGCAGGCAACGATCCCAACAACCTGATCGTGGTCGGCAACCGAGGGTTGGGGGCGGCCAGCGGCGAGGCGCTGGGCGCGGTGCCGCGAGAGATCGTCAAGCACGCAGTGTGCAACGTGATGATCGTGCAGACCAACGACGACGGCTCCGTGGTCGCGGGTGGCGCGGGGTTGCGCTGACCGCGTTCGTTCGCCGGGCGGCCTTCGGCTACCCGGCGGACGGCTTCCACCCAGCAGTTGCACAGACATGGAGGAGATCAAGAAATGAAATGGAAGAACCTCGTTGTGGGGGTCGACGGCTCGCAGAGCAGTCGCGCCGCCCTGCAGTGGGCCTATGACGTGGCGCTGGCGCAGAATGCGGAACTGACCGCGTTGATGACCTGGCGACAGGTGACGCCGCCGCCCGCCGGGTCGGCGTCCACCTACAACCCGGAGTTCGACGATGCCGATCAGGCCTCGATCGCCGAGAAGGAGTTGCTCTCGATCCTTCGTGAGGAACTCGGGGAGGACCCGGGGGTGCTGGTCCGTCCGCGGGTGGTCGCCGGGCGCGCTGCGAAGGAACTGATCGATGCCTCGCACGACGCCGACCTGCTGGTGGTCGGCAGCCGCGGCATCGGTGGCTTCGCGGGCATGTTGCTGGGCTCGGTGAGTCAGCACGTTGCGGCGCACGCCGCCTGTACCGTCGTCGTGGTCCGCACCCCGGGCAGCAACCAGGGGCATCCGGCCACCGATGAGGCACTGTCCGACAGCGACAACTGAACCAGGCCGCCGCGCCTGACGCGGTCCCATGTCGCGCCTCGCTCCCTTGCGGAGCGGGGCGCGACATTGCTGCGTACGGGCTCCGACCCGGGATCTCGGTGGTCGCCGGGATGACGGGGGCTGGGATAACGGAGGCGCCGGGAGGATGACGGGGCGTGATCAGCGTTCGCTGGTCACCCGGGCCACGTGCAGCGCCAGGTAGGCGATCTCGTCGGGGGTGAGCGCGGCACCGAGCCGCAACTCCAGCACCCCGGAGAGCCGGACGGCGACGTCGGCGGCGTCCGGGAAGGCGTCCCGGATCGCGTTGCCCACGCTGGTCGGCTCGGAGTCGAGCTGCTTGTGGTTGTGGATCCGCACGAAGAGGTAGCGCAGGTGGGTGATGAACCGGCCGACGCTGACGCTGCCGGAATCCAGGGTTGATGCCGTAGGCCTGTTCGATGACCGCCACCAGTTGCTGGATCACCCCGGTCATCCGGTAGGTGTAGGACAGGTCGCCGTTGGCGAAACCGGCGTTGACCAGGTGCAGCGCCAGACCGACCGCCTCGGTGCCGGGCAGCTGGACGTCGCTGCGCTCGTTGATCGCCCGCAGCAGGGCCTCGGCCTGAAAGTACTCGTCGGCGTAGAGGTGCTTCACCTCGGCGAGCAGGGGATAGACGATGTCCATGCCCAGGCTGATCCGGCGGATGGCGAAGCTGACGTGGTCGGCGAGGGCGATCACCACGGCCGGGTTCTGGCCCACCGTGTCCAGCCCGGTCGCCGAGATCGCCTGGCCGACCAGCTGGATGTGCTCGGGCGGGATCCCGGCCAGCAGTTCGGCGAGGTGATCGGGGTCGCGACCGTCGGCCGGGATGAAGGTGCGGACCACCTTGCTGGCGTCCACCCGATGACCGGGCCGGGCCTGGAACCCCAGGCCGCGGCCGGTCAGGATGACCTCGCGCCCCCGCTCGTCCAGAGCGAGGACGAGGTTGTTGTTGAAGACGCGGACGATTTCCATGCGTTCACACCGGTGGCCGCCCCCGAGCGGGGACGGCCACCGGCGACTCCTTTCAGGCCTCGATGTCGATGACCGGATCGCCCAGGGAAACTTCGCCCGGGGCGGCCGGCGTGACCGACTTCAAGGTGGCCGTGTTGATCACCACGATCATCGTGGTGGTGTCGTACCCGGCTGCCTTGACGGCGTCCAGGTCGACGGTGACGAGCGGATCTCCGACCTCGACCCGCTGGTCCTTGGCGACGTCGAGCGCGAAGCCCTTGCCCTCCAGCTGGACGGTGTCGATGCCGACGTGCACCAGCACCTCGACGCCGTCATCGGTCTTGATGCCGAAGGCGTGGCCGCTGTCCGGAACCGTCATCAGCACACCGGCGACCGGTGCGATGACGTGGCCGTCGGAGGGGATGATGCCGACGCCGTCACCGAGCGCCTTGGAGGCGAACACCTTGTCGTTGACGTCGGTGAGCGCGACCAGCTGGCCGGCGACCGGGGCGGCCACCGTGCGTGTGGCGACCAGGGTGCCGACGCTGCCGGCGGCCGGGGCGGCCGTGGTCACGGTCACCGCGCTGGGAGCCGGGGTGGACGCCGCAGCCTGCTCGGCCGCGAACTCGGCCTTCTGCTCCGGGGTGCGGTAGTCGCTGATGATGACCAGCATCATCGCCACCACGAAGGCCGCCACGATGGCGATGGTGTAGATCCACATCGGGCTGAACACCGGGATGGTGAGCAGCGAGGTGAAGGCGAAGGTGGAGGCCTTCACGGTGCCGAACATCCAGCCCAGGATGCCGATCGTCACGCCGCCGACGGCACAGCCGACCAGCATCCGCGGGTAGATCCGCTTGTAGCGCAGGTGGATGCCGTACAGGGACGGTTCCGAGATGCCGCCCAGCAGGCCGGCGGCGAGGGCGCCGATGGCGGTCTGCCGCACCTCGTTGTCCTTGGCGCGACTGGCCACGACCAGAACACCGGCGGTGGCGCCGAAGCAGGCGAAGTTCCAGGTGCCCATCGGGCCCTGGATGAAGTCGTAGCCCAGGGTGCTGATGTTGGCCAGCATCAGTGCGTTCAGCGGCCAGTGCAGGCCGAGCGGCACCAGGAACGGGTAGATCATCGGGATCAGCACGGCGAACAGCAGCGGGACGGTGTTGTTCAACCAGGCCAGCCCGGCACCCAGGCCGTTGCCGATCCAGATGCTGAGCGGGCCGATGACGAAGCCGGTGATCGGCACCATGATCAGCAGGCAGAAGAACGGCACGAAGACCATCTGGAGGTTCTCCGGGAAGATCTTCTGCAGCAGCTTGTGCAACTGGGCCAGCACCGCGACCATGATCAGCGGCACGAACACCTGGCCGCCGTAGCCGTTGAGCTGCATCGGCAGCCCGAAGATGTGCGCCACGCACTGGGTGCCGAGGTCGGTCTTGGTGCAGATCGTGTCGACCGCATCGTTCAGCGACAAGAACTCCGGGGTGAACATGGCGGCCATCACCGCGCCGCCGATCCACGGATCGATCTTGAGCGCCTTGGACGCGTTGTAGGCGACCATGATCGGCAGGAAGTACAGCACCGAGCGCCACATGGAGTCCCAGAACACCCAGCTGGCGCCGGCGGCGGTCAGCCGGTCGACACCCTGGAACGGGACGACATGCAGCGCGTCCAGGACGGCCGCGATGGCGATGATCAGCGACGAGCCGAGCAGCACGCCGAGCAGCGGCCGGAACGCGTTCGAGAGGTACTCGAAGAAGGCGTCGAGCCAGGCCACCTTGCCGCGGACCTTGGCCCGTTCGGCGGCCTTGATGTCGGCATCGCTGGCCGCTGCGGCCGCAGGTGCGGCGCCGCCCTTCATGGACGGCAGGTTGGTGATGTCGGCGTAGACGGACGCGACCGCGCCGCCGATGATCACCTGGTAACGGTCACCGCTCTGCGGGACCGACCCGAGGACGCCGGGGATGGCGTCCAGGGCCTTCGCATCGACGAGGCCGGCGTCCTTCAGTTCGAAGCGAAGCCGGGTCGCGCAGTGGGTGAGACTTGTGATGTTGCCGGGACCGCCGACTTTCTCGACGATCTGTTCGGCTGTAGTGGACGCCATTGTCGGTTCCTGTCTACTAGCTGGGGGAAATCTCTATTCGGAAACAAAAAACGACCCGAGTTGCACCGCTAGATGCAGCTCAGGTCTTGCCCCTAGGCGGGTAACAACCCTTGGTAGAGCGCGTTGCTCTCCGAGCACAGTAGCACCAGGCGTCGGCGCCCGCAGCAACTTCCCCGACGGATAATCGATGGTGTCGCGACGGGCGCCGACCCCGGGTCGCGGCCCCGCTCCCGGGGCGGCCCGGCACCGGCTCAGGGCTCAGGCGGGGGAGGCGGGATCGAACCCAGACCCGGGACGTCGCCGGGCCAGATCAGCAGCACCCGGCAGGGCGCATGGTCGATCACGAACCGGGTGTGCCGGCCCAGGCTGGCCGGTCCGAGCCGGCTGCGATCGCCGTCGCGTCCGACGATCAGGTAGTCGACCTGTGCGGCCAGGGCGGTGACCACCCGTTCCGGGAAACCGGACTCCAGCCGGACCTGCGGCTCTGCGCCCAGCCGCCGCGCGGCCCGGGCCAGCATGGTGCCGGCCGCCTCCTCGCTGAGCCGCCGCAGTTCCTGGTCGGCGTGCCGGCGGCGGCCGCGTCCGATCAGCGAGCCGAAACCGGGATCGGCCGGGCCGCCGGATTCCTCGCGGACGTGGATCAGGATGAACTCGGCGTCCGTCGAGCCGGCCAGCTCGCGGGCGGCGTCCACGCAGGCCGGCCAGGTCCCCTCGGTCACCCAGACCGCGATCCTCATGCCGCACCTCCGATCGCCAGCGAGACCCACAGTGCCAGCACCCCGGCGACGATGGCGAGGGGTGTGGCCAACAGGCCGAGCGCGGTGAACTCCTGGATCGGGGTCTCGTGGTCGTGGGCCCGGGCGATGCGCCGCCACAGCAGGGTGGCCAGCGACCCGACATAGGTCAGATTGGGTCCGACGTTGACGCCGATCAGCACGGCCAGCACCGCGCCGGCGCCGGAGCCCGCCGCGAACGGCAGCAGCACCAGGACCGCCGGCAGGTTGTTCACCAGGTTGGCCAGCAACGCCGCCAGACCGGCCCACAGCAACAGCGCCGGCAGCGATTCCCCGGACGGCACGACCCGGCCGATCGCGGTGCCCAGGCCACCCTGCACCACCGCCGTGACCACGATGCCCAGGGAGAGCACGAAGGCCAGGAAGCCCAGGTTGACGAAGCCCGGGACGTCCTTGGCGGTGACCTGGCCCAGCCGCAGGGCGCGGATCAGCATCACCAGCGCACCGGTCAGCGCCACCCAGGCGGCCTCGATCCCCAGCAGTGAGGCGACGACGAAGCCGGTCAGGGTGAGCGCCAGCACGATCGCCGAGAACCGCGGCAGCGGCGGCACCTCCGGCGGCTCCGGATCCGTCGCCGGGATGGACAGGTCGGAGCCGAAGAATTGCCGGAACGCCAGGTATTCGA
>NZ_JASGDE010000174.1:0-8300 GCF_047607385.1 Micropruina sp.
CCGACGCCGACGCCGACGCCGACGCCGACGCCGACGCCGACGCCGACGCCGACGCCGACGCCGACGCCGACGCCGACGCCGACGGGCCTGGCTATTGGCTCACCGCGGCGGATCGCGGTCGGCCCCGAAGCAAAAGAGATCTGCACAGACGGGCACGGGTACTACGCTGTGGCCGTGCGTCGTGAACCTCTCAACCGGGCGTTGGCTGGATTCACCTCCACCATCTTCGCCGAGATGTCGGCATTGGCGGCTCGTACCGGCGCGGTGAATCTGGGTCAAGGCTTTCCCGATTTCGACGGACCACCCAGCATGCTGGAGCGGGCCCGGCGCGCGATCGCCGAAGGCGTCAACCAATATCCGCCCGGGATCGGCGACCCGGATCTGCGCAACGCGATCACCGAACACCAGCAGCGCTGGTACGGGATCGATCTCGACCCGGACAGCCAGGTCCTGGTCACCGCCGGTGCCACCGAAGGCATCGCCGCCGCCATGCTCGGGCTGCTCGAACCCGGTGACGAAGTGGTGCTGCTGGAGCCCTACTACGACTCCTATGCCGCCACGATCGCCTTGGCCGGGGGAGTGCGCCGTCCGGTCCGCCTGGAACCGCCCGACTTCGCCCTGCCGCGCGAGGCGATGGCGGCCGCGGTCGGTCCGCGCACCCGGCTGATTCTGCTGAACTCCCCGCACAACCCCACCGGGATGGTGCTGGGCCGCGACGACCTCGCCTTCATCGCCGAACTGGCTGTGCGCCACGACCTGATCGTGGTCACCGACGAGGTGTACGAGCACCTCACCTTCGACGGCGTCCCGCACCTTCCGCTGTCCACCTTGCCGGGCATGGCCGAGCGCACCATCACCTTGTCGTCGGCCGGCAAGACGTTCTCCGCCACCGGCTGGAAGATCGGCTGGGCCACCGGCCCGGCCGAACTGGTGGCGGCCGTCCGGGCAGCCAAGCAGTTCCTCACCTACGTCAACGGAGCGCCGTTCCAGCCCGCGGTGGCCGACGCGTTGCGGTTGCCGGACAGCTATTTCGACGACTTCCGGATGGCGCTGCAGACCAAACGGGATCGCCTGATCGGCGGGCTCGGCGCCGCCGGCATCGCCACGTTCCGGCCGTCCGGCACCTACTTCGTGGTCGCCGACGCCCGCAGCCTCGGCTTCGACGACGGCTACCAGCTGTGCCGAGAACTGCCTGAGCTCTGCGGTGTGGTCGCGGTCCCGATGCAGGTCTTCTACGACGACCCGGCGGGCGCCCGGCACCTGGTGCGATTCGCGTTCTGCAAGCGTGACGAGGTGCTGGACGAGGCGGTGCGCCGGTTGCGCACCATCGGTCCGAACTGAACCGGGACGAATCAGGCGGTCAGCCCGAGTCGGGCGAACCCCTCGACCAGGCCGGCCTCGGCGGGAGGCGGCACCACGAAGTCCGCCAGCGCCAGCACCGACTCGGGCGATCCGGCGATCGCCACCGCGGTATCGGCGTACTGCAGCATCTCCAGGTCGTTGAAGCCGTCGCCGATCGCGATCAACTGCGAGCGATCCACGCCGTAGTGCTCGGCGACCACCGCCATGCCGACCGACTTGTTGACATCCGCCAGGTACAGTTCGCCGGCCCGGTCACCCAGCGCGGCCATCGAGCTCGGCACCAGCCCGACCTCGGGGCTCAGCTGGGCGGCGAGTTGGGCGATCGGGATGTTGGAGTCGAAGCAGGTGACCTTGCTGAATGCGATGGACCCCGGATCGTCGACCACCTGGACGGTGCTGGTGATGTCGTGCCCGGTCCGTCCGGTCTCCGCCTCGCCGAGTTCCACCTGCAGCAGGGCCGAGATCCGCTCCGGCGATCCGGCCCGCGCGTAGACGCCTTCGGGCGCCTCCAGGATGTAGGCGACGTTGTGGGCGTCCAGCAGTCCGACCACCCGGGCGCCGAGCTCGGGGGAGAACCGCCGGTCGGAGAGCACCTGCCCGTCGAGTTCGACGTAGCCGCCGGCGGCACCGACCAGGCCGTCGAAGATCGCCCGGTTCTGGTCGCTGACCAGCGCGCGGGGGCGTCCGGTGCAGAGCATGATGCGGTGGCCGCGGTGCTGTGCGGCGTGGACGGCCTCGATGTGTGCCGGTGGGATCACCCCCCGATCGGCGAGGGTTCCGTCGAAGTCGATGAACACCAACCTGCCCACGGGCGAAGCACTCCTGAAATTAGACGTTTCAACTAAAAAGGAGTCTACGCCCACCGCCGCCGCGGCCACAATCGCTCCCTGCCACCGCGCTGCCCGACTGGCTCTGCCCTGCCTCCTGCGGGACGGCAGAACCAGCGAAGCCAGTGCTCGCAAGGTCGGGCGGAGCCGGTTGGGCGGCGGTGCTGGTGAGGTTGGGCCGAGCCGGTTGGGCAGTTCTCGTGAGGCAGGGCCGCAGGATCCGCGGGTGAGGGTGCCGGCAGACCGGGTCGGGCCCGGCTACCCTCACCGCTCGCCTAACTATTTGGGGCTCGCCGAACTCGGCGAGCCCCAAATAGTTAGGCGAGCGCTGATCGAGCATGTCCCGGCTGCGGCGCACCCGACGGGCGATCCGCGGCCCGCACCTTGCGCCGTACGTCCAGCGAGCGAGCGTGACCTTGCGCCGTACGTCCAGCGAGCGAGCGTGGGGGGCTCAGAAGTCCCAGTCGGAGTCCTCGGTGTTCACCGCTTTGCCCATCACGTAGGACGAGCCGGAGCCGGAGAAGAAGTCGTGGTTCTCGTCGGCGTTGGGTGACAGCGCCGCCAGGATCGCCGGAGACACCGCGGTGGCCTGCTTGGGGAACAGCGGCTCGTAGCCGAGGTTCATCAGCGCCTTGTTGGCGTTGTAGCGCAGGAACATCTTGACGTCCTCGGTCAGGCCGAGCGGGTCGTAGAGGTCTTCGGTGTAGGACTCCTCGTTGTCGTACAGCTCGTAGAGCAGCTCGAAGGTGTAGTCCTTCAGCTCGTCGCGGCGGGCCTGGTCGGCGTCCTTGAGGGCCTGCTGGAATTTGTAGCCGATGTAGTAGCCGTGCACCGCCTCGTCGCGGATGATCAGCCGGATCAGGTCGGCGGTGTTGGTCAGCTTGGCGTGGCTGGACCAGTACATCGGGGCATAGAAGCCGGAGTAGAACAGGAACGACTCCAGCATGGTCGAGGCGACCTTGCGCTTCTCCGGATCGTCGCCGTAGTAGAAGTCGAGCACGATCTGCGCCTTGCGCTGCAGGTTCTCGTTCTCCTCGCTCCAGCGGAACGCGTCGTCGATCTCGGCGGTGGAGATCAGCGTGGAGAAGATGGACGAGTAGCTCTTGGCGTGCACCGACTCCATGAACGCGATGTTGGTGTACACCGCCTCCTCGTGCGGCGTCCGGGCGTCCGGGATCAGCGAGACCGCGCCGACCGTGCCCTGGATGGTGTCCAGCATGGTCAGCCCGGTGAACACCCGGGTGGTCATCAGCTGCTCGTGCGGCTTCAGCGTCCGCCACGACGGGATGTCGTTGCTCAGCGGCACCTTCTCGGGCAGCCAGAAGTTGCCGGTCAGCCGGTCCCAGACCTCAAGGTCCTTGTCGTCCTCGATGCGGTTCCAGTTGATCGCCTGGACGCCACGCAGCAGGGTCAGTTTCTGAGTCATCGGTGTTCCTTGATGGGACGGTTGGTGGATGGTTCGGGGACGGTTCCTTTTCGGTTCGAGGAAGTGCCCCCTGAACCGGAAAGGAACCGTCCCCGGTGGTTCACAGCGCGCAGCTGACGCAGCCCTCGACCTCGGTGCCCTCCAGGGCGAGCTGCCGCAGCCGGATGTAGTACAGCGTCTTGATGCCCTTCTTCCAGGCGTAGATCTGGGCCCGGTTGAGGTCGCGGGTGGTGACGTTGTCGGGGAAGAACAGGGTCAGCGACAGCCCCTGATCGACATGCTTGGTCGCCTCGGCGTAGGTGTCGATGATCGCCTCAGGGCCGATCTCGTAGGCGTCCCGGTAGTACTCCAGGTTGTCGTTGGTCATGAACGGCGCCGGGTAGTAGACCCGTCCGATCTTGCCCTCTTTGCGGATCTCGATCTTGGACACGATCGGGTGGATCGAGGACGTCGAATGGTTGATGTAGCTGATCGAACCGGTCGGCGGAATGGCCTGCAGGTTCTGGTTGTACATGCCGTATTCGGCCACCTCGGCGGCCAGCGCGCGCCAGTCGTCCGGGGTGGGCAGCGCGATCCCGGCGTCGGCGAACAACCCGGCGACTTTCTCGGTGCGCGGCGTCCAGTCGCCCTCGATGTAGCGGACGAAGTACTCACCCGAGGCGTACGTGGAACGCTCGAACCCGTCGAAGGTCTGGCCGCGTTCCCGGGCGATCCGGCAGGATGCCGCGATGGCGTGGAAGGTCACCGTGTAGAAGTACATATTGGTGAAGTCCAGGCCCTCGTCCGAGCCGTAGTGGATGGACTCCCGGGCCAGGTAGCCGTGCAGGTTCATCGCGCCCAGGCCGATCGCGTGGCTCATCGCGTTGCCGCGCTCGATGCTCGGCGCGCAGGCGATGTTCGACTGATCCGACACCGCGGTCAATGCCCGGATCGCGGTCTCCACGGTGACCCCGAAGTGCGGCGAGTCCATCGCCTTGGCGATGTTCAGCGACCCCAGGTTGCAGGAGATGTCCTTGCCGGTCTCGGCGAAGGAGAGATCCTCGTTGTAGCTGGACGCCGTCGACACCTGCAGGATCTCCGAGCACAGATTGCTCATGGTGATCCGGCCGTCGATCGGGTTGGCCCGGTTCACCGTGTCCTCGAAGACGATGTACGGGTAGCCCGATTCGAACTGGATCTCGGCCAGGGTCTGGAAGAACTTCCGGGCGTTCATCTTCGACTTGGTGATGCGGCGGTCGTCGACCAGTTCCCGGTACTTCTCGGTGATCGAGATCTCGGTGAACGGCACCCCGTAGACCCGCTCGATGTCGTAGGGGCTGAACAGGTACATGTCCTCGTTGTCGCGGGCCAGTTGGAAGGTGATGTCGGGAATCACCACGCCCAGCGACAGCGTCTTGATCCGGATCTTCTCGTCGGCGTTCTCCCGCTTGGTGTCGAGGAACCGCATGATGTCGGGGTGGTGGGCGTTCAGGTACACCGCGCCGGCACCCTGTCGGGCGCCCAGCTGATTGGCGTAGGAGAACGAGTCCTCCAGCAGCTTCATCACCGGAATCACGCCCGAGGACTGGTTCTGGATCTTCTTGATCGGCGCCCCGGCCTCGCGAATGTTGGTCAGCGACAACGCCACCCCACCGCCGCGCTTGGACAGCTGCAGCGAGGAGTTGATCGCCCGGGCGATCGACTCCATATTGTCCTCGACCCGCAGCAGGAAGCAGGAGACCAGTTCGCCGCGCTGCGCCTTGCCGGCGTTCAGGAAGGTCGGGGTGGCCGGCTGGAACCGTCCGGCCATGATCTCGTCGGTCAGGTGCTCGGCCATCCGGCGATCGCCGGCGGCCAGGGTGAGCGCCACCATGCACACGCGGTCTTCGAAACGCTCCAGGTAGCGCGAGCCGTCGAAGGTCTTCAGCGTGTACGACGTGTAGTACTTGAACGCCCCCATGAAGGTCGGGAAGCGGAACTTCACCGCATAGGCGCGCTTGAACAGCGCCTTCACGAACTCGAAGTCGTAGAGGTCGAGCACCTGCTGCTCGTAGTAGCCGTGCTCCACCAGATAGTCGAGCTTCTCCTTCAACGAATGGAAGAAGACCGTATTGGTGTTGACGTGCTGCAGGAAGTACTGGTGCGCGGCCTTGCGGTCGGCCTCGAACTGGATGTTCCCGTCCGCGTCGTACAGGTTCAGCAGCGCGTTCAGCGCGTGGTAATCGACCTCGGAGGACACGGCCTCTAGGCCGGTGTCGGTGAGCACAGTGGTTGCCATAGTGAGATGAGCCCTTCGCGGACCGCCTCGACGTCGTCGGGCGTCCCCATGAGTTCGAACTGGTACAGGTGCGGCACGTCGCATTTGCGCGCCACGATGTCGCCGGCGATGCAGTAGGCCGCGCCGAAGTTGGTGTTGCCGGCAGAGATGACGCCCCGCAGCCAGACCCGGTTCGCCGGGTCGTTGAGGAAGCGGATGACCTGCTTGGGCACCGCCCCCTCGCCGTTACCGCCCCCGTAGGTGGGCAGGATCAGGACGAAGGGACGGTCGACCCGCAGCTGCGGATCGGTGGCGCGCAGCGGGATGCGCTGGGCTTCGAAACCGAGCTTGGCGACGAAGCGGTGGGTGTTCTCCGAGACGGAGGAGAAGTACACGACGTGCACCATGGATCTCTCCGTTCGGCTGGACTGCGGTGGATGGTGGGCCGATCGAGTCGGTCGTGGCGACCCGGGGGACGCGGCTGTCGCTCCATGCTGCGTCGTTCGCGGCTGCTGGGCAACCCCGGGTCCGTTCGTCGTCGGGTTCAGGCCGCCTGGACGCGGGCCGCGGTCGCCTTGATCTTGTCGGGACGGAAACCGGCCCAGTGCTCGTCGTCGGCGAACACCACCGGAGCCTGCTGGTACCCGAGCTCGAGCACCTGGGCCAGGGCCCGCTCGTCCGCGGAGAGGTCGACCACGTCGTAGGAAAGGCCGGCCCGGTCGAGCGCGCGGTACGTGGCGGTGCACTGCACGCAGGAGGGCTTGCTGTAGACGGTGATCGTCATGGCTGCGGGTCCTTCCGGAGATTCGGGTTACATCGGTGTAGTTCCATCGGTGTCAGTCACGGACACTACACATATGGGCCGCGGCGTGCAAGGACCACTAGATGTTGTGTTCAGCGTTTCGTGGCGCCGGTGTGTGGGCAGGCTTCAGCGCACTCGGCCGGGTGTCGCGGAGTCGTCGGACGCCGGACGGCGACGACGATCGACACCGCGGCTGAGCGGTGCGGGGTTGGGGAAGGAAGGTGGGCCGGAGGCAGGTCAGGCCGAGGACGGAGGCCCTTCGATCGGGGCCGTGCGGTGGCGCTCGGTGCGCTGCCGCTGCCGGGTGTTGGTCACGCAACTCTCCTTCGCGAGTTGTCCCGGGATTCCTGCCGGGCTCCCACGTGCCCACTCCTCCGGAGGCCGGATGGAGGGGCGATCGCGGGCCGACTCTACGTCACCGGACGGACGGTTCCGAGTCGCCCGGCGTGTCGTCGGCGTGTCCCCGGCGTGTCCCGGTCGGGGCGTCCGCGAGGAGCCCTCCGGCTCCGGTTGCTTGTTATGCAAGGTACCTGGTTATACAATGTCCTGATGCGGAACGATCCGGGGTCGTGGGGGTCCCAGCTGCGCAAGGGGGTGCTGGAGCTGGCCGTGCTGGGCCTGCTCGCCCGGCAGCCGCGGTACGGCTCCAGCCTGGTCGACGAACTGGCCGAGCGACCCGGGCTGGCGCTCAGCGCGGGCACCGTCTACCCGTTGCTGGCCCGGCTGGCCAAGGCCGGATGGGTGAGCGCGAGCTGGCAGGAATCGCCGGTCGGGCCGCCCCGCAAGTACTACGCGCTGACCGATTCCGGACGCCGCCGGCTCGCCGCGATGAGCCGCGAGTTCGCAACGGTGGCCGCCGCGTTGGATGACATCCTGAAGGGAGTTGGCTGATGATTCGATCGATCGAGGAACTCGGGCCGGAGGCCAGGGTGACCGCGCACAGGCTTCTGGACGCCGCCGTCGCCACCGTCCCTCGCGGGTTGCGGCCGGGCCTTCGGGAGGAGCTGACCGCCCATCTGCTGGAGCGGCTGGACGCCGGCGCCACGGCGGCCGAGGTCGAGGAGCTGCTCGCCGGGCTGCCGGCAGGCGACGGTGGGGCAGGGCGGCGGTGGCTGTCCGGGCTGCGGCCCGACGGGTTGCTGACCCGGATCGCCCAGACCTGGTGGCGGCCCGGCGATCCTCGGCTGTTCCTGCCGCGCGCGGTCGGGCTGGGCTGGGACCTCAATGCCGGCGCCGTCGCCGTCCGGCTCGGCTTGATCGAGCCCGACGCCGAAGCGGTCCCGTTCAGCTCCACCCCGGACGCCGCCTTCCGGCTGGCCGCCGGGGTGCCGATCGCGCTTGCCGGCGCGGTCGGGCTGCACTACCTGGTCCGCGGCCGGACGCTGCCGGACCGGCTGGCGGCGCATTGGGACGTCGCCGGGCGTCCGGATCGATGGGTGTCCAAGCGGCGGGCCGCGGTGACCGACAGCGCGCTGGCGGCCGGTGCCGCCGCGCTGGCCGGCTGGGCGGCGGGCAGTGATCGCTCAGGGCCGGCCCGGGCCGGTGCACTGGCCGGCGCGACGCTGCTGGCCACCCTGGGTGCCGGGGTGACCGTTGCCCGTCCGACGCGTGGCGGCGCCTGGCTGACGCCCGCCATGCTCGCGGCGC
>NZ_JASGDE010000175.1:0-4597 GCF_047607385.1 Micropruina sp.
CCGACGCCGGCCGGGCCGCCGCGGCGGAGCAGCTCGGGCCGGTCACGGCGTCCGAGATCGAGGTGTACGCGGGCCGCGGGATCGGCGCCGTCGTCGGCTCGCGGACGGTGCAGGTCGGCAGCCCGGCCTGGTTCACCGAGCAGGGCCTGGCGCTGCCGGACGCCGCCGTCCGGTTCACCGACGCCGCGGCGAGCAGCGGCCGGGCGAGCATCCTGGTCAGCGCCGACCGGCGGGTGATCGGCGGATTCCGGCTCAGCGACACCCTGAACGACTCCGCCGCCGCCGGCGTCGCGGCCCTGCGCGACCTGGGGCTGAGCACCGTGCTGCTGACCGGGGACGCCGATGCCCCGGCCCGGGAGATCGCCCGCCGGCTGGGCATCGACTCGGTGATCGCCGGCGTGCTGCCCACCCAGAAGGCCGCCGCGATCGAGGCCCTGCAGGCAGACGGGGAGCGGGTGGCGATGGTGGGCGACGGCATCAACGATGCCGCCGCGCTGGCCACCGCCGATCTCGGCATGGCGGTGGTGAACGGCACCGACCTGGCCATGCGCTCCGCCGACGTCGTCCTGGTGCGCCGGAACCTGGAGGTGATCGCCGACGCCGTCCAGCTGTCCAAGCAGACCCTGCACACCATCCACGGCAATCTGATCTGGGCGTTCGGCTACAACGTCGCCGCCATTCCGCTGGCGGCGTCCGGCTGGTTGAATCCGCTGATCGCCGGCTTCGCGATGTCCTTCTCGTCGCTCTTCGTCGTCGGCAACAGCCTGCGGCTGCGCAGCTTCGAGCCTCGGCGGACCCGGGTCGTCCCGCCCGCCGCCGGGTAGGCACGGCGTTGCTGACCGGGGCCTGGGGGGTCGTGCTGACCACGCTCTTCGCGGTGGTCGCCGGCTACTCCATGATCGCCGCCGGGCGGTGGGCGACCCATCGCGGCCGGGTCGAGGAGTTGTTCCCGCACCTGAACCATGCGCTGATGGGCCTGGCCATGATCGCGATGTGCTGGTGGCCCGCCGGAATCCCGGCCACCGTGCTGCAGCTGTTCGTCTTCCTCGGCTTCGCCGGCGGCAGTGGCGCCGCGACCATCACCGCCCACCGTGCCGCGACCCGGGTGGACAACGCCACCCACCTGGCGATGAACGCGGCGATGGCCTGGATGCTGCTGCAGATGGCCTTGTCGGCGGCCGGGACCGGTGGCCACGGTCATGGCGGGGCCGGCCCGGCGATGACCGGTGCGGGGCCGATCGGTGCGCTGGCCGCTGCGCTGCTGCCCGTCCTGCTGCTGGCCGGGTGTGCGCTGTGGTGGCTGCTCCGCACGGTGCGCTCGCCGCGAGGACGCGTCGTCCACCTGAGTCACGCCGCGATGGCGGTGGGGATGGCCGCCATGTTCCTCGCGGTCGACTGAACCCTGGCCCCTGGCCCCTGGCCCCTGGGCCCGGGTTCCCGGTTCGTCCGGTCGGTCCGGCGCGGCACGGGTTCTATCGGGCCAGGCCGATCAGGGCCTCGACGTCGAGGTGTTCCTCCAGGGCGTCGGCGAGGGTCTCCAGCATGCGTTCCCGGCGCTCCCGGAAGCCGAGCGCGTCCGGGGCCGGCGTCCAGGACGATCTGGACGCCGCGGCGACCTCGCTCAGCCAGGCCCGCCGGAAGCCGTCGTTCTCGAAGGTGCCGTGCCAGATCGTGCCCCAGACGCTGCCCTGCCGGACGCCGTCCAGGAACGGTTCGCCGCCGGCGGCGTCCACGATGCCGTGATGGATCTCGTAACCCTCGACCGGGTGCCCCCGCCACTCGCCGGTCGGCCGGCCCAGCACCTTGTCGGCGCCGAACCGCACCCGGGTGGGCAGCAGCCCCAGCCCGGGCTCGCTGCCGCGCGCCGACTCCACCGGATCGTCGACGACCTGGGCCAGCATCTGGTAGCCGCCGCAGATGCCCAGCACCGGACGTCCGGCCCGGGCCCGCGCGGCGACCGCGTCGGCCAGCCCGCGATCCCGCAGCCAGGCCAGGTCGGCCAGCGTCGAGCGGCTGCCCGGCAGCACCACCAGGTCGGCGTCGGCCACCTCGGCCGGGGACGTGGTGGCGATCACGTCCAGGCCGGGCTCGGCGGCCAGGGCGTCCAGATCGGTGGCGTTGGAGATCCGCGGGAACCGCACCGCCGCCACCCGCAGCGTCCCGGACGCGCCCGGGATCCGCGGCCAGTGGGCGAAGGCGAGGGCGTCCTCGCCGTCCAGCCAGACCTCCGGCAGCCAGGGCAGCACCCCGTGGCAGGGCAGCCCGGTGCGCCGGGTCAGCTCGCTCAGCCCCGGGTCGAGCACCGACTGGTCGCCGCGAAATTTGTTGATCAGGTAGCCGGCCAGCAGGGCCCGGTCGGCGTCGTCCACGATCGCCCAGGTGCCGAAGATCGCGGCCAGCACACCGCCCCGGTCGATGTCCCCGCAGAGCACGACCGGTAGGTCGAAACGCCTGGCCAGGCCGAAGTTCACGTAGTCGCCGCGGCGCAGGTTGATCTCCGCCGGGGAACCGGCGCCCTCGCACAGCACGATGTCGTGGCCGGACGCCAGCTCGGCGTAGGCGGCGAAGGCCGCCTCGGCCAGCCGGGCGCGTCCGGTGGCGTACTCGCCGGCCTCCAGGGTTCCGGACGGCTCACCGCGCAGCACGATGAACGAACGCCGGTCGGTGCCCGGTTTGAGCAGCACCGGGTTCATCGCCGAGGTCGGCTCGACCCGGGCGGCCTGGGCCTGCAGATACTGGGCGCGTCCGATCTCGGAGCCGTCCGGGCAGACCATCGAGTTGTTCGACATGTTCTGCGCCTTGAACGGGGCCACCGCGATACCGCGCCGATGCAGGCAGCGGCACAGTCCGGCGGTGATCAGCGATTTGCCGGCGTCCGAGCTGGTGCCGGCGATCAGCAGGCCCGTCATCAGGCTCGCCCAGGGACGCCGCAGTGCATGCATTCATCGTAGCCAGCACGCACTCGACCGGAGCCCGATCGGACGCGTCCCCGCGGCATCAGCGTGCGCGTGAGCGGGACGGGCCGGCCGGATGCGGACGGTCAGCGGTACCGCGGCAACGGGCCGTAGAAGACCTGGTCGATCGGTGCGGAGTAGGCCACCTGCGGATGCCGGATCAGCTGCCAGCGGGCGACGAACCGTCGGGTCGGCGGCAGCCACAACGGGGCGGCGCCCAGCGCGACCAGCCCGATCGAGAGGGACGCGATCGGGGTCAGCAGCAGCGAGAGCGCCGAGACGGCGAGCGCGACCAGAGCGCCGATCCGGGTCCAGCGGTAGCCGGCGAAGGCGTAGTAGCCGACCGCCGTGGCGGTGCCCGCGACCAGCACCGCGATCAGGCAGCACAGGATGGCGAACAACACCCGCATCCCGCTGCCCGGCTCGGACGGGAACTGGGCGGTGAGCCAGGTGGCCTCGTTGAATTTGTCGATCTTGTTCCACTCGCCGGGCCCGACCTCCTGCCAGGGGGAGGCCATCTGCCACATCGCGATGCCCAGTCCGGCGACCGCCACCCCGGCGCCGGCGAACAGCAGCACCGCGGACAGCCAGATCGTCCAGGGCCGGACCGGCCGGCCGGTCCGTCGGCTGAGTGGGGCGAGTGGCTCCGGGCCGGACGCCGTCGGCGCCAGGGTGTCGATCCCGCCGTGGGCGACGGCCACCGCCTGCGGCGGCGTCCCGGCGCCGAACGGTGTCGCTCCCGGTGGGGGCGGTGCGGTCGTCGGCTGCGGGCTGCTGGTGGGAGTGCCGTTCCAGCCCGAAGGGCCGCCCGCTGCGGGCGGTGCCGGGTACGGCGGGGTGGGGGAGCCCTGCTCGGGGCCCACCGGCTCACCGGTTGGTGCTGGCCAGCTCATCGTCCTCCTGAATCCGCGCGGGCCCCAGCCTACCGAGGTGCCGAATCGCCGGCTCACCAGTCCTCGACGAGAATCTCCTGCATGGCCTGCCCGAGGCCGTCGATGATCGCCTGATCGGTGGCGGTCGCCAGGGTCTGCAGGTGCAGGATGTAGCGGCACAGGGTCAGGCCGAGGACCAGGCTGACCGCGAGCTGGGCCCGCAGCCGGAAGTTGTCGTGGCCCAGTCGTTCGGCGATCGCGCCGAAGACCTCCTTGGACATGAACTCGCTCAGCGGACGCTGCACGATGTCGCCGGCGACCGCGGAGCGCAGCATCGCGGTGAATCGCTCCCGGCCACCGTCGGTTCCGTCGTAGGCCTCCAGGAAGGCGGCCACGGCGGCGCGTCCGATCTGCTCCCGCGGCCCGGCCAGCACCCGCTCGACCAGTCGCTCGGCCTCCAGCGGGATGTCCAGCACGGTCTCGGCGAACAGATCGGACTTACTGGAGAAATAATGGTGAATCAGGGCGGGGTCGACGTCCGCCTCCCGGGCGATCGCCCGCAGCGACACCTTGTCGTAGCCGATCGTGGAGAACAGGGTGAGTGCGGCCCGGCAGATCGTGCCGCGGGTGTCGGCGCCGCCCGGCCGACGCCCGCGCGGTTTCACGGGGGTGTCCGTCATTCGCGCTTCCTCTCTCAGCGGCCGCGCGCGGCCTGGGGTGTGCCGCAACCCGTACGCCGCGCCGACCCCCGGCCTCGTCGCCGGGGGAGGC
>NZ_JASGDE010000176.1:0-4832 GCF_047607385.1 Micropruina sp.
GCAGCCGCCGCCGGTCGGTGGATCAACCGCGATCGATCACCAATCCCAGTCCAGGGTGATCCAGTCCCAGGCGACCAGCCGGCCGCGGGTGTCGTAGAGCGCGATCCGCTGGGTGCCCTTGACGTAGCCGCCGCCGTAGGTGCTGCTGAGCGTGACGATGCCGCCGAAGTCCCCGGTGGCCGGCATCTCGACCCAGTCCACCGGGGTGTTCCCGACGTAGACGAAGAAGGTTCCGGCCCGTCCGAACGGCGTCAATGTCGGCTCGAACTCGGGTGCCCAGATCCCGCCCCAGATCAGGTCGGCGTGATTGCTGCGCTTGAACTGCCCGCTGCACCGGTGAACCATGCCGGTCCACGGCTCGACGGGACGGCAATGCCGGGAGTGCCCACCCCGATGCTGGGCCCCCACCGCCCGGTACGCGGTCGTCGGCTGGGGCTTGTCGGCCGACTTGCGAGCCGCCACGACGGTTCCCCCACCGGCCGCCTGAACCTCACCGGCCAACGCCGGGGACAGCCCCAGAGCGACCGTGGCGGCCAGGCTGATGCCGATCCGCGCGAACGTTGTTGATCTCATGACTTATTCCCTCCCCTGTGGGCGACTCACTGCCCACAGGGGAGAACGATAGGGATTGCGGGGGTCGCCGGCCACGGGTAGAACTGCCACCGGCTGCGCCTGCCCGGATGCTGATACACCCGCTGCCGGTACGCGGTCAGCGGCGGTAGCTCCAGCTCGCCGGGACGCCGTCGACATACGGCATGACACCGTGGAACGGACGCGGATCGTCGTCGAAAACCAGCGGCAGAAAGTGCCGGTCCCCGGGCCACATCGGCAGCGGCTCGCCGGTGCCGAGCAGTCGCTCGATCGGCACCCATTCCAGCGGACCGTCGTCGTTGCGCTCGGGCACGGTGCCGGTGAAAGCGTCCACCACGAAGACGAAGCCGAACCAGTCCTCGCCGCCAGCACCGAAACCGGGCCACGAGATGGTGCCGCGCAACCGCTCGGCGGTGACGGTGATGCCGGCCTCCTCCATCAGCTCGCGATGCAGGCAGCCGACCACGTCCTCGTCGTTCTCCAGCTTGCCGCCCAGCCCGTTGTACTTGCCCTGGTGCAGGTCGCCGTCGCGGCTGCGGAAGACCATCAGGGCGCGCCCGCCGTCCGGATGCAGCACGTAGCCGAGAATGCCGATGATCGGTGCGTACGGCATCGCGTCAGACCAGCACCGTGGAGACCGGCAGGCCGGAGTCGGCGCCGATCTCCAGGCCGGACGGACGCAGCCCGCGTCCGATCACCTCGGCGCCGAGCACCGCCATCATGGCGCCGTTGTCGGTGCACAACCCGGGCCGCGGACGCCGCAGCGCGATGCCGCGCGCGGCCGTCCGTTCTTCCAGCAGCGCACGGAGCCGCGAGTTGGCGGCCACTCCGCCGCCGATCAGCAGGTCGGAGACTCCGAAGTGCTCACAGGCGTCCACCGCCTTCGCGGTCAGCACGTCGCAGACCGCCTCCTGGAAGGACGCCGCCACGTCGGCGACCGGGACGTCCTCGCCGTCCCGGCGCCGGGTCTCCACCCAGCGCGACACGGCCGTCTTCAGCCCCGAGAAGGAGTAGTCGAAGCGGTGCTTGACCAGGTCCTTCTGGGCGGTCAGGCCGCGCGGGAAGCGGATCGCCTTCGGGTCGCCGTCGGCGGCCGCCTTGTCGATCACCGGGCCGCCCGGGTAGGCCAGGCCGAGCACCCGGGCCACCTTGTCGTAGGCCTCGCCGGCGGCGTCGTCGATGGTCGAGCCGAGTTCGGTGATGTCGCCGGTGATGTCGTTGACCAGCAGCAGCGAGGTGTGACCGCCGGAGACCAGCAGCGCCGCGCACGGCTGCGGCAGCGGGCCGTGGTCGAGCAGGTCGACGGCGACATGGCCGACCAGGTGGTTCAGCCCGTACAGCGGCTTGTTCAGGCTCACCGCAAGGGCTTTCGCGGCGGCCAGGCCGACCACCAGGGCACCCATCAGGCCGGGGCCGGCGGTGACCGCGATGCCGTCCAACTCGGTCGGGTCGACGTCCGCGGTGGCCAGCGCGCGTTCCAGGGCGGGACGCATCGCCTCCAGGTGGGCGCGGGAGGCGATCTCGGGCACCACCCCGCCGTAGCGGACATGCTGCTCGACCGAGGACGCCACCTCGTTGGCCAACAGCTCGTGGCCGCGGACGATCCCGACCCCGGTCTCGTCGCAGGACGACTCGATTCCCAGCACCAGCGGGCCGCTCATCCGATCAACTCTCCCTCTGTGATATGGCCGGTGCCCCGGGTTAAGCCGTCGGCTCCGGCCAGGCCGTCGGTTCCGGCGAAGTCGTCGGTTCCGGCGAGGTCGGCGATTCCGGCGAGGTCGCGCTGCAGGACGAGCGCGTGCCGTCCGGTGCCGTAGTAGTCGTCGCGCCGGGCCAGGTCGGCGAAACCCAGCCGACGATACAGCGCCAGCGCGGGTGCGTTGTCGTGCTCGACCTCGAGCAGCATCCGGCGTCCCTGCCGCTGCGCGGCCCAGGCGATCCCGGCCTCGACCAGAGCGCGACCGATACCGCGTCCGCGCTGTTCGGGAGCGACCACCACCCGGTGCAGGTCAGCGGTCTCGGCGACCAGTTGGACGGTGGCGACGCCGAGCAGCCGACTGTCGGTTGGTCGAGCTCGTCGGGACCCCTCCGCGTCGACCGCGACCAGCACGCAGCGGTCGGCGCCGGCGAGTTCGGCCGCCCATGAGTCGCGGCTCCACCGGGCGGCCTGGTCGAAACCGGCGTCTTCCAATGCCAGGACGGCGTCCAGGTCGTCCGGTGCCGCCGGCCGGATCGCGATCGGGTCGGTCATGCCCGGGTGGCGCCGCGGGCCAGCCGGGGCTGCAGCAGGGTGGACTTGCGGGTGGTCGGCACCTCGGCGTCCGGACGCCGCAGGTACAGCGGGGAGAGTCCGGCGTCCGGCAGGCCCGGGCCGGCCAGGGCCAGCACCCCGCCGTCCAGCGGCGTGGGCGCGCCACCCGCCAGGCCGGCGCCGGGACCGACCACGGGAAGATCGGGCAGGTCGGACGCCGGGGACACCGCCGGGCCCTCCAGGCAGGTGCCGTCGGCGGCGTAGCAGGCCCAGTAGACCTCGCGGCGACGGGCGTCACTGACCACCAGGAACTCCCCGGGCGCCCCCGCGGCGACGTGGCCGGCGGCGACGGCGTCCAGGGAGCAGACGCCGCGCACCGGGACACCGAGCGCGAAGCCGAGGGTCTGCGCGGTGACCACACCGACCCGCAGCCCGGTGAACGGGCCCGGTCCGACGCCGACCACGATCGAGCCGACATCGGCCAGCGTCCGGCCGGCCTCGGCCAGCGTGGCGTTGATCAGCGGCATCAGCTGTTCGGCGTGCGCCCGGTTGTCGGTGACCGCGCCGGCGACCAGCACCCCCGTGTCGTCGGCCAGGCCGACCCGGACGTCGGTCGAGGTGTCGATGCCCAGTCTCAGGGTGCTCTGGCTCACGGCGCTCGGGCTCAGGGGGCTCTGGCTCAGGGGGGTCGGACTCAAGGGGCTCGGGCTCATCGCAGTTCCTCCAGTTGCCCATCGGCCCAGCGCGGGCCGACTCCGGCCAGGAACACCAGCCGGGTCTCGTCGTCGGGATCCAGCCCGCGGCGGATGTCGATCTCCAGCCGGTCGTCGGCCAGTCCTTCGGCGATGCCGCCGCCCCACTCGATCAGGGTCACCGCGTCGGCCAGGGACGCCTCCAGGTCGAGGTCCTCGAGTTCGTCGAAGCTGCCCAGCCGGTAGGCGTCCACATGCACCAGGGCGGGGCCGCCGGTGCTGCTGCGATGCACCCGGGAGAGCACGAAGGTCGGTGAGATGACCGGGCCGGCGACCTGCAGGCCGGCGCCGATGCCCTGGGTGAGGGTGGTCTTGCCGGCGCCCAGGTCACCGGTGGCGATGATCACGTCCCCGGGCCGGAGCAGGCCGGCCAACCGCTCGCCGAGGTCGCGCATGGCGTCCGCGGTGGGGGCTTCGACCAGCACCGGCAGGCTGCGCTGCAACAGTTCCAGCGGCGGCCGCTCACCCACCCGGACGAAGCCGTGCCGGCGCCACCAGCGGCCCAGCCCGGGGAACTCGGTGCGCACGCCCAGTCCCAGGGTGCGGGTGCCGCGGGCGGCGAGCAGGTCCATGGCGCACAACACCAGGGCGCTGGCGATGCCGCGATGCTGATGATCGGGGTGCACCGCGACCCGGGTGATGGTGGCCTGGTCACCGTCCAGGGCGACGATCAGCGCCGCGGCCGGTTCCCCGTCCAGCTCACCGAGGACGCCGAAGCCGCCGGCCAGTTTCTCGGCGATGGTCTGCTCGGTGTCGGACAGCGCCGCGGCCGGCGGATCCACCGGTGGACGCGCGGCGAACGCGGCGTGCACCACCCGCAGCACGTCGGCGGCGCGGGAGGCATCCACCCGCAGGATGCGCAACTGCCCGCCGTCGGGCAGGCCGGCCTCGGCGACGACAGCCGCAGTGGACGGGGCGGACATGGGCGTTTCCTCCGGTCGGGCGATAGGGCCGTCCCACTGTAGTCCTCACCGCCGGCGACCCCGTCCGGGTGTCATCGGGGACGGTTCTCAGCGGTTGGGGACGGTTCTAGACGGTCGAAACTCAACCATCGGGGACGGTTCTCCACGGTTGAAACTCAACCATCTAGGGACGGATCTGGCGCCCAGAACCGTCCCTAACGGAACGAAACTCGCACCACCGAGAACCGTCCCCAACCGTTGAGAACCGTCCCCAACCGTTGAGAACCGTCCCCAACCGTTGAGAACCGTCCCCAACCGTTGAGAACCGTCCCCAAC
>NZ_JASGDE010000177.1:0-2793 GCF_047607385.1 Micropruina sp.
CTGATGTACGAGGGCGGCATCGCCAAGCAGCGCTGGAGCGTCTCGGACACCGCCGAGTTCGGCGACTACGTCTCCGGCCCGCGGGTGATCGACGCCCGGGTGAAGGAGAACATGAAGGGCGTGCTGGCCGACATCCAGTCCGGCGCCTTCGCCAAGCGGTTCATCGACGACCAGGACGCCGGCGCGCCGGAGTTCGCCAAGCTGCGGGCCGCCGGTGAGGCGCACCCGATCGAGGCCACCGGTCGCGAACTGCGCAAGCTGATGGCGTGGGTGAAGAGCCACGACGACGACTACGTCGAAGGCACCGCCGCACGCTGATCGATCGTGCGTCCCCCCACCACGGGACGCACCCGGAACGGGCGCCGCTCCCCACAAGGGACCCGGCGCCCGTTCTGCATGTTCCGGGGCCGCGACGCCGGGGCAGATTTGGCCCAGCCGACCGGCTGATGACACCTTCTGTTCACCTTCGGCGGGGTGGACGTTCACCCGGGCATCCGAGGCTTCCGAATGTGACACTTGAGTTACTACTGTTGATCTTGGTGATCGGTACCGCTATCGCGTTCGACTTCACCAATGGCTTCCATGACACGGGCAACGCCATGGCGACGTCGATCGCCACCGGTGCGCTCAAGCCGAAGACCGCCGTCGCACTGTCGGCGATCCTGAACCTGATCGGTGCGTTCCTGTCCGTCGAGGTGGCGTTGACCGTTACCAACGCCGTCATCCGGATCCAGGATTCCAGCGGCGCCCCCAAGGCAGAGTTCCTCGCCAATCATGGCCACGGGCTGCTGATGATCGTCTTCTGCGGACTGATCGGCGGGGTGCTGTGGAACCTGCTGACCTGGCTGCTCGGCCTGCCGTCCAGCTCCTCGCACGCCCTGTTCGGCGGCCTGGTCGGCTCGGCGCTGGTCGCGCTGGGCATCGGCGGCGTGAACTGGATGGGCGACGGCAGCAAGCTGGACGGCGTCGTCGGCAAGGTCATCCTGCCGGCCTTCGCCTCTCCGGTGGTCGCGGCGCTGGTCGCCACCATCGGCACCTGGCTGATCTACCGGATCACCACCGGCGTCGCCACCCGCTACGCCGAGTCCGGCTTCCGCTGGGGCCAGATCGGCACCGCGTCCCTGGTCTCGCTGGCGCACGGCACCAACGACGCCCAGAAGACGATGGGTGTGATCACCCTGGCGCTGATCGCCTACGGCACCTGGACCGACACCACCAACGTTCCCACCTGGGTGAAGATCGCCTGTGCGGTGGCCATCGCGGCCGGCACTTTCACCGGCGGCTGGCGGATCATCCGCACCCTGGGCAAGGGCCTGGTCGAGATCTCGTCCCCGCAGGGCATGGCCGCCGAGGCGTCCTCGGCAGCGGTCATCCTGACCTCCAGCCACCTCGGCTTCGCGCTCTCCACCACCCACGTCGCCACCGGCTCCATCCTGGGCTCCGGCCTCGGACGCCGTGGCGCCGAGGTCCGTTGGGGCGTCGCGCTGCGGATGGTGCTGGCCTGGTTCGTGACCCTGCCGGCGGCCGGCCTGGTCGGTGCCGCCTGCTACTTCATCGGCAACGGCATCGGCGGCTACGCCGGCGTGCTGATCGTCTTCGGCGTGCTGGTCGGACTGACCGCCTGGATGATCCGGCACTCCCGCAAGACCGCCGTCCACGCCGGCAACGTCAACGAGGACTGGGATCCCAACGCGACCCCGGGCTCCTCGGTGTCGTCCAGCACCCCCACCGCGGCGAACGCCAAGGCCTGAGAGGACCCGACGATGTTCCAACTCTTTGCAAATGCGGTCGGCCAGGTGCTGTTGGTCGGCGTCGTGATCGGCGCGGGTCTGCCGGCTCTGTTCGCCTTCGGCATCCGGACGCTGGCCATCGGTGCCGGCGGCGACGCCGAGGTCGGCCACGAGCCGGGGAAGCCCGCGATGAAGCTCGTCGCCTACCTCTGCTTCGCCCTGGTGCTGGCCGTGATCGCGATCGGCATCGCGATCATCGTGTCCTCCGGCTTCGGCTATAACGTATCCTTTGACAATATTTTCCCGACCTTCGTGAAGAAGCACTGAGCGCCATGGCTGAGCGAAACTCCACTCCCATCGAGACCATCGTCGGGTGGCTGCGCGCCGGCTACCCCGACGGCGTCCCCGCGCACGACTACGTGGCACTGCTCGGCATCCTGCACCGGTCGCTGACCGATGCCGAGGTGACCGAACTGGCATTGCAGCTGCAGAAGGACGGCGACAGCGGCGAGGAAGCCATCCGGGAACGGATCCGGCAGCACGCGCTCGAAGAGCCGTCCGAGGACGACGTGCGTCGCGTCGCGAGCCGGCTCGCGGCGGGCGGCTGGCCGCTCGACAAGGCGATCAGTGCTTCGACCCCGGTCGGTCGAGGCTGAGGAAACGGATGTGTTGTCCCGGATCGAACGAATCGTCGCCTGGCTCAAGGGCGGCTACCCGCACGGCATTCCCGAGGCGGACTACGTGCCGCTGCTCGCCGTCCTGCGCCGGCGGCTGACCCAGGAGGAGATCAACGAACTGGCCGATCGGATCGTCCGGGACGGTCTGATCCCGGCGGTCCGGGTGGACGTGGGGGCCGAATATCTGCGGGTCACCCACGAGTTGCCGAGCGAGTCGGAGATCCGCCGGATCAGCGAGAAGCTGGCCGATTCGGGCATCGACGTGGCCTACGTGGAGCCGGTCTGGGCGCGGCTGAACGCCGTCCGGACCGACACCTCCGACGACTCCTGACACCAGTGACACGGCGGGCCCCGTGGCGCAACCCCCACCCTGCCCCCCCTGTGGC
>NZ_JASGDE010000178.1:0-15043 GCF_047607385.1 Micropruina sp.
CCGCGCCCGCGGCCCCGCCGGTGTCGCGTCCGTCCCCGGCGGCAGCGCAGGCGCGGCAGAACATCCGCGCCACCAGCACCACGGTGGAACCGCCGCCGGTCGAGGAAGAGCCCAGCCGCGACGACCTCTCGGTCGAAGAGGAGAGCATCGCCCACGACGAATTGCTGGCCAAGCACCTCGGTGCCGAACTGATCGCCGAAGAGGACGAGTCGGCGCCCTGATTCCGTCGGCCGAGCTTGTCGGAGAGCCCGGACGCCCGCGCCGGCGACCCACCGAGCCGCGAACCCGGTCATCTGGGCAGCCGTGGGTAACATGGTCGGCTGACTCACTGATTGGAGACGTGATGTTCGGCGAGCAGGGATTCGACATGAACGCGCTGCTGGCGCAGGCCCAGGCGATGCAGTCCCAGATCCAGCGTGCCCAGGACGAGTTGGCCGCCAAGCAGGTGCGCGGCTCCGCGGGTGGTGACCTGGTGCAGGTGACGGTGAACGGCAGCGGCGAACTGCTGGCGGTCGACATCAAGCCCGAGGCCTGGGATGACGACGATCCGTCCACGCTGGGCGACCTGATCGTGGCCGCCGTCCGCGACGCCAACAAGAAGGTGGCCATCCTGGCCGAGAGCTCGATGCCCCAGCTGCCGGATCTCGGCGGTCTCGGTGGCCTCCCCGGCCAGTGAGCCGGGGGTAGCGCGGTGTTCGAAGGACCCATCCAGGACCTGATCGACGAACTCGCCCGGCTGCCCGGGATCGGGCCGAAGGGGGCGCAGCGGATCGCGTTCCACATCCTCACCGCCGAAACCGCCGACGTCGAACGGCTCGCGGACGTCCTGCGGCACGTCGCCGAGAAGGTCCGGTTCTGCGACCGCTGCTTCAACATCAGCGAGGAAGAGCTGTGCCGGATCTGCCGTGACCCACGCCGGGACCAGACCACCATCTGCGTGGTGGAGGAGTCCAAGGACGTGATGGCGATCGAGCGCACCAACGAGTTCCGCGGCCTCTACCACGTGCTCGGCGGCGCCATCTCGCCGATCGACAACGTCGGTCCGGGCGATCTGCACATTCGCGAACTGGTGATCCGGCTCGGCGACGGAACCGTCACCGAGGTGATCCTGGCCACCGACCCGAACCTGGAGGGCGAGGCCACCGCCGCCTATCTGTCCCGGCTGCTGGTGCCGTTGGGCGTCGTCGTCTCTCGGCTGGCCTCCGGGCTGCCGGTGGGCGGCGACCTGGAGTACGCCGACGAGGTCACCCTGGGCCGGGCCTTCGCCGGACGTCGCCGGCTCGGCGAGTCCGCCGCCGTGATCGGCTGACCCGGGCGGCGGGCGTCCGCCGAACTCACAGCCTCCTGACAGTTGCCTGCCCGGAATGCCGACGCACCATGGAACCCATCGAGCCGAGAGGAAGAGGTAGATGGGTCCACGAGGAGGCGGAGGCTTCGGCCTCCTGCACATGATCGCCGGCCTGGTCGGTTTGGCGTTGTTCTTCGCGATTCTGTTGGGGCTGGCGGCGCTGGCGTTCCAGGTCGCCCGGAAGAAGGGCTGGGTGGGCAAGGGGCACCGGCCCTGCCATGGCCCGCATCGCGAGCCGGGGGCTCCGCCCGCGCAGCCGGGGCCGTGGGAGGCGCTCCGCATTCTCGATGAGCGGCTGGCCCGCGGGGACATCGAGATCGCCGACTACCAGGCGCGTCGTGACGCGCTGAACGGCACCAGCTACCCGCCGTTCCACCAGCCGCCGACCCACCAGCCGCCGACGCCGCCGGCACCGGACGCCCCGACCCGCGTCGATCACCCGGTGGGCGGGCCGGACGGCCCCGACGGGACGGGGGCGCCGGGAGCCTGACGGCCCGCTCAGAGATGACGATCCGGATCGGGCCGGGCAACTGTGGCCCGATCCGGATCGTTGTCGCCGGCCGCGGCGGCCTCTCGGGCGTCCCGCGGCCGCGTGCTACCTTCGGGCCATGGCGAACCTCGCACCGCAGGCGTCGCCGGATCCGGCCGAATCCACGTGGCCGAACAACCGCGCGATCCTGATCAACAGCCTGGTCGCGCTGCTGCTCGGTGCCGGTGTCACCGTGCTGATCCACGAGGCGGCGCACTGGGTGGCCGGCGCGCTGCTCGGCTCACCGTCCTATCTGTACGCGTTCGGCGTCGAGCATGTGCCGCCGCTGGCCGGACGCGATGCCGCGGTCGCGGCCCTGGCCGGCCCCGCCGTCAGCCTGGTGGTCGGCCTGGTGATGCAGATTCTGCAGCCGTTCCGGTTCCGCGGCGACTTCGTGCATCTGCTCTGGATCTGGATCGCCGGCACCTCGTTGATGGAGGCGACCACCTACCTGGTGATCACCCCCTTCGCCGGTGACACCGCCGTCGCGGCCCGCGAACTCGGGTTGCCCGGCTGGGCGTCCTGGGTGGCGGCGGCGATCGGCGTGCTCGGCATGGTCGGTGTCGCCCACTTGTGGGCGGTGCATTCGGTGCGGCTGTGCGGGCACGACCTGTCCCGGCTGCGCAGCCTGAGCTGGTATCCGTGGCTGATCGCGATCCCGGTCAACCTGGCGCTCGGCCTCGCCTTCCTGTCCACCGCTGGCATGGCGCTGTCGCCGCAAGAGCAGGTCGTGATCATCCTGGCCGGCATGGCGCAGACCGTGTTCGCGCCGATGTCGCTGCCGTTCAGCCACCGCGTCCGCGAGTTGGAGGAGCCCCTCGAGGTGACGCCGTTCCCGGTCGCCGGCGCGATCGGCTTCGCCGCCCTGGTGGCGTTCAATTTCGCGATCAGCGGCGGGCTCCGGCTCGGCTGAACGAGGAATTCGGTCGCTTCGGCGACGGGTACTACGATGGGGCACCGTCCGCAAGGCGTCGATGGGGCCATCACCCCGGAGCTGCCGGAAGAACAGCGTCACCCGCTCGGGTGGCGCCCACTAGAACCGGCCGCGGCAACGAGTTGAGCGGGTCGCCTTTCGAGGTGGCCAAGAAGGGTGGTACCGCGGGGTCCGCCTCGTCCCTTCGTCCCGTGCGCCGGTCAGCCGGCGTCAGCAGTCGACGAAGGAAGATCGATGAACGAGTACCGTCCCGTGCCGCCGCAGGTTGACCTGCCCGTGATGGAGCACGAGATCCTCGACCTGTGGGACGCCCAGGGCACCTTCGAGAAGTCGCTGTGGGCCACCGAGGGCGGACCGGCCTGGACCTTCTACGAGGGCCCGCCGACCGCCAACGGGACCCCCGGCACGCATCACATCGAGGCCCGGGTGTTCAAGGACGTCTTCCCGCGGTTCAAGACCATGCAGGGCTACCACGTCGAGCGCAAGGCCGGCTGGGACTGCCACGGCCTGCCGGTCGAGCTGGCGGTCGAGGCCGAGCTGGGCTTCAACGGCAAGCCCGACATCGAGGCGTACGGCGTCGAGGCGTTCAATGCCAAATGCCGCGAATCGGTCGGACGCCACGTCGACGCCTTCACCGAACTCACCCGGCGGATGGGCTACTGGGTGAACCTGGACGAGGCCTACTGGACGATGGATCCGTCCTTCGTCGAATCCTGTTGGTGGGCGCTGAAGCAGATCTTCGACGCCGGCCTGCTGGTCGAGGACTACCGGGTCGCGCCGTACTGCCCGCGCTGTGGCACCACGCTGTCCGACCACGAACTGGCGCAGGGCTACGAGGACGTCACCGATCCCAGCGTGTACGTCCGGTTCCCGCTCACCTCCGGCCCGCTGGCCGGCAAGGCGTCGCTGCTGGTCTGGACCACCACGCCGTGGACGCTGGTCAGCAACACCGCCGTCGCGGTGCATCCCGAGGTCACCTACGTGGTGGCGACCAAGCTGGGCGACGACCCGGAGACCCTGGTGGTGGCCGAGCCGCTGGCCGAGAAGGTGCTCGGCGAGGGCTGGCAGATCGACGGCAGCTACACCGGACGCGAGCTGGAGCTGTGGCGCTACCGGCGTCCGTTCGACCTGCTCGACTTCCCGGACGCCGTGGGCGGCACCCACTACGTGGTGCTGGCCGACTACGTCACCACCGAGGACGGCACCGGCCTGGTGCACCAGGCGCCCGCCTTCGGCGAGGAGGACATGGCGGTCTGCCGCGCCTACGGGCTGCCGATGGTGAACCCGGTGCGTCCGGACGGCACCTTCGAGGCCGGCCTGCCGCTGGTCGGCGGGGTGTTCTTCAAGACCGCCGACAAGACCCTGGTCGCCGACCTGGCCGAGCGCGGGCTGCTGTACCGCGTCCAGGACTACGAGCACAGCTACCCGCACTGCTGGCGCTGCCACACCGTGCTGCTCTACTACGCCCAGCCGTCCTGGTACATCCGCACCACCCAGATCAAGGACGCCCTGCTGCGTGAGAATGAGGGCACCACCTGGTACCCCGAGCACATCAAGTGGGGCCGCTACGGCGACTGGCTGAACAACAACATCGACTGGGCGCTGTCCCGCTCGCGGTACTGGGGCACGCCGCTGCCGATCTGGCGTTGCGGCAACGGCCACCTGACCTGCGTCGGCTCGCGCGCGGAGCTCTCCGAGCTGAGCCACAGCGACCAGTCGGCGCTCGACCCGCACCGTCCGTTCGTGGACGACATCACCTTCGCCTGCCCGCACTGCCACGACACCGCGCGCCGGGTGCCCGAGGTGATCGACGCCTGGTTCGATTCCGGTTCGATGCCGTTCGCGCAGTGGGGCTACCCGTGGGCGCCCGGCTCGAAAGAGGCCTTCGACAAGGCCTATCCGGCGGACTTCATCTGTGAGGCGATCGACCAGACCCGCGGCTGGTTCTACTCGCTGATGGCCGTGGGCACCTTGGTGTTCGACGCGTCCTCGTACCGCAACGTGCTCTGCCTGGGCCACATCCTGGCCGAGGACGGCCGCAAGATGAGCAAGCACCTGGGCAACATCCTGGAACCGATCCCGCTGATGGACAAGCACGGGGCGGACGCGGTGCGCTGGTTCATGGCGGCCGGCGGTTCGCCGTGGGCGTCCCGGCGGGTGGGGCACACCACCATCACCGAGACCGTCCGGAAGGTGCTGCTGACCTACTGGAACTCGGTCGCCTTCCAGGCGTTGTACGCCCGCACCAACGGGTGGACGCCTTCGCCGGTCGAGCTCGTCGAGACCGAGTCACCGGCCGGCACGCGCCCCGCGCACGTGCTGGACCGCTGGCTGGTGTCGGTGCGCACCGCGCTGGTCCGTGAGACCACCGCGGCGCTGGAGAACTTCGACACCCAGCGCTACGGGTCGCTGATCGCCGACTTCGTCGACGATCTGTCCAACTGGTACGTGCGGCGCTCCCGCCGCCGGTTCTGGGAGGGCGACGCCGGTGCGCTGCAGACGCTGCACGACACCCTCGACGTGGTCACCCGGCTGATGGCCCCGCTGGCCCCGTTCATCACCGAACGGGTCTGGCAGGACCTGGTGGTCGCCACCGATCCGGCGGCCCCGGCCTCGGTGCACCTGGCGTCCTGGCCGGTGGCGGACGAGGCGCTGGTCGACGCCGAGCTGAACGACGCGATGCGGTTGACCCGCCGGCTGGTCGAGCTGGGCCGGTCGGCCCGTGCCGAGGCCCGGGTGAAGACGCGGCAGCCGCTGTCCCGGCTGCTGGTGCCGTCCGGTTCGTTCGCGAAGCTGGACGCCGAACTGCGCGCCGAGATCGCCGCCGAGCTGAACGTCGGCGTGGTGGAGTCGTTCGCCTCCGCCGGCGACCTGGTGGACTACTCGGCCAAGGGCAACTTCCGCGCGCTGGGGAGGCGTTTCGGCAAGGACACCCCGAAGATCGCCGCCGCCATCGCCGCCGCGGACGCCACCGAACTGGCTGCCGCGCTGGCGGCGTCCGGGACGGCGAGCGTGAACGGGGTGGAGGTGAGCGCCGAGGAGGTGATCGTCTCCGAGCGTCCCCGCGAGGGCTGGTCGGTGGTCAACGAGCAGGGCGAGACGGTGGCGCTCGACCTGGAGCTGACGCCGGAACTGGTCCGGGCCGGGCAGGCCCGCGAGGTCGTCCGGCTGGTGCAGGAGAAGCGCAAGGCGTCCGGGCTGGAGGTCTCCGACCGGATCACCCTGCGTTGGGCCGCCGACGGTGAGTTGGCGGACGCGATCCGCGCCCACACCGACGCGATCGCCGCCGAGGTGCTGGCCATCGAGGTGACCGAGGCCGAGGCGTCCGACGACTGGACCACCGACACCGACCTGGGCTTGTCCTTCGCCATCGCCAAGGCCTGACCCACTAGGCCCTCCCTAATCAGTTCTGCCCTCCCGTCGACGGGAGGGCCGAACTGATTAGGGAGGGCCTAGTCAGCGCAGATCGTCCGGAGCAGGCGGATAGGACGGGGGAAGTGCCGCGTAGCGCCGCTGCCGGAGGTTCTTCTTGATCGCCCCGAGGATCATGTTGGCCACGATCGCGATGATCATCAGCGGGACGAATCCCATGTGGGTGGTGATGAACAACACGATGGCGACCGGCCAGACCACTTTGGCGAGCGTACCGACGACGGTCTCGACGGTGGACGGGGGCGGAACCTGCCGGGCCGACGGATAGACCGGATGCGGTGCCGGGGCAGGCACGCCGGTCGGACCGGCAGGATTGGCCGGCCCGGTCCAGGTCGGCTCCGGACCGAACGTCGGCTGCTGCCAGCGCTGTTCCGGTTCGTCGGTCGGCGGGTTGCTGGTCACGGTGCCAGCGTACGCGCGCGGGGGACGGAGCAGCGTCGGCTCGTCGCCGTCCGCTGGTCACCTTCGCGGTGGCTTTGGACGCCTTGCACAGCGCTGGACGATGCTGGGCGACAAGCTTGTTGCGCAATTGCCATTGGGGCACGGTCTTCTAGGCGTCAGACAGCGACCGATTCGGGGGTCCTCCCGGCTCGGAACGCTCAGCCGACCCCAGGATCGGTCGCTATCTGACGAGCGACGTCAGCCGGTGACCGTGAGCAGGGTGCTCAACTCGGCCGTGGAATCTCCGCCGGCGTAGATCTCGATCTCGGTGGCGTCCTGCACCCAGCCGTGGGTGGCGGCGCTCCAGTAGCGCAGCTGGTCGGGGCCAAGGTCGAAGGTCACCGTCTCGGTGGCGCCGGCGGCGATCGGCGTCCGGCGGAAGCCCTTCAGTTCCCGGACCGGACGGCTGGACGTCCCGTAGCGCTGGTGGATGTACAGCTGCACCACCTCGTCGGCGTCCACGGTCGAGGTGTTGGTGACGTCCACCGACACCTGCACGGTGCCGCCGACCGGCACCTGGGCCGCCGAAAGCCGCAGGTTCGCGTACGCGAACGACCCGTAGGACAGGCCGTGGCCGAACGGGTAGAGCGGGGTGGACGGCTCGCTCCAGTACCGGCGGTCGGCCTCCTCGGGCTGGAAGGTGCGCAGGTGCGAGTAGATCACCGGAATCTGGCCGACGTGCCGTGGCCAGCTGAACGGCAGCTTGCCGCCGGGGGAGGCGTCGCCGAACAGGGCCGCCGCCACCGCTTCGCCGCCGCGGGTGCCCGGGTACCAGACCTGCAGGATCGCGGGCACGTTGTCCTCGGCCCAGCGCAGGTCGAGCGGACGTCCCGACATCACCACGACCACGGTCGGGGTGCCGGTGGCGACGATCCGCTGCAACTGCTCCAGCTGCCGGCCGGGCAGCTCCAGGGTGTCGTTGGACGCCTTCTCGCCGATCTGGTTCTGCCGCTCGCCGACCACCACGACCGCCACCTCGCTGGCCGAGGCCAACTCGACGGCCAGGGAGATCTCGGCGTCGTCGTCGTGGTCGGGGGCGGTCCGCTCCACCACCGAGTCCATCCGGTCGAACATGCTCGGGAAGAGCCGCTCCGGAATGCCGGCGCCGGGGGCGAAGGTGACCTCGCCGGTGGCCCGGGCCCGAATCCCGTCCAGCACGGTGACCGTCTCGGACGCGTCGTAGTCGAACACCCACGGGCCGAGCGTGTCGCGCTGCGAGTCGGCCAGCTGGCCGATCACGGCGATGGACGCGGCGTCGGCGGCCAGCGGCAGCACGCCGGTGTTCTTCAGCAGCACCATGGTCCGCTCGGCCGCCGTCCGCGCCGTGTCGCGATGCTCCGGGGTGCCCAGCACGGTCGCGGTGGTGGCCTCGTCGGCGTAGGGGTTCTCGAACAGCCCGAGCCGGAATTTGGCCCGCAGGATGCGCCGGACGGCCTCGTCGATGGTCTGCTCGCTGACCAGCCCGTCCGCGACCGCCTGGGTCAGGTGGGCGTAGGCCGGGTCCTCCATGGTCATCTCGAGGTCGAGCCCGGCGTTCATCGCCCGGGCGCCGGCGTCGGCCAGGTCGCGGGCGAAGTGCTGGGTGACCATCGAACGGACGGCGTTGGCGTCCGACACCACGAAGCCGTCGAAGCCGAACTCGCCGCGCAGCACGTCGGTGAGCAGCCAGCGGTTGCCGGACGCCGGGACGCCGTTGAGGTCCATGTAGGCGCTCATGATGTTCGCCGCGCCGGCCTTGACCGCGGCGCGGAACGGCGGCAGGTAGACGTTCCACAGCTCGGAATCGGAGATCTCCGAGTCCTCGTAGTCGCGGCCGCCGCGGGCGGCGCCGTAGCCGGCGAAGTGCTTCGGCCCGGCCAGGATCGACTCGGGGCCGAAGTCGCCCTGGAAGCCGCGGACGTGGGCCGCCGCCACCGCGCCGGCCAGCACCGGGTCCTCGCCGGCGCTCTCGATGATCCGGCCCCAGCGCGGATCGCGGGAGATGTCGATCATCGGCGCGAACGACCAGTGGATGCCGACCGCCCGGGCCTCGCGGGCGGCCACCGTCTCGCCGGCGGCGATCACGTCCGGATCCCACGACGCGGCCTGCGCGATCGGCACCGGGAAGACGGTCCGGAAGCCGTGGATCACGTCGAAGCCGAACAGCAGCGGGATGCCGAACCGGCTGCCCTCGATGGCCAGCCGCTGCAGCCGGTTCGCCGAGGCCGGGTCGCGGACGAACAGCAGCGAACCGGCACCGCCTTCGGCCAGCGCCGCCTCGACGCTGCGCGGCGCCTCCAGGAAGTCGTGGGCGTCCTCGCCGGCGGTGCTCTCCTGGGCGAAGGAGCCGAAGTAGAAGTACTGGGTGACCTGCCCAGCCTTCTCCTCAAGACTCAGCCTGCCGAGCAGGTCCTCGACCCGTTCGTCGACGCTGAGCTGAGGGTCCTGGAACGGCAGGTCGGTCATCGGTTCTCCTTCGAACAGTGGCATGACTTCCGGTGACAGCCTGCCAGGGTGCCTCTCGGCACGCCAGCGGGACGCCCACGATCACCGGTTCGTGGTACGCGATGCCAACCATCCGGAAATGGGCAAGACTGACAACACAGCCTGCGCCGCCGCGTGCGACGCGGGGCCGCTCGCCGGCAGAGGAGGACGATGAACTTCCCGACGCGCACCGTGGCCCTGTTCGCCACCTGCATCAACGACACCCTGTTCCCGCAGACGCCCAAGGCGGTGGTCCGGCTCTTGGAGCGACTCGGCTGCCGGGTCGAATTCCCGCTCCGGCAGAGTTGTTGCGGGCAGATGTTCACCAACACCGGCTACTTCCGCGAGGCGATGCCGTCGGTGCGGAACTTCGTCGACACCTTCGAGGGCTACGACTACGTGGTCGGCCCGTCCGGTTCGTGCGTCGGATCGGTGCGCGACCAGCACCCGATGCTCGCCGAACGGCACGGCGACCCGGGCCTGCAACGCCGGGTCGAGGCGATCGTGGCCAAGACCTACGACCTGACCGAGTTCATCGTGGACGTGCTCGGCGTCACCGACGTCGGCGCCTACTTCCCGCACCGGGTCACCTACCACCCGACCTGCCACTCGCTGCGGGTCACCAAAGTCGGCGACCGGCCCTACCAGCTGCTCTCCGCCGTCCGCGGGCTCACTCTGGTCGAGTTGCCGAACGCCCAGCAGTGCTGCGGCTTCGGCGGCACCTTCTCGCTGAAGAACTCCGACGTGTCGGTGGCGATGGGCACCGACAAGGTGCGAGCCGTGCTGGACACCCAGGCCGAGTACGTGGTCACCGGCGACAACTCCTGCCTGATGCACATCGGCGGGCTGCTCAGCCGGATGCGGGCCGGGGTGAAGCCGATCCACCTGGCCGAGATCCTGGCCAGCACCGAGGACGACCTGGTGGCCGCCGGAGCGATCGCGTCCGGGCAGGGAGGTGCGCGATGAGCACCGTCCGCCGCACCCCGGCGCCGCCGCCCGGCGACCTGCGGGACATGCCGAAGTTCCCCACGAACGCCAAGAAGGAACTGCGCAACACGCAGCTGCGGAAGAACCTGCGGCACGCCACCACCACGATCCGCGAGAAGCGGGCCAACGTGGTCGCCGAGCTGCCGCACTGGGAGCAGCTGCGGCAGGCCGGCGAGGCGATCAAGAACCGCACCCTGCGCCACCTGGACGACTATCTGCTGCAGCTCGAGGAGTCGCTGACCCGCAACGGCGCCATCGTGCACTGGGCCGCCGACGCCGCCGAGGCGAACCAGATCGTGATCGACGTGGCCCGGGCCAAGGGCGTCGACGAGGTGGTCAAGGTCAAGTCGATGGCCACCCAGGAGATCGACCTCAACGAGGCGCTGGAGAAGGCCGGCATCGCCGCCTGGGAGACCGACCTGGCCGAGCTGATCGTCCAGCTCGGGCACGACCGGCCCAGCCACATCCTGGTGCCGGCGATCCACCGCAACCGCTCCGAGGTGCGGGAGATCTTCACCGAGGAGATGGGCCGCTACGGCACCCCGCCGCCGCCCGGGCTGACCGACGACCCGGCGATGCTGGCCGGCGCAGCCCGCGTCCACCTGCGGGAGAAATTCCTGCGCGCCAAGGTCGCGGTCTCCGGCGCGAACTTCGCCGTCGCCGACTCCGGCACCCTGGTGGTGGTCGAGTCCGAGGGCAACGGACGGATGTGCCTGACCCTGCCCGAGACCCTGATCTCCATCGTCGGCATCGAGAAGACGGTGCCCACCTTCGCCGACCTGGAGGTGTTCCTGCAGCTGCTGCCGCGGTCGTCCACCGCGGAGCGGATGAACCCGTACACCTCGATGTGGTCCGGCGTCCGGGAGGGCGACGGCCCGCAGGAGGTGCACGTGGTGCTGGTCGACAACGGCCGCACCGACGTGCTCGCCGACGAGGTCGGACGCCAGGCGCTGCGCTGCATCCGGTGCTCGGCCTGCCTGAACATCTGCCCGGTCTACGAGCGGGTCGGCGGGCACGCCTACGGCTCGGTCTACCCGGGCCCGATCGGCGCCATCCTGACCCCGCAGCTGCGCGGCACCGCGTCCCCGGTGGACGCCTCGCTGCCGTTCGCGTCCTCGCTGTGCGGGGCCTGCTACGAGGTCTGCCCGGTGCGGATCAACATTCCCGAGGTGCTGGTGCACCTGCGGAACAAGGTGGTCGAGTCGCACGGCCCGAGCGTGGAGGGGACGATCATGAAGGCCGGCGGCTGGGTGATGGGCGACGGACGCCGGCTCGCGCTGGTGCAGAAGGGCTCCGAACTGGCCGGACGCGTCCTGCCCGGCGAGGTGATCGGCCCGCTGCCCGGGCCGGCGGCCGGCTGGACGGGAGCTCGCGACCTGCCCGTCCCGCCCGCCGAGACCTTCCGGGACTGGTGGGTGAAACAGGGCCGGGACAAGCCGGGACGGGGCGAGAAGGAGGACCCGCGATGAGCAGCCGGGAGGCCGTCCTGGGCCGGATCCGTTCCGCACTGGCCGACGTCCCGGACGTGGCCCCGGCCGACGACGTGGTGGTCGACTGGCGTTACGGGCAGCGGCCGCCCGGGGCGTCCGAGGACACCCTGGGGCTGTTCGTGGAGCGGGTGGAGGACTACCGGGCCGAGGTCAGCTGGGTGACGCCGGCCGAACTGCCGGCCCGGATCGCCGACGCCCTGAGTGACCACGGCGTCGGATCGGTGGTGCTGCCGGCCGGTGTGCCGCAGGACTGGCGCGCCGCGGTCGCCGCCGCCGGAATCGCCATCCGCGACGACGATCCGCCGCTCAGCCACGCCGAACTGGACGGCACCGCCGCGGTGGTCACCGCGTCCCGGGTCGGGATCGCCGAGACCGGCACCATCGTCCTCGACCACGGCCCCGACCAGGGCCGCCGGGCGCTCTCGCTGGTGCCCGACCTGCACGTCTGCGTGATCCACGCCGACCAGGTGGTCAGCGACATCCCGGAGGCGGTGGCCCGGCTGCAGCCGTCCATCGACGCCCGGCAGCCGCTGACCTGGATCAGCGGACCGTCGGCGACCAGCGACATCGAACTCGACCGGGTCGAAGGGGTGCACGGCCCGCGCACCCTGCGGGTGCTGCTGGTCAACCCCGGCTGAGCCTCAGGCCACCGCGCTCAGCGACCGCGGGTTGCGCAGCATCCGGGTGAGCAGGGTGCGACGCCGCGGCGAACCCTGCGCCAGCACCTGATCGAGCACCGCCGACGGCATCGACTCCAGCGCGTCCACGCTGCGTTCGATCAGCATCCGCTGCAGGTCGGGGGTGAGCCGGGACCGCTTGCTGACGTGGTGGTTGATCAGCGCACAGGTGGCGTCGACGGCCTTGGGCAGCAGCAGGTGGGCGTCCGGATCGGCGGCGGTCTCGGTGAGCACCATGGTCATCGCGTCCAGGAAGTGCAGATGCCGCGGGTCGTTCAGTTCGCTGAGCGAGCCGGGGATCCCGTGCCGGTGGAAGACACCGAGCAGGCTCACCGTCGCGAACGATTCGGCGCCGCGATGCACCCGCCAGTTCCAGTGCCGGTCGGCGCAGCTGTGCAGGTTCTCGGCGAAGTCGAGCAGGCCCCGGTCGGCCAGCCGGCGGTGGTAGACGCCGGCCCAGGCGGCGGAGTAGTCGACCGAGGTGGAGCGGAACGGGGGCCCGATCGCGGTGCGCGGCGCCAGCACCAGATTGCGCCGGGTCTCGGGGGAGCGGACGACGGTGCGGCGGCGTCCGGTCACCCGGACGTGATCGGTGCGGACGAAGTCGCAGCCCAGCCGCTCGATCGCCCGGACCAGCTGCTCCAGGTAGCCGGGGCCGATCCAGTCGTCGGCGTCCAGCCAGCTGAGGTAGTCGCCGCGGGCGCTGTGCAGCCCGGTGTTGCGGGCGGCGCTCAGCCCGCGGTTGACCGGGTGCCGGACGATCCGGGCACCCGGGACGTCGGCCACCAGCCGGTTCAGGGTGGGCAGCGTGTCGTCGGTGGAACCGTCCTCGACGAAGACGAACTCGAAGTCGTCGCGCAGGTTGCCCTGCAGGCTGCGGACCAGAGGCGACAACTGGCCCGTCACGTTGTGGCAGGGGATGATCACCGACAACTTCACAATTCAGGTACTCCTCGTGCGGACTGCTCCGTCCCCCCGTTGGCCGTCCCCGCCCCCCGGCGGGCCCGACACCCCGATGCTCGCCGCAACCCGTGACGAACAGAGCACAGCCGTGTGACGACTCCGTGAACTCCGCCGCCGGCCGCCCGGCCCCGCCTCGTGCACGTGGAGTTCACCAACCTGATCCCCCGGGTTGGCCAAGACGTCGACTCGGCTGCCTAGCGTCGCGGCCATGACCACTCCCGGAGACACCCTGCCCGCACCGCGGGTGCTGGTGCTGGCCGACACCGACAGCCGGTGGAAGTGGGGCTTGCTGACCGCCCGGCAGCTGTTCCCGGCGTCCACCCCGGTGGGGATGCTGCTGAGTTCCACTCGCGAGCCGTCCCAGCGCCAGTTGGCCGACACCGGGGTGGGGCTGGAGCCCACCCCGGTGTCGTCCGTCCCGGAATTCGTCACGCTGCCCGAACTGGACGCCGCCGACGCCGTCGTGCTGGCATTGCCCGGCGGCGCGGTGCAGGCGGTGCTGCACGGGCTGGCCCGGCGCTGGCCCAAGCCCGGACGCCGTCCGCTGGTGATCAGCGGCTACGTCGGCGTGGTCTACGAGAAGCACGCCGAGGGCCTGCTGCTGCGCGCCGGCAGCGACGTCATCCTGGCCAACTGCACCGCGGACGCGGAGTCGTTCCGGTCCATGCTGTCCGGCTCGGGCGCCGCCGGATCCGAGGTGCTGCCCACCGTGCTGCCGTTCCTCGGCGAGCCGGATTCCGCCCGCAGCAGCGGCAAGCCGTTCACCGTCACCTTCGCCGCCCAGCCCGGGGTGCCCGGGCCGCGGGTCGACCGCGAACTGGTGATGCGGCGGCTGATCCGGCACGCCTCGCTGCATCCCGAGCGGACCGTGCTGCTCAAGGTGCGCGGCCAGGTCGGCGAGCACACCACCCATCGCGAGGACCACCCCTACCAGCTGATCGGGCCCCGGATCGGGGTGCCCAAGCCGTCCAACCTGCAGCTGGTGCACGGCAACATGGGCGAGGTCCTGGACCGCACCGACCTGCTGGTCACGGTGTCGTCGACGGCCGCCATCGAGTCGATGCACCGCGGCATCCCGACCGCCATCCTGACCGACTTCGGCATCAAGGAACGGCTCGGCAACCACTACTTCATCGGCTCCGGCTGCCTGACCGACTTCGCCGAACTGGACGCCGGCGCGCTGCCGGTGGTGGACGCCGAGTGGGCCCGCTCGCACGGCATCGGAGCCAGTGACGTGGTGGAGCAGGCCCGGGAGCGGCTCGGCGAGCTGCTGGGCCGCGACGTCCGGCAACCGCTGCGGCCCTTCTACACGATGGGCAACGCCTCCGGCATGCTGCCCACCCTGCTCGGCCGCTACGGCCTGACCGGTCACGGGCACGCCCTGGACGCCGACGACGACCGGCTCGGCGACCTGCAGCTGGCGGTCCGCTCGGTGATCGCCCGCGCCGCCCGGACCACCTACCGGCAGGGCGTCGACACCGTCGCGCCGGCACTGCGTCGATTGGCCCGGCTGTGACGGTGCTGGTGGTGATCCCGGCCCGGGGTGGCTCCAAGGGCGTGCCGGGCAAGAATCTGGCCGCCGTCGGCGGCGTCCCGCTGGTGGCGCGGGCGGTCCGTGCCGCGCTCGACTCGGGTGCGGACGCGGTCACCGTGTCCACCGACGACGACGCGATCGCGGCCGTCGCGGAGGCCGCGGCCGCCCGGGTCACCCGGCGTCCGGCGGAACTGGCCGGCGATGCGGCGTCCAGCGAATCGGCGCTGCTGCACGCCCTGGACGAC
>NZ_JASGDE010000179.1:0-13400 GCF_047607385.1 Micropruina sp.
CCGTCCCGCCGCCCCACTCGGCGGCGTCCTCGGGACCGTCCCAGGCGGGCCGGTCGAGCGGCGCCGCGGTGGCCGGGCCGATCCGCCGCCAGCGGTCCGGCGCGGCCGCGTTGATCGACCAGGCGTACTCGATCAGCCCGTTGGCTTCGGGAATCAGTGCCACCAGCTGATGTCCTGGGCTGCCCGGACGTCCCCGCTGCAGCAACGCGCCCGGCCCGAGCGCGGCGGCGCTGATCGCGTCCCCGCGCAGCCACGGGTTGTCCGGACGCCGCTGGCCGCGGAAGTGGTGCCAGATGGTCAGCGTGCCGTCGCCGTTGTCGGTGCCTATCACCGCCTCCAGCCGGTGCGGGGCGCCGGGCGGCGTCCACCAGGCCGGCCGGTCGGCGGATTCCAGCAGCGACCCGGGGCCGATCAGCGGGCGATGCATGGCTACAGCCGGTCCAGGACGGCCCGCGCGGTGCCCTCGTCGATCACCAGGTCGGTGGTCGTCCCGGCCCGCAGCGCGCCGACGATCGCCGCCGCCCGGGAGGGGTCGGCCACCACGCAGAACCGGCGCGGCACCCGGGACAGTTCGGCGGGGGTCAGCCCCGACGCCCGGGCGTTGAGGTCGATGTCGGTCCAGGAGCCGTCCTCGCGCAGCAGCACGGTCGACACGTCGCCGACCACCCCGTCCGCGGCCAGCTGGCGCATGTCGTGATCGTCCAGATAACCCGACGAGTAGACGTGCGAGGGCACCTGGGCCTTCAGGCAGCCGACCCCGAAGATGGCGACGTCCATCCGGCGTTGCAGGGTGACCACGTTGCGCACCGACCTCTCCCGCCACATCGCCCGCTTGGTCTCGGCGTAGTCGAAGAACGCCGGCACCGGGAAGTAGACCACCCGCGAGCCGAAGGCGTCCCCGACGCCGGTCAGGATCTCGCCGACGTAGGGGATCCCGGACGACCACTGGTTGGTGCCGCCGTTCATCTGCACCACGGTCGCCCCGACCAGCGGCTTGGGCTGCAGATAGCGGACCACCTGCGAGGTGGTGACGCCCCAGGCGACACCGATCACGTGATGGTCGCCGACGGCCTCGGAGAGCAGCCGGCCGGCCAGCCGGGCCACCTGGTCGAAGCGACGGTCCTCCGGGGTGCCCTCGCGGACGGCGACCAGATGCACCCGGACGCCGAAGATGTGGTTCAGCGTGGTGGCCACCGGAGAGCGGGAGCCGCTGCGGTCGGCCAGGCTGATCCGGACCAGTCCGGACGAGCGCGCCTCGGCCAGCAGCCGGCTCACCGTCGAGCGGGACAGCCCCAGCTGGCGGGCGATCGACTCCATCGTCTCGCCCTGGATGTAGTAGCGGGAAGCCGCTTGATACATGTCGTCATACCGGTCGTTCATGCCATCTCCCCACTTCTGCACGTTCGTGCAAAGACCTAGCGCATGTGTTCAACCCATGGCAACACTATGGGAGACGGCCGGAAGCGGACGGCCGCCCGGGGCTAGGCCGCACTGGTGCAACCGTGCTCCGACACCCCCTGGAACTCCCCGCCGACCCACCAGGGGCGGTGCCAAGAAGTGCACATCGGGCCGGGGGTTCCCCGGCCTCAGGTCGGCACCGAACGTGGTGCCTGAAGGGAGCTGACAAGTGTCTCTTGCAACCATCTTCCTCTCCGAGACCGTCGGCACAGCCATGCTGCTGCTGCTCGGCGCCGGAGTGGTTGCCAACAACCTGCTGCCGAAGAGCAAGGGCAACGGCACGGGCGCATTGCATATCAACTTCGGCTGGGGCCTGGCGGTCTTCGCCGGCGTCCTGGTCTCGTACAAGTCGGGCGGGCATCTGAACCCGGCCGTCACCCTGGGCATCGTCGCCTCCGGCGCGAAGGAGTTCGTGCCGGGCGTTCCGGTCGACTTCGCCTCCATCGTCACCTACATCGGCGCACAGCTGCTGGGTGCCTTCCTGGGTGCGGTGCTGGCCTGGATGGCGTACAAGAACCAGTTCGACCAGGACGCGCCGGACGGCATCAAGCTGGGCGTGTTCTCCACCGGCCCCGAGGTGCGGGACCCGGTCTGGAACACCATCACCGAGGCGATCGCCACCTTCGTACTGGTCTTCGTGGTGCTGGCGTCCGGCAAGTTCACCGGCGCCGGAGCCACCCCGGCGGCCAACCTGGGCTGGCTGGGCGCGCTCGGCGTCGCCCTGCTGGTGGTCGGCATCGGCGCCTCGCTCGGTGGCCCGACCGGCTACGCGATCAACCCGGCCCGTGACCTGGGCCCGCGCATCGCGCACGCCGTGCTGCCGATCCCGAACAAGGGCTCGTCCGACTGGGGCTATGCCTGGATCCCGGTCGTCGGCCCGATCATCGGCGGTGTGGTCGCCGGTCTGGCGTCCCACGTCCTGCTGCCGTGAGCGTCGCAGGTTCGTAACCAATCGGTGCCGGACGGCGGGCAGAATGAGCGACGCCGTCCGGCCCGACCCACCAAGACAGTCAAATCTCCTACAAAGATGTGGAAAGGAAAGCAATGGCTGAGAAGTACGTTCTCGCGATCGATCAGGGGACCACGAGTTCCCGGGCAATTGTGTTCAATCACGAGGGCCGGATCGTAGGCAGCGGGCAGAAGGAACACGAGCAGATCCTGCCGCGGGCAGGCTGGGTCGAGCACAATGCCAAGGAAATCTGGGCCAATATTCGCGAGGTCGTCGCCATCGCTTTGGCCGACGCCCAGGTCAACAAGGACGACCTGGCGGCCGTGGGTGTGACCAACCAGCGCGAGACCACCCTGGTCTGGGACAAGAACACCGGCGAGCCGGTGTACAACGCCATCGTCTGGCAGGACACCCGCACCGGGAAGATCATCGAGGAGCTCGGCGGCGGCGATCAGGACAAGTACAAGGACCGGGTGGGTCTGCCTCTGGCCACCTACTTCTGTGGCCCCAAGGTGAAGTGGATCCTGGACAACGTCGAGGGCGCCCGCGAACGCGCCGAGGCCGGCGACCTGGTGATGGGCACCATGGACACCTGGGTGATCTGGAACCTGACCGGCGGCGTCGAGGGCGGCGTGCACGTCACCGACGTCACCAACGCGTCCCGCACCATGCTGATGGACCTCAAGACGCTGTCCTGGGATCCCGAGATCGCCGCCGACATGGGCATTCCGATGTCGATGCTGCCGGAGATCAAGTCCTCCTCCGAGGTGTACGGACGCGGGCGTCCGGCCGGCCTGCTCTACGACGTGCCGATCGCCGGTGACCTGGGCGACCAGCAGGCGGCCACCTTCGGCCAAGCGGCGTTCGAGGTCGGCATGGCCAAGAACACCTACGGCACCGGCTGCTTCATGATCATGAACACCGGCGAGGAGATCGTTCCGTCGAAGAACGGCCTGCTCACCACGGTCTGCTACAAGATCGGCGACAACAAGCCGATCTACGCGCTCGAGGGTTCGATCGCGCTGGCCGGTTCGCTGGTGCAGTGGCTGCGTGACCAGCTGGGCATCATCTCCTCGGCCCCCGAGGTCGAAGAGCTGGCGGCCGCGGACAACGGCGGCATCTACTTCGTGCCGGCGTTCTCGGGCCTGTTCGCCCCGTACTGGCGCTCGGACGCGCGCGGCGCGATCGTCGGCATGACCCGGTTCGTCGACAAGCACCACTTCGCCCGCGCGGCGCTGGAGGCCACCGCCTACCAGACCCGTGAGGTGCTGGACGCGATGGAGGCCGATTCCGGCGTCAAGCTGGCCGAGCTCAAGGTCGACGGCGGCATGACGATGAACGAGACCCTGATGCAGTTCCAGGCCGACCAGGTCGGCGTGCCGGTGATCCGTCCGGTGGTCGCCGAGACCACCGCGCTGGGCGCCGCCTACGCCGCCGGCATCGCCGTCGGCTACTGGGACGGCGAGCAGGACGTCATCGACAACTGGGCCGAGGCCAAGCGCTGGGAGCCGAACATGGAGGCCGGCGAACGCGACCGGCTGTACCGGCAGTGGAAGAAGGCCGTCACCCGGACCTTCGACTGGGTGGACGACGACATCAAGGAGTGATCGTCGCCCGACCACGCGAATCGCCCGTCACCGTGCAGGTGGCGGGCGATTCCGCGTAGGTAGGGGGCTTTCAGGTGTCGTCGACCGGGTGATCGGACCACAGCGGCGATCCGGCCTTGAGCTCACGGACGTCGGCGTCCGGCTCGAAGCGGCTGGCGCGGCGCAACTCGACCTCGCCGGCGATGGTGGCCAGCAGCTGCGCCTTGATGTCGTCGGGACAGACCAGCGGGGGTGCGGCCTGGAGAGCGCGAGTGACCGCGGGCTCGGAGTACATGCCGGCTCCTTCTGCTGCGGCTGACCCCGGGTTGGACGCGGGCGGACGCGGTTCGGTTCCCATCAGTCCTCCCTCCAGCCGCGGAGCAGCACGGCGATCTTGGCCCGGCCGCGCGAACATCGGCTCTTCACCGTCCCCGGGGCGCAGCCGAGGATGCGGGCCGCCTCCTCGATCTTGTACCCCTCCAGGTCTACCAGGACGAGGGCCGCGCGCTGGTCGGCGCCGAGCTGTTCCAGGGCGCCGGCCACGTCGGCGGCCAGGTCGCGCTGGACGGCGGCGGTCTCCGGGTCGGCGGTGGACGCGAAGCGCATCGACCGGTCCAGGTCGTCCGGCAGGGGGTCGGCGCGCCGGGAGCGGAGCCGGCGCAGCCGGTCGAGGCAGGCGTTCAGCACGATCCGGTGCAGCCAGGTGGTGACGGCGGCGTCGCCGCGGAAGTCGGCGGCCCGCCGGAACGCGGAGATCATCGCGTCCTGCAGGGCGTCCTTGGCGTCCTCGCGGTTGCCCATCACCCGCATCGCGACATTCCACATCCGGTCGAAGTGCCGCTCGGCCAGCGTGGAGAACGCGCGGTCGTCCCCGGCCACGTGCGCAGCGAGCAGCGCGGCGTCCGTGGGTTCGTACCGGGCACTCACGCCCCTGAGGTTAGCGGTTGGCCCGGATGCGGGTGGAGCTTGTCATTTCCGGGGACGTCGCCGCGGCAAGGGCTTGATCGGGCGTCCGGGGTCGACCAGGTAGGTGACCTCGACGTCGAGTTCGTGGGCCAGCCGGAAGATCGTGTCGAGCCGGGCGTTGCCGCGACCGGGACGTCCGGTCTGCGGATCCTTGGCGTTGTTCCGGTTGTGCTCGATGTTCTGGATCTGGTTGCGGGCGATGCCGGTGCGGTGGGCGAGCTCCTCCTGGGTCAGGCCGCGATCTTCGCGCAGTGCGCGGACCTTCTCGCCGAGTAGCTGGGCCGCCACGAGATAGGACGCAAGCGGCTCGGGGCGGGGCACGTGCCCACCTTGGTGGGCCGGCTCGCAGAGTCCGCCCAATATATTGGGGATTGGTGAATCCGCTAGTCAGGCGACAGATCCGAAGTACCGGAGGTCGACCGTGAACAACACCGGTGGCGGTTCGTGGGGCAGATCGGGCGGTCGGCTGCGGTGTCGGTGTCGGCGGCCGGTCGGGGAGGGTCTGATCGAAGTCCCCCTGGTCGGTGCGGTAGCCGATCACCACGCCGTCCCGGACCCACCGGCCGCTGGCCGTGACCTCGATGCCGAGCAGCAGCTCGTAGTCCTGCCCGGCCGGATCCGGGTGCAGTTCCGCGTCGTTCGGCACGCGCGTGGTGGGCAGGTCCGGATTCCGGGGCGGGAATCCGGGGATGGACTGGATGGTGGCGTACGGACGTCCGGGCGGGACGATCTCGAACCCGACGAGCCGGAGGCCGGGACCGCCGCCGGCGAACCGCACCGAGGTGACCCGGATCGGCCGATCGGCGACGTCGATGGTCTCGAAGCCGTCGGTGAAGAGGGATCCGACCGTTTGCGTGGTGACCCAGCCGTGCGCATTTGGCAGGTCGAGCGCCGAACCTTCTCGCGGGCCCTGCTGAATGGCGCAGCCGGTGACCGTCAGGGCTGCGACTGCCACCGCGACTGCGACCGCACCCACCGCCCGGCAGCGGCCGCCGATTCGCCGCACGGCCTCAGCCGCGCACTTCGATGTTCTTGATGCCGCCCTGGTAGTAGCTGCCGGACTCCGGGGGCAGCGAGGTCAGGTAGACCAGCAGGAAGCGGGTCTTCACCGGCTGGTCGGGCTTCATCACCGCGGTCCCGGTCGCCTTCTCGATCCGGGCGACCGTCTTCCATTCGGCCTGGGAACGCATCGGGGCCGTGCTGACGTCGGCCGCGGCGGGCGTCCGCAATTCTACCGCGGTGCCGTCGCCGATCACCGACACGTTCACCTGGCTGACGCTGCGGACGCTGCCCAGGTCGAGGACCAGGCCGACACCGGGCTTGAGCCGGCCCAGCCGGGCGTCGCCGCGGTAGCGCTCGGTCAGCCAGGCCGACTCGGGATCGGCGTCGATCGCCCGCGGTGCCAGCCGGGCGTTCTCGCTGTTGCTGCCGTGGTCCGCGGACGGGTCGAAGTCGGTCGCGGACGTGATCGCGATCAGCTGGGCGGCGCTCGGGCTGGGTGAGGCGGACGGGGTGCGGCTGGCGTTCAGCTGGCCGACGGCCACCCAGACCAGCGAACCCGCCAGCAGCAGGCCGAACAGGCCGATCATCAGCGCCAGCAGCCGGCGCGGCGGACGTCCCATGCCGCCGCGCTGCGGGGACGGCATGATCAGCTGGTGATCGGTGCCGGCGGACGGACGGGCCGGCGGCGGGATCGGCGTGAACGGCTCGGTGGTGGGGTCGTCCGTCTTCAGTCCGGGGAACTGCCAGGGCTGGGTGGACTCACCGGTGTCGCCGTCGTCGGCCGGACGCGCCTCGCTCGCCCCTGGCTCGTCGTCGCCGGGACGATCCTGTGCTGAGGGCACCGGCGCGGTGAACTGGGACCGGGAGGTGCGGATCTGTTCCACCGGCAGCCGCAGCCGGCGTTCCAGATCGGGGGCGGCGCTGGCCTGGCCGAGCACCGCCGTCAGCTGCTGGGCGATCGCCCGGGCCGTGGTGATCGGCGACTGCCGGTTGCGCGGCGTCGGGTTGAGGATGCGGTCGCACAGGGTGTCCAGCATCCGCGGCACCCCGGCCTTCACCTGCGCCGGGGTGAGGGTGCGGGCACCGTCGGTCGGCGCGGCCCGCATGCCGTACAGATCGCCGCCGGGCCACCGGGTGACCAGGCAGGCGTAGAGCAGCGCGCCCAGCGCCCGGACGTCGGACGCCTCCTCGCGCGGCTCCCGCGGCTCGGGGTCGAGGGCCGCCTCCACCAGCAGGCCGACGATCCGGACGTTGCCGGCCGCCGTGATCACCACCGTGTCGGGGTTGATCCGCTCGTGGTACAGGCCGCGACTGTGCAGCGCGGCCAGCGCCTGGGCCAGCTCCTTCACCACCCAGGCGGCCTCCACCGGCGACAGCGGCCCGCCGGCCAGCACCCGCTCGATCGAGCTGCCCGGGGCGTACTCGTGGACGATGTAGTGCTCGCCGTCGTCGAAAACGCCGGCGTCCAGCACCCGCAGGAAGGCCGAATCGGGGGCCCCGGACGCCCGCTTGGCGACGCCGATCAGCTCCTCGCCACGCGGATCGTCGGCGGGCAGCAGGTGCATCAGCACCGGCCGGGACAGCCGCTGGTCGAAGGCCCGCCAGGTGAGCGCGGTGCCGCGCCGGGCCAGCACCTCGTCCAGCCGGTAGCGCTCGCCGAGCACCTGGCCGACGGTGAGCCCGGCGACGGCTGCGTCGGTGGGGACCTCCATCACCGGATCGTGCTCGACGGCGGGGTCGGGGTAGTGCAGCAACGGCTGCTCGGGTGTCGGGACGGGCTCCGGCGCGATCGTGATGAACTGGCCGGCGCCGTCGGGGTCGGTGTTGACCTGCTCCGGCTCGTCCTCCGGCTCCGGGTTCGCGGCCGGTTCGGGGTCGTCGTCCTCGTCGGCCGGCAGCGAGCCGATTTCGTCCGCGAGCTCTTCGGACTGCACCGTCACCACCGGATGCGGCTCGGAACGCCGGCGCACCGCCTGCAGCACCTGGGTGGCCTCGCCGATGCCGAACCGCTTGGCCGCGAAGAAGAACGCCAGGATGGCGACGATCGCGGCCAGGCCGAGGCCGACCAGGGCCAGCAGCGCCGACTCGAAGCGGCCGAAGTACCAGGTGATCGCCCAGGCCAGCGCCGCCGCCGGAGCAGTGGCGACGACCAGCTTGGCCAGGTGCCGCACCAGGCCGGCGCCGTCCAGCGCCACCAGCCGTTTGCGCAGCGAGAAGTGCGACAGCCAGACGCCGAGCAGGTAGGCGATGCTGTACGACAGGGCCAGCCGTGGCGCGACCGTGTTCACGTCCAGCCAGGCCATCGTCAAGCCGATCGCCAGCGCCGTGTTCACCCCCGAGATCACCACCTGCAGCAGGAACGGCGTCCGGGTGTCCTCCAGGGCGTAGAAGCCGCGCAGGTACAGGTACTGGATGGTGAACGGCACCAGGCCGATCGCGAACGCCATCAGCGTCCAGGCGACGAAGTGGAAGTCGGCGGCCCCCCGTCCCAGGCCGAAGGCGATCCGCGCGATCGGCTCGGCCAGCACGATCAACCCGACCGAGGCCGGCACCAGGAAGGTGACCGCCAGCCGGATGGCTCGCTGCACCTCGTCGGCGACGCCGATCAGGTCCTTCACCGCCGCCAGCCGGGACGCCTGCGGCAGCATCGCGGTGGCCAGCGAGACGGTCAGCAGCGAATGTGGCAGCACCCAGATCAGATAGGCCTGGTTGTAGACGTTGCTGCCCGCGCCGGAGCCGCCGACCACCGCCGAGGTGGCCAGCCGGGTCACCACGGCCTGCGCCACCAGGGTCAGCGCGACGTAGCCCATCATCCACTTGGCAAGGTGGAACGTGTGCCCCAGGCCGGTGCCCTTGAGGTCCCAGCGGGGCCGGTAGTGGAAGCCGGTGCGGCGGTAGAAGGGGATCAGGATCAAGGTCTGGACGAGGATGCCGAGCGTCGAGCCGCCGCCCAGCAGCAGCGCCTGCTCGGTGCTGAACGGTGCCGAGGTGTCGACGCCGTGGCCCCAGATCACCGCGTACAGACCCAGCACGCCGATCTGCACCACGTTGTTGGCGATCGGCGCCCACATCATCGGGGCGAAGGAGTCCTTGGCGTTGAGCACCTGGCCGACCAGGAAGAACGCCCCGTAGAAGAACAGCTGCGGCATGGTCAGATAGGTGATGAAGACCAGCGACTGCCAGTGAGGCAGGGCCTGCCACTGCACGTCGGTCCACAGCGTGAGCAGCCAGGGCACCGCGACCACCATCAACGCGGCGACCACCGCCAGGGCGGCCAGGAAGGCGGTGATGATCCGGTTGACGTAGGTCTGTCCGCCGTCGGAGTCGTTCTTGATCGCCCGGACGATCTGCGGCACCAGCACGGTGTTCAGTGCGCCGCCGGCGAACAGCATGTAGAGGGTGTTCGGGATCAGCGTGGCCAGGCCGAACATCTCCGCCTGGCGGGTGCTGTTGCCGAGCGCGAAGGCGAGCAGCACGGCGCGTCCGAAGCCCAGGATGCGCGACACCATGGTGCCGGACGCCATCAGGGCGGTGGCGTTCAACAGCCGTCGTCCGGACGCGGCGGGGGTGTCCCGGCCTTCGTCGCTCAAAGCTCCTCCTCGCGTTGCTTGCGGCGCACCTGGCGGATGCGCAGTGCGGTGGCCGCCACCAGCACCACGCCGGAGACGATGACAATGATCCACCCGATCACGCCCAGGTCGGTCACCTCGACCGCGATCCGGGTGCCGTGCCCGACCGGTTTACCGGACGCGGTATGCAGGCTGGCGGTCACGTTGACCAGGCCGTTCGAGGTGGCCTCGGGACGCACGTTGACCGTCTGGCTCTGTCCCGGGCCGACGGTGATCGTCGGTGAGTCGGGGATGCCGATCCGCTGCGGATTGTCCGAGGTGAACTCGACCCGGACGACGATCGGCTCGGTCAGCCCGTTGGTCACGGTGACCGGGAATTCGTTGCTGCGCGACGACATCAGCACCCGCGGGCTGGCCGACAGCACCACCTTGTCGGCGATCGCCGCGCCGCCCACCAGCCCGGTCACCGCGGCCGTCCAGGAGGACGCCGCCCGGTCGCCGATCCAGCCGGAGCAGACCAGCCGGCTCAGCGTGGCCGCCTCGCTCTGCGCCAGCGCCGAGTTCGGCACCAGCTCGCGGTAGCGGGCGAAGTCGGCGGTCAGGGTGGCGAACTGGCGGAACCGGGACGCCGGCAGGGTGGCGGGCTTCACCGGCAGGGTCAGGGTGGCGGCGGCGCCGTCCGGATCGCCGCCCAGCAGGCTGCGCAGACTGGTGCGGCTCAGCCAGCGCGGGGCGGCGTCGGCGTCCGCGTCGGCGTCCTCGGGAGTGCTGATCAACCGGGCCAGGCCTCCGCCCAGGATCGCCTCGGCGTACTGCCGCTGAACCCGTTGCACCGGGCCGTCCTCGGTGCCCGGCCCCCCGGCGGTCGCCGCCGGGGCGAGCCGCAACAGCGTCGACCCGGCGGGTCCCTTGGCCAGCACCGGACCGCGTCCGGCGGTGCTCACCGCGATCGCGTCGGCGTCCGCCGCCCGTAGCCAGGCGGGGGTTCCGGGTCCGGCGACGCCGCCCTGGGGCAGCACAATCAGGGGCAGGCCGGCCAGTTCGGGCACCGTGGCTGCGGCCTCCACCGAGCGTTCCAGCACCTGCGGCGTCTTGTTCTGCTCGGCGCCCAGCACGTCCGGGCCGGCGAACAGGGTGCGGGCCCCGCGATCGTCGGGCAGCGCCCGGAAGCGCTGCAGCCAGGTCTGGGCGACCTGCTGCCCGGTGCCGGGCTTGGTGCCGGTGCCGTCGATCACGCTGTAGCCGTCCGCCATGTCGGCGACCTCGTCGATCAGGGCCGGATCGACCAGCCAGGACATGCCGGGCCGGGCGGCGATGCCGAGCAGGGTGTCCAGCCGTCCGCTGAGCTCGGCCGACAGCCGCTCGTCGGCGAAGACGTCCGGCCGCACCTTGGACGGGTCGGCGGAGAGCAGCACGATCGAGGTCAGCGGCAGCTTCTTCTCGGGCGCGTTGACGTAGAAGGTGCGGGTCTGGGTGAGCACCTGGTAGTTGCTGGAGGCGTCCGCGGTGCCGCGTACCTGAACGCCGAGCAGGTAGATCTGGCCCGCGCCGGTGAAGCCGAGCTCGGCGAGGGTGCCGCGGACGGTGAACTCGGCGCTGGCCCCCGGGTCGAAGGCCTGGTCGGACTCGGTGATCGCGAAGTAGTGCTCGGGGCGGCTGTAGAGCCGGGTGCCCCACGGTTCGTTCTGGCCGGTCAGCACCGAGCCGAAGGTGGCCGGTTCGACGATCGGCTCGCGGTTGCGCCACAACACCGCCCGGACGCCGAACGCCGGCTGGGCGCCGACGTTGGTCACCGTGCCGCGCAACACCACGGCGGTCTTCTTGCCCGATCCGGTGGTGCGCAGGCTGGTCAGTTCGACCTTCAACTCGGGGCCGACGGCCCGTGCCGGGAGCACCGGAACCAGCCAGCCGGCGGCGACCGCGATGGTCCAGGCCAGCACGAGCGCGAGCTTGGCCGGGACGGTACGGATCACCGTCCCATCGTAGGGTGCGGGCCGCGTCCGGCCCGGGAGGACGGGTACCGCGGGTCAGCCGGCGGGCAGGCCCCGCCCGGTAGAGTGTCTCGACGTGCCCGAGCTGACCTCCACCCAGCGCGCCGCCCTGGAGCTGGTGCGCACGTCGTCCCCGACGGTGTTGCGGATGGCGGAGCTGTTCGCCGCGGCCGGGCACGAGTTGTACCTGGTCGGCGGGCCGGTGCGGGACGCCCTGCTGGGCCGGGCCGGCAACGACCTGGACTTCACCACCTCCGCGCGTCCGGACCAGATCGAAGGGCTGCTGCGCCAGCTGTCCGGTGCGATCTGGGACATGGGCCGCGACTTCGGCACCATCGGCTGCGCCGTGCCGGACGACCGTCCGAGCCCGGCGGCGACGTCCCCTGCCGAGGCGCCCAAGCTGGTCATCGAGGTCACCACCTTCCGCTCGGACGCCTACAGCTCCGACTCGCGCAAGCCGGCGGTGGTGTTCGGGGACCACCTGGGCGGCGATCTGGTGCGCCGCGATTTCACCGTGAACGCGATGGCGCTGGACATGGTCAGCGGCGAGCTGCTGGACCCGTTCGGTGGGCTGAGCGATCTGGAGCACGGCGTGCTGATGACGCCGTCCACCCCGGAGCTGTCGTTCAGCGACGACCCGCTGCGGATGATGCGGGCCGCCCGGTTTGCCGCCCAGCTGGGTTTCCGCCCGGCCCCCGAGGTGGTGGCCGCGATGACCGCGATGGCGCAGCGGATCGAGATCGTCTCGGCGGAGCGGGTCCGGGACGAACTGGTCAAGACGATCATGGCCCCTGATCCGCGGGTGGGTTTGAACCTGCTGGTGGTCACCGGACTGGCCCAGTACGTGCTGCCCGAGCTGCCGGCGCTGCGGATGGAGCGCGACGAACACAACCGACACAAGGACGTCTACGAGCACACCCTGACCGTGCTCGACCAGACCATCGACCTGGAACCCCGGCTGGGCGGCCCCGACCTGATCGCCCGGCTGGCGGCGTTGCTGCACGACATCGGCAAGCCGCGGACCCGCCGCTTCGAGCCCGGCGGCAAGGTGTCCTTCCACCACCACGACGTGGTGGGCGCCAAGATGGCGACCAAGCGGATGCAGGCGCTGAAGTTCCCCAACGAGCAGATCAAAGCGGTGGCCAAGCTGGTCGAGCTGCACCTGCGCTTCCACGGCTACGCCGACGCCGACTGGACCGATTCGGCGGTGCGCCGCTACGTGCGGGACGCCGGTGACGAGCTGAGCCGGTTGCACGTGCTGACCCGCTCCGACTGCACCACCCGCAACGCGCGCAAGGCGGCCCGGCTGCGCACCGCCTACGAACAGCTGGAATGGCGGATCGACGAGCTGGCCAAGCAGGAGGAACTGGACGCCATGCGTCCGGACCTGGACGGCACCCAGATCATGGCGATCCTCGGCATCCCGCCCGGCCGGGACGTCGGCAGGGCGTACAAGTACCTGCTGGAGAAGCGGATCGACGACGGCCCGCTGGGCGAGGAGAAGGCCCGCCAGGCACTGCTGGCATGGTGGGCCGACCAGCAGGGCTAGGGAGTCGGCTCGGCCTCGCCGAGCACCTTGGGGACGTGTGCCAGCAGGGCCACGATCGACTGGCCGCCAGGGGTCTGCACCGCCTCGGCGGCGGCATAGAGCGCCCGGTTCACCGCGTCCAGCAGCGGACCGCGCTGGCCGCCGGCGGACGCGATCGCCCGTTGCAGCGCCACCGAGACCGCGGTCTGCTGCTCGGCGGGTAGGAACGGCACCTGGCCCAGCGCGGTGACCAGGATGATCCGCACCTGATCGGCGTCGTCGGTGTGGGTGGACGCCGCCGCGGGCAGCTGCCCACTGGGCCGGGACGGCTCCGGCGCGGCCGCCGGACGG
>NZ_JASGDE010000180.1:0-13882 GCF_047607385.1 Micropruina sp.
CCGGCGCTGCGCGAGGCGGCGGCGGCCCGGCTGGCCCGGTTGGCGGCGCTCAGCGACGCGCACGGGCGTCCGTTGGCGCCGCAGGCCCGGCCGTCGCTGTGGTGGGGCGTGCTGGAGCCGACCGGACGCCCCGTGGTGCCCAGCGGGCCGCTGCGGATCAGCCCGTCGATGCTGACCGGGCTGCTGACCTGTCCGCGGCAGCACTACCTGACCCGGCAGGTGAAGGCAGACCCGCCGCGCAACGCCACCGCCAGCCTGGGGTCGGTGATCCACGTGCTGGCCGAGCACGCCCGCAGTTCGGGTCTCGGCTTCGACGAGCTCACCGCCCGGCTCGACGAGGTGTGGGACGAGCTGCCGTTCGCTACCGCCTGGCTGTCGGTGTCGGAACGCGACCAGGCCGAGGCCGCGCTGACCCGCTTCCTGAACTGGTCGGACGCCAACGCCGGCACCGAGGTGCTGGGGGTCGAGGTCCCCTTCGACGTGGAACTGCCGCTGGGCGATGGCGCCGTCCGGCTGGTCGGCACCGTCGATCGGTTGGAGCGGCTGGCCGACGGACGGTTGCGGGTGGTCGACTTCAAGACCGGCAAGCGGGCACCGACGGCGCAGGCGACGGCGTCCCACGAGCAGCTGGGGGTGTACCAGCTGGCCATCGAGGCGGGGGGTTTCGAGCACCTGGCCGGGCCGGGGGCGTCCAGCGCCGGCGGTTGCCTGGTGTATCTGCGGGTGCCGGGCGGCAGCGACCTGGACGACTACCCGAAGGAGTTCCATCAGGCCGCGCTGTCGGAGCGGCCGCATCTGGGCGACGAGGACGCCGAGCACCCCAGCTGGGTGCACGAGCGGCTCTCCCGGGCGGTGACGCTGGTGCGCGCGGGGCGCTACCCGGCCACCCCCGGGCCGGGCTGCACCTGGTGCCCGTTCGCGTCCAGTTGCCCGGCCAAGCCGGCGGGCCGGCAGGTGGTGGCATGAGCCGCGGCCTGGAGACACCGGGGCAGTTGTGCGACGTGCTCGGACTGCCGTTCTCCGATCAGCAGCTGGCGGCGATCACCGCGCCGCTGGAGCCCGGGGTGATCATCGCCGGCGCCGGCTCGGGCAAGACCACGGTGATGGCGGCCCGGGTGGTGTGGCTGGTCGGCAGCGGCCAGTTGGCGCCGGAGCAGGTGCTGGGACTGACCTTCACCCGCAAGGCGGCCGCTGAGCTGTCGGCCCGGGTACGCGGCGCCCTGGAACGGGCCGGGGTGATCGACACCTCCGGTGTGGACGAGGCGGGCGAGCAGCTGGTGCTCACCTACGACGCGTTCGCTGCCCGGCTGGTCGCCGAGCACGGGCTGCGGATCGGGGTGGAGAGCGATCCGGTGATGATCACCGGGGCGTCCCGCTACCGGCTGGCGGCTCGGGTGGTCACCAACGCCGCCGGGCCGTTCGAGCAGCTGGCGTCGTTCACGCCGACCACGCTGACCGAACGGCTGCTCAAGCTGGATTCCGACCTGACCTCGCACCTGGTCAGTGCCGCCGAGGTCGGCGCGCACGCCCGCGAGTTCCGCACCGCGCTGGCGGAGGCCCCGCTGAGCCGCAATCGGCGCGAATACGCCTCGGTGCGGCAGGCCCGGGCGATCAGCGATCAGCGGCTCGAACTGTTGGGCCTGACCACCGCCTATGCCGAGTTGAAGCGTCGGCTCGGCTACGTCGAGTTCGCCGATCAGATGGCGGTGGCGGCCGAACTGGCCCGCAAGGTTCCGGCGGTGTCGGAGTTGCTGCGCCGGCAGTTCCGGGTGGTGCTGCTCGACGAGTACCAGGACACCTCGTCGGCGCAGGCGGCGATGCTGCGGGCCCTGTTCTCCGGCGACGATGCGGCGTCCGGACGGGGTCATCCGGTGACCGCGGTGGGCGACCCGCACCAGGCCATCTACGGCTGGCGGGGCGCGGCGGCCAGCAACATCCTGCAGTTCGCCGACGACTTCCCGACCGCGCAGGGCAGGCCGGCCCGGTCGTACGCGCTGACCGTGAACCGGCGCTCCGGTCCGACCATCCTGGCGGTGGCGAACGTGCTCGCCGCCGGGCTGCACACCGACCCGGCGATGGGCGGGGGGCCTGCCGCGCTCGCGCTCACCGCCCCCGAAGGCACCCCGCCGGGACGGGTCGAGGTGGCCGGCTTCGACAGCTGGCCCGACGAGGTGGCGTTCATCGGCGAGCGGATCGCCGCGCTGCACGGCACCGGACGGGTGGCGGCCTGGTCCGACCTGGCGGTGCTGGTCCGCCGCAACGCGCAGATCCCCGCCCTGTACGCCGATCTGAAGGCGCGGGACGTGCCGGTCGAGATCGTCGGCCTGGGCGGCCTGCTGGAACTGCCCGAGATCGTCGAGGTCTGCTCGGTGCTGGCCCTGCTCGACGACGTCAGCGCGAACCCGGCGGCGATCCGGCTGCTCACCTCGGCCCGGTGGGCGATCGGCATCGCCGATCTGGCGCTGCTGGGACGCCGGGCCACCGAGCTGGCCACCGTCGAAGGTTCGCGGGACGACGATCTGGTGGACGACCTGGGCCGGGCGCTGGCCCGCACCGACGGGGTCACCGTGCCCAGCCTGCTGGAGGCGCTGCACGACCCGGGCGAGCTGCCGTACAGCCCGCAGGCGCGGCGCCGGTTCGCGGTGATCGCCGCGGAGTTGGCCGGGTTGCGGCAGCACGCCGGCGAGCCGGTGCTCGACCTGGTGCGGCGGGTGGTCAACACCCTCGGGGTGGAGGGCGAGCTGGCGGCGTCCGGATCGTCGAGTGCCCAGCTGGGCGCGTTCACCGACGCCGTCGCCGGCTACTGCGACGTGGACGGCGAGGCGTCCCTGGGCGGGCTGCTCGCCTACCTGGACGCCGAGCGTAACCACGGGGTCGGGCTCGATCAGGCGGTGGCCAGCGATGCCGATTCGGTGAAGCTGCTCACCGTGCACAAGGCGAAGGGCCTGGAATGGGAGGTGGTGTTCCTGCCGGGCATGGCCGACGGGGTGTTCCCGAACGAGCGGGTGACCGAGAACTGGGTGACCAACGCCGCGGTGCTGCCGGCCGAGCTGCGCGGCGACGCGGCGGCGATCCCGCAGCTCGCCGAGGCGTCCGACGCGGCGTTCAAGGAGTACGCGGCCGCGCTGAAGCAGCAGGCCCGGCATGCCGAAGATCGGCTGGCCTACGTGGCGGTGACCCGGGCCAAACAGCTGCTGGTGGCGACCACGCACTCCTGGGAGGGTGAGCTGATCAAGCCGCGCAAGCCGTCGCCGTACTTGCGGGCGATCGAACAGCACGGGGTGCTGCTGCGGGAGGCGCCGCCGGCGGTCGGCGACAATCCGCTGGCCGGGTCCGGTGCCGCGCTGGAGTGGCCGGTGATCGGGGACCCCGAGGCCCGCGAGCGGCGGCAGCGGCTGGCCGCCGACGTGGAGGCGGCGTCCGCGGTGCTGGTGCCGCTGGATCCGGTGGGGTTGTCGGCCGACGAGCAGGCCGAGGTGGCGCAGTGGGACGCCGATCTGTCCGCGCTGGCGTTGGCCGCGGTCGAGGAGGTGACGCCGCCGCGTCCGGAGTATCTGTCGGCGACCGGGCTGGTCCGGTTGGCCCGCGACCCGGAAGGCTTCACCGCGGACGCCGGACGTCCGATGCCGCAGCGCCCGATCGCGGCGCAACGGCTGGGCACCCGGTTCCACCGCTGGCTGGAGGACCGGTTCGCGCTGGAGCCGGCGTTCGACGTCGATCCCGGTCAGGAGCCGCCGGACGATCCGCACTTCGCGCACCTCAGCGCGGCGTTCGAGCGGGGACGGTTCGCCACCCGGCGTCCGTTGGCGGTGGAGGTGCCGTTCAGCATGCTGGTCGCGGGCACCATCGTCCGAGGCCGGATCGACGCGGTGTTCCGCACCGAGCAGGGCTACCTGGTGATCGACTGGAAGACCGGGGACGTGCAGCAGGCCGATCCCGCCCAGCTGGCCATCTACCGCAAGGCCTGGGCCGAACTTGCCGGGGTCGCACCGGAGCAGGTGCAGGCCGGGTTCTTCGACATCCTCGCCGACCGGCTGGTGACACCGGTGCTTCCGCCCGAGTCGGCCTGGGCGGACGCGGTGCAGCAGCTCGGCTGATCGTCGTAGGTTGAGAGACATGGACACTTGGAGCGGGCCCGGACACCTGGATCGCTGCGAACACCAACGAGCGGACCCGGCATGGCCGGCCGCGTGTTGGACCGACCCGGCGGCGATCCTGATACCTGTCGACTCGGTCGGACGGGTCGGCGTCGGCGAGGGCTTCGCGCTGAGCGAGCGTCCCGCGGGTGAGTACGACCCGCAACGGCACTATCTGCTGGGGCTGTCGCGGCGGCGTCCGGTGTTCGTCGAGTCGGTGGACGCCGTGCCGGCAGGTGCCGGTCTGCGTGAGCTGATGCCGGCCGTGGACGATGAGCGTCGCGAACTCGTGGTCGCCGCGGTGGCGTTGGCGTCCTGGCATCGGACGTCACCGCACTGCGGGCTGTGCGGCGCCGCGACCGTCGTCACCACCGGCGGCATGGTGCGGCACTGCCTGGGCTGTGGTCGGGACCGGTTCCCGCGCAGCGACCCGGCGATCATCGTCGCCGTGCTGGACGCCGACGACCGGCTACTGCTCGGACACCAAGCGGTGTGGCCCCAGGGCAGGATGTCGATCCTGGCCGGATTCGTCACCGCGGGGGAGTCCCTGGAACAGGCCGTCCATCGCGAGGTCGGTGAGGAGACCGGACTGCTGCTCTCCGACGTCCGCTATGTCGCGAGCCAGTCGTGGCCGTTCCCGCGTTCGCTGATGCTCGGCTTCGTCGCGCACGCGGCCAGCACCGAGATTCAGGTGGACGGGGTCGAGATCGAATCGGCCCGCTGGTTCAGCCGTGAGGAACTGACCGGTGCCGTCGATGCCGGCGAGGTTAGCCTGCCCGGTGAGGCGTCCATTGCGCACCGGTTGATCGCCGATTGGTGGGGGAGGAGCTGAGCGCCCAACCTGATAGCTGAGGTTGCTGTTATTGCAGCTGTGCGTACCATGGCGGCATGGCAGCCCATGCGCTTTCAACGACGCTCGACCCCACCGACCCCGCCGTCCGGTCCGACGCCAAGAGCCTGGCCGACCGGCTGGTGGGCAATACTCCGGTCGAGGCTGCCGTGCGCGCCATGCTCGACGATGTCGCCCACGGGGCACGGGTCGTGGTGCTGCGGGCCGAAGACGAGGTCACCCCGGCGGAAGCCGCCGAAATCCTGGGTGTGACGCGACAGTTCGTCGACCGACTGTGCGAGGACGGCGTGCTCGCCTTCCGCCGTCTGCCCGGCAGCCGTCACCGCCGCATCCGGGTTCAAGATGCCGTCGACGTCGCTACCGAACGCAGCCGCCGCAGAGCCGGTGCCGAAGCGATTCGCGCCGCTCTCGCGGAGTAGCCCGGTGGCCCGCCTCCCCCGGGTCTTCATTGACACCAGCGAGCTGTTTCCGTTCACGATCATGGACGTGCTGCTCACGCTGTCCGAAGATTTCCTGTTCACCTGGGTCTGGACCGACGAAGTGCTCGCCGAGTGGGAGGAAGTCATCGTTCGCGAAGGCCGCCGCACGCCGGAGTCGGCCGCATCGGTCAGTGCGGCCGTACGTCAGCACTTCGGGCGATATCGCATTGACCCGGCCCTCTATCGTGACAAGGTGACCAACGACCTGTCAACGGACCCCAAGGACCGGGTCCATGCGGCAGCGGCGATCCACGGTGATGTGGACATCCGGCTCACCGTGCTCACGGCCGGCGTCAAGGTCATCACCTCGGACGAATTCTTGGTCGATCTGCTCAAGCGGCGCCGCCAGGGCGTGGTCGAATCGTTCACCCGTGCGGCGACCAGCAAGAAGCGCCCGCCGATCACCGGTCATGAACTGGCCGACAAAATTGCCGCCGCGGGAGCACCGAGGTTCGCCGAACGATTGCACCGGCTTCTCGGCTCGACGTGAACTCAGTAGGACCGACCTGTCTGGGAGGATCGGAGTTGAAGCCTCTCGTCAGCAGTAATGCGCGAGCCGGTCCGAGGGCAGACGGCGACGGTCGACAGAACGAGCTACCCGGTACCGTTTGCCAGGTAGTGACACCCCCACGGGTGCAGGGCACCCACAGAAAGCAGGAAATGCGATGAGCCGCGACATCGAACTGATAAGCGACGGCGACGGCCTTGCTGTCATCGGCAATTCGAGCGACATTGAGCGCTTCTTTCTTCACACTGGTCTCGACCAGGTTCCGTCGCGGGATCTGGACCTCCATAAGCTCTGGACCGCGTCGGGCACTGCGGGGACGGCTCTCCAGGTAGGCGCCGATGTCGCCGCCAACTCCGGACGGTGGGTCAAGCTCACCGCTGAGTCTGCCGAAGCCGTCCGCAAGTACGGCCTAATGGCGACCAAGACACCGGGCGTCAGCCACGCCATGATCGGTCAGCCGGGTGACATCAAGCAGTGGCTCCAGATCGCCCAGGCGCCATCGGTGCTCTTGAGTGGCCCGTTCGCCCTGACCGCGTTATCGACGATGATGCAGCAGCAGGCGATGCAGCAGCAGATGGACGAGATCGTCGACTACCTGGAACTCATCAACGAGAAGGTTGATGACATTCTGCGCGGCCAGAAGGATGCCGTGCTCGCCGACATGATCGGTGTGGACCTGATCGTCGAGGACGCACTGACCGTGCGAGACGAGGTCGGACGCGTCTCCGAGACCACCTGGTCGAAGGTGCAGGCAACCTCGCAGACCATCGCCCGCACACAGGCCTATGCGCTTCAGGAGCTGGACGCGATCGCGGAGAAGTTGCAGAAGAAGGCGGATCTCGGCGAGATCGCTCGTGCCACGAAGGACGCAGAACCCCGGGTGCGCGAGTGGCTCGCGGTGCTCGCTCGCACCTTCCAGCTCGAGGACGGAGTGTCGGTGCTCGAACTCGACCGAGTGCTGGACTCGTCTCCGCAGGAACTCGAAGCTCACCGTGTCGGGCTCGTCAAGGCGCGACAGAACCGCCTCGAACGGATTGCGCGCAGCACCGCCGCTTTGCTCGCCCAGATGGATGAGACCGTGCAGAAGGCGAATGCCAAGGTGCTCCTCAACCCCTTCGACTCACCGGCAGCTGTGAAGTCGAGCAACAGGGTCGCGGTCGAAGTGCACAACCTGCGTGGGCGACTCGGGATCGAAGCGGGCAGGGAGGCTGCGGACGCAAAGCGTTGGAGCCAGGCGGCCGGGGAGGCCCTCGACAAGGTCCGGGTCAGCACGACCGAGAGCGCGATCGCTGCCAATCGTCTCGGCGCTCGAACGTTCGATCGAGCCACCGGACTCTTCCGGGCAGTGGACACCGATGGCGACGGCGTCCCCGACCAGCCGCGAGCCGCAGCAGCTGTAGAGCAGGCAGGAGCCGCGATCAAGGACGCAGCAGCCGGCGTCGCTGGCGCGGTCGGGGGCATCTTCCAGCGCAAGCGAGCTGAGAAGCAGGTCGCCGATACCGAGTAGTAGACCCGCGAGTTCGCCGCCGTGGCCAGACCGGCGCCACCGGCGAGCAGATCGGCGGAGAAGCCGTTATACCAGCGGTCCAGCTGCGCCCGTCCGGCCGGCAGCAGGGTGTGCAGCTGCCGGGCGGTGGTCGTCAGCCGGTCGACGATCCGGGCAGCCTTCGGCCGGTACATCAGCCGGAGAAGAGAGGGCGGGCGATGGTCTCCATTGCCGGAGTCTAGGTCGGTGCCTTGCTCTACGCTGACCGCAATCGGGCCGCAAGGGAAGGGGGCCCCGTGAACCGTCGACTGCTGCGCGTCGTCGTCGCCAGTGTGCTGAGCGCCCTGCTGGCAACGGGATGTTCCGGGCCGATCCCGCGCGAGCCGGTGCCCGAGGGCTGGGCACTCAACGTTCACCAGCCGGGGGAGTGGTGGACGCAGCCGCTGATCCCGCGATCGGTCGTGGTGCAGCGTTGCCCGCCGCCGGCCGGGTGGTCCTCGGAACCCGATCTGTCCCGGATGGAGGCGCTTCCGCCCGGCATCGACGTCAACTACTCGTTCTGGAACGATGACTACCACTGCCTTATCGGCTGGGCCCAGCCGGTCGGCGAGGTGCCGAACGATCCCGTCGACGGCGCGACGGAGGCGGGACTGCGGCGGATCTGCTCGACCAGCGGCCTGCCGATGGACGCCGGATGGCGCTTCCTCGGACACAGCCTGACCGGACGTCCCCACGACCGTTCCGCCCGACCGGCGACCGCGGCATTCATCGACGAGCACGGCACGGTGGTCGGGTGCCTGGTCGGCTACGACTCGCTGAACGAGACCCTCAGCGCCTCGGTGGAACTGTCGGTCGGAGCGGACCTGCCGGCGACCCCGTCCGGTGCGGCCTGCCCGGTCAAGCCCCGCGATCTCGCCCGCTCCTCGGCCGGCACGGTCGAGGAGTACCGGCTGCGCGGCGCGGGCGCCGTCCGTGGCACCGACGGACGAGTCCTCGCCAGCGCTGCCACTCTGCGGATCGGCCTGGCCGGCGACAGCGTGACGACCGAGCACCCGGTCGTCGACGGCGTCGCGATCGTGGACGCCTCCGTTCAGCCGACGGCGTCCATTCCACTCGACTGGGACAACCTGCCGGCGCTCGAAGGCCAGATCTACGACGCCGCCGGCAACCTGCTGGGCAACTGCCGCAGCTGAACAGACCCGGACGAGTCAGGTTCAGCGGCTTCTGACCACGGGTGATTTCACCAACGTCGTGCCATCGGCGCTGACCAACCTCGCCTGCGCATGCCGGTATCCGGTCTGCTGCCCGGACCACCAGGTGGTGGTCTTCGCGGTCGTGGTCCGGGTTTGGCCTTTGAGCGACCAGGTCACCACCAACCGTGCCCCGCTCGGCGCTCCCGTCGCCTGGAAGCCGAAGCTGTCCGTGCCCTGGTCGGTGACCGTGATCGCCACCTTCGGCTTGGGCACATAGTCCCGCTTCAGGACCTGCAGCTTGTCGAACGGGAAGGCGGCGTACTTGTGGTGGGTCCCGCCCCACATCACGCTGTACGACTCGGCGTCACCGAACAGCTTGGGGTAGGGATCCTTGGCGAAGGTGGACGCGTTCTCCAGCGAGAAATTGATGCCGCCACTGCCGTCGACCACCATGAACCCGTACTTCTGTGCCGCCTTCGCGATGGTCTTCGCGACCGGGTGCAGGTTGAGCGAATCGATGTTCAGGTTGGCGGGGAGGCGCAGGTATTGCCCCTCCGAGATGGTGTTCTTGGCCCGTTTCCGGCGTCCGTCGGTCCGGGTCGCCGGCTTGGAGACATAGCTGTCGATCGTCTGCGGAGGAACCTGCATGCCGATCACATGATCGATGTGTCCGGCGCGGAGCTCCGCGACCTTCACCGTGTAGGGCTCCAGCGCGACTCCGGACGCGGAGACGCCGGCCGGCGCCGGGAAGGTCCCGTTGGACTGGTAGGTGCTGGCGATGGAGCCACCCCAGCAGGCATACCATTTGTTCTTCTTCTTGAATGCCTGCCATAGATCGACGTAACGGCCGGTGTCGGAGTTGAACACAGTCAGCTGTCCGTCGGTGCCGGCAGACGGCTTGGCGCGATTGGGAATACGGACACCCTTCAGCTTCTTGAATAGATCCGGTGTATAGCCCTTCTTCTGGCAGTCGTTAAACCGGATGTCGTAGGAGGGGTCCGTATTCCGGGCGATCCACAACGGGTTCGAATATTTGTGGATGTTCAGGCTCATGGACGGCAGTTTGCGGGCCGGGACGCCGTACTGCTTGATGCCGTACCGCTTGATGTTCCGCACGATGGCTACGCTGTTCGCATCGACGGGGGCGGTGGCGGGCAACGGCTGGTAGGCGGGGGCGGTGGTCGCCCACATCCGCGGATAGGTGTCAGCGGACTCGGCTTCTGCCGGTGTGTTCGTTGCGGTGAGTGTCAGGATAGTGATGAGCGGGAGGATCGCTGGCAGGGATCTCCGTGGGACGTAGCGCATGGCATTGCTCCTCGTGTCGTCGCTGTCCTCCCGTCCCCGGCAGAAGTTATGCCACGAGATCGAAACCTATTTCAACTAAACGAACTGCGGGCCAGAGATCGGCGGTGAAAGCCCGTCCGGACATCGTGTCGCGGGGCCGAACGGACGCTCGCCGTGCTACGAGGTTCCGCAGGTAGGGCGGTCGGTGGGACGATCGGCGTGGAGGTCGGATCGCCAGCAGAGGAGGGGTCGTGGAGCAGATCCTGACTGTCGCCGTCGGGTTTGTCCTGACCACGGTGATCGGGGGTTGGTGGGCGTCGCGCCTGCAGCAGAGGTCCTGGGAGCGTCAGAACGAGCTACGGCTCCGCGAGAACGAGCGGTCCCGGGCCGAGGACGCCAGTCGGGAGCTGTCGGCATTGCTCGATCGGCGGCTCTACCGGATGCTGCGGGTGTACTGGGCGATTGCCGGCTACGACGGGACGGAGTCGGCCGAGACCGGCCTGACGGACTGCCTCGCCGAGTACCGAGCCGTCCTGTACGAGTGGAACGATCGACTCAACACCAACCTGGCCCTGGTGAGCAGCCACTTCGGCGATGAGACCCGGTCGATGTTGGAGGCTGCGTACGAAGACTTCCGGCGTGTCGGCGGCGACCTGGAACGGGCGGCCGGTCAGGTGCGGCAAGGGCGTGACGCGTCGACGCTGCTGGACGGTCTCGGTCCGCAGTTCGAGGGCTGGGAGCCCGGAAGCCTGAACAATCGCGTCTACCGGCTCTGCCTGGCGATGATGACGCAGCTGCGGGACGGCCGGGTGGGTCGAGGCTCGGCGGCACCGTGGCCCGACCACGAATAGCCGACCGCCAGGGCCCCCTACCTACAGCCGCTCGCGCAGCCCGGACGCCCGCCGCGCGGTCCGCTGCACGGCCTCGGCGAGCGCCTCCCGGGTGCCGATCAGGTGCACCGCGTCCCGGGCCCGGGTGACGGCGGTGTAGAGCAGCTCGCGGGTGAGCAGCGGCGAATCGACGTCGGGCAGGATCAGCGACACCACGGCGAACTGGCTGCCCTGGGACTTGTGCACGGTCAGCGCGTCCACCGACTGGGTGGGGCCGAGCAGGTCAGGGCCGAGCGGACGGCTCGCGCCGCCGGCGAAGTGCACCAGCGGACGTCCGGTCGTGGTCAGCACCACCCCGGTGTCGCCGTTGTACAGGCCCCAGTCGGGCTGGTTGGTGGTGACCAGGACGGGGCGTCCGGCGTACCAGTCGCCCTCGGCGCCGAAACCGGCCACTGAGGCCCGCAGCCAGAACTCGGCCTGCCGGGCCCAGGTGGTGGCGCCGTGCGGACCGTGCCGGTGCGCGCAGAGCAGCCGGTGCTGGTCGAGCAGGTCGAGGGCTCGCGCGGCGTTCCCGGCGACGGCGGCGGCATGGATGGCTCGGCCGATGTGCACCACCCTGGCCCGCAGCTCGTCCTGTGGTTGCGCCGGGTCGGTCAGGGTCAGGTTCGGGTGCCCGGCGGTGGCCAGGTCGAGCACGGTGTCGGCGTCGCCGGCCCGGACCGCCTCGGCCAGTTCGCCGAGTACGCCGGTGAACCGGTAGTTGCGCCGCAGCCGCACCACCGGCGTCCGTCCGCCGGTGCCGCGCCAGGACGCCTGGGTCAGGTCGCTGAGCACCGCGCCGGCACCGACCGAGCTGAGCTGGTCGGGATCGCCGACCAACACCAGCCGGGTGCGGTCACCCAGCGCCTCGGTCAGCCGAGCCATCATGGTCAGCGACACCATGGACAGCTCGTCGACGATCACCACGTCGTGCGGCAGCGGATTGTCCCGGTTGTGCCGGAACGCCGGACGCCGGTACGGCTGGGCGCCCAGCAAGCGGTGCAGGGTGCTGGCCGCCAGCGTTCCGACCCGGGGGCCGACGTCGGCCGGAAGATCGCCGGTCGCCTGCCGCAGTGCCTCGTCCATCCGGGCCGCCGCCTTGCCGGTCGGGGCGGCCAAAGCCACCCGCCGCACCCCTTGCCGGAACAGCAGCGCCAGGATGCGGGCGATGGTGGTGGTCTTGCCGGTGCCCGGACCGCCGGCCAGCACCGTGACACCCGAGGTGGCCACCTGGGCCGCGGCCCGGCGCTGGTCGGGGTCGGCGTCGGGGGCCGGGAACAGCTCGTCCAGCCAGGCCTCCAGCTGGGCGGCGTCCACGGCGGCCGGGCGCATCAGGGTGCGCTGCTGCAGGCTGAGCCGCACCTGCTCCTCCTGCTCCCAGTAGCGGGTCAGGTAGAGCTTGTGATCGACCAGCCGCAACGGACGGGTCGGATCGCCGTCGCTGCCGTGCGTCACCACCGGGCTGCGGCGCAGGGCGTCCAGCCAGTCGTCGGGGTCGGGCCACAGTTCGTCGGGCACCTCGACCAGTTCGTCGTCGCGTCCGGTGACCCCGTTGCGCACCCGGTCGAGTTCCAGGCACACCGACCCGGCCCGCAGGGCACGAACGGTGAGTGCCGCGGCCAGCTGCACCCGCTCGTCCGGCTCCCGGTAGAGCCGGGTGAACTGCCTGGCCGGGTGCAGGTCGGGCCAGTCCAGCACGCCCAGGCCGTGGAACTCGCCGGTCAACCCGGTGGCGGCGATCGACAACGCCGGATCAGTCATCGCCGGCACCTCCCAGAATCAGCGACAGCCGCTCCACCAGCGCGGCCGGCGGCTGCCAGGCGAACACCCCGGTCGCCGGACCGGCCTGCGGCCCGCCCATGCCGCGGACGAACAGGTACAGCACCCCCCCGAGATGCTGCTCGGGGCGGTAGCCGTCGAGGCGTCCGGCCAGGAAGCGGTGCAGCGCCACGCAGTACAGCAGGGCCTGCAGCGGGTAGTGCGCCGCGCACATCGCGGTCACCATCGGGCCTTGTGCGTAGTGGCCCAGGGTGAGCTCGTCGCCGCCCAGCCGGTTGGTCTTGTAGTCGGCCACCACGAACCGGGGACGGTCGGCCGGGCCGACCCGGAACACGGCGTCAATGCTGCCGGTCAGGAACCCCTTCAGCGGCTGGACGGCGAGCGCGGGGTCGGCCAGCAGCGCCGGGTATCCGGCCAGCGGATCCTCCGGCGGCAGGTGTTCGCGCAGCAAGCCGGCCAGATCGCCCAGGGTGAAGTCGTCGGCCGGGGCCATCGGCAGGTCGAAGGTGAGTTCGGCCAGCCGGTCGCCGATCGGCAGCTCGGCGAGGCTGCGGTCGTCGGCGAGCGGGCCGAGCGAGGTCTGGAAGGCGGGCAGCAGCGCGTCCGCCAGCACTTCCGCGCTCACCCCGGGCAGCGGGAACCGCGGCAGCCACTCGGACGCCGCGGCGCGCAGCCGGGACCGCAGGGTGGCCTGGTCCGGGCCCGGGTCGACCTGCTCGAACAGGGCATGCACCAGGGTGCCGAACTGGGTGCCGCCGGGCAGGTCGCGCATCGGCGACGGTGTCGGGTCACTCGTCGACGGTGCGCTCGACTCGGCCTGTTCGGGCTCGTCGGTCAGCAGCGGCGCCTCGGCGTGCACCCCCGCGGTCAGGCCCGAATAGGACGTCCGGCGCCAGTCGGCGTCGATGGCCCGATCGAACCGCAACGCCCTCAGTTCAGGGACCGATGTCGGCCGGGCCGGTGCAGAACTGGTGCCGGTGTCGGCGGTGACCGGCTCGACCGCGAACCCCTCGGCGTCCCGCACCCAGGGCAGGTCGGCGGGGGCCAGCGTGCCGGGGGTGCGGTCCAGCGGGTAGGCGGCGGCCGGTGCGTCCGGAAGCCTGCTCCGGTCGCGGTAGAGCACCCGTTGCAGGGCCGACCGAGGCGTCCGCTGGGTGCGTGCCCACCAGGCGATCACCTGGGATCGGGCCCGGGTGAACGCCACGTACAGCAGCCGCAGGTCCTCCTCGGCCTCCTCGGCGTCGGCGCGCCGCCGGCGCTGGCTGCGGCCGGCGGCGTCCCGGCCGCCCAGGTCGAGC
>NZ_JASGDE010000181.1:0-20280 GCF_047607385.1 Micropruina sp.
GGCCCGGGAGCCGGCGGCAGCCGCAGCCGACTGCGCGGCGACGCCCAGCCGGTCGCCGGACGAGGTGGGGTGGGCTCGTCGTCGCCGGCGTCGGTTCCCAGCGCGAGCAGGACGGCGGTCAGTGCCGCCAGCTCGGCGTCGCTGGGACGTCCGCGGACCACGATCGGGCCGGTCACAGCGGAATGTTCCCGTGCTTCTTGGGCGGCAGCTGGGCGCGCTTGGTGCGCAGCAGCCGCAGCCCCTTGGCGATCTCCGCGCGGGTGTCGCGGGGTGCGATCACCCGGTCGACGTAGCCGCGCTCGGCCGCGATCCACGGGTTCGACAGCTCGTCGTTGTACGCCTCGACCAGCTCGGCCCGGCGCTCGATCGGGTCGGACGCCTTCGCCAGCTCGCGGCGGTACAGGATGTTCACCGCCCCCTCGGCACCCATCACCGCGATCTGCGCGGTCGGCCAGGCCAGGTTCAGGTCGGCACCCAGGTGCTTGGAGCCCATCACGTCGTAGGCGCCGCCGTAGGCCTTGCGGGTGATCACGGTGACCAGCGGCACGGTCGCCTCGGCGTAGGCGTAGAGCAGCTTCGCGCCACGCCGGATGATGCCGTTCCACTCCTGGTCGATGCCGGGCAGGAAGCCGGGCACGTCGACGAAGGTGAGCACCGGCACGTTGAACGCGTCGCAGGTGCGGACGAACCGGGCCGCCTTCTCGGAGGCGTCGATGTCGAGACAGCCGGCGTAGACCATCGGCTGGTTGGCCACCACGCCGACGGCGCGGCCCTCGACACGTCCGAAGCCGCAGATCACGTTGGCGGCGAACCGGGCGTGCACCTCGCAGAACTCGCCGTCGTCCAGCACCCGGGTGATCACCTCGTGCATGTCGTAGGGCTGGTTCGGGGCGTCCGGGATCAGCGCGTCCAGGGCGTCGCCGTCCAGGGCGGCCTCCGGGTCGGGTTCCAGCGCCGGCGGCTCGTCCAGGTTGTTCTGCGGCAGGAAGCTGAGCAGGTGCCGGACGTACTCCAGCGCGTCGGCCTCATCGGAGGCCAGGTAGTGGGCGTTGCCGGAGCGGGTGTTGTGGGTGCGGGCGCCGCCCAGTTCCTCCATCGTCACCTCCTCGCCGGTGACGGTGCGGATCACGTCCGGGCCGGTGATGAACATCTGCGAGGTCTGGTCGACCATCACCACGAAGTCGGTCAGCGCGGGGGAGTAGACGTGCCCGCCGGCGGCCGCCCCGAGGATCACCGAGATCTGCGGGATGACGCCGGAGGCGTGGGTGTTGCGCTTGAAGATCTCGGCATACAGGCCGAGGCTGACCACGCCCTCCTGGATGCGGGCGCCGCCGCCCTCGACCAGCCCGATGATCGGGACGCCGGTGCGCAGCGCCAGGTCCATCACCTTGCAGATCTTCTCGCCGTACACCTCGCCCAGTGCGCCGCCGAAGATGGTCACGTCCTGGGAGAAGACCGCCACGTCGCGTCCGTCGACGGTGCCGAAGCCGGTGATCACCCCGTCGGTGTAGGGGCGTTTGGCGTCCATCCCGAAGGCGGTGGTGCGGTGCCGGGCGAACTCGTCCAGTTCGGTGAAACTGCCTTCGTCGAGCAGCGCCAGCACCCGCTCCCGGGCGGTCATCTTGCCCTTGGCGTGGTGTTTCTCCACCACCGCCTCGGACGCCGGCTGCTTGGCCTGCCGGTCACGACGCTCCAGGTCGGCGAGCTTGCCGGACGTCGTGTGCAGGTCGAAATCCATAGCGGCCACATTAATCCTAGTCGGAGGGCGAATGAAACGGCGAACCGGTGTGGTCTTCAATCGGTTCTCGCTATGACGCCATATCGCTTTCGGCCCGGCCGCCGTCGCGTCCGGTCGGGTGGCCGGACCGGTCGACACGCGGCGCGGCCGTTCGCAGCCCCCGTCCCCGGGTTCGAACCGGTTTCTGGTGCTTATGGCGGCCCCTGTCGGCCGCTGTTGCATCTCGAACCGGTTTCTTGTGTTTCTGAGCCCTCTCGAAGCGGTCCAGAACCACAAGAAAGTGGTTCGAGCTCGAATCAGCCTGTCCCTCGGGTCTGATAACCACGAGAAACCGGTTCGAGGCGCCCTCCGCCCTCCTCCCCGGCGGGCGGTGGCCGGGGAGGGCGTCACTCAGCCGGGGGCGTGCCACTTAGCCGAGAGCGTGCCGCTCAGCCGAGAGCGTGCCGCTCAGCCGCGGGCGCGTCGCTCAGCCGGGGCATGCGTCGCTCAGCCCAGCCGACCGGTCGACCTGCCGGGGGTGGTGGGCTCCGCAGCCGACGAGTGTCGGCCGGCCAGTTCCCAGCCCGACGCCCCCGCAGCACGCCCCGGCACCTTCTTCTTGCTCCGGGGTATCCATACCGGTCCGGTTATGGGGGCAACCGATTTCGGTCTTGGTGCCGGCCCGGCGTCCGCTTCTACGATCGATGGCAAACCGGCAATCGAAAGCGATCCATGACTGCACAGGCCGCAAGGCTGTCCCGCATCCAGCCCTCGCCGAGCACCATCGCCGCCGCCCGAGCCCGCGAACTGCGCGAGGCCGGCGTCCGGGTGCTCGATCTGACCGTCGGAGAACCCGACTTCGACACCCCCGACAATGTCAAGGCGGCCGGCATCGCCGCCATCGAACGGGGTGACACCAAGTACACCGCCGTGAACGGCACCGTGGCGCTGCGCCAGGCCATCCGCGAACGCCTGCTGCGGCTGACCGGCATCGAGTACGCCGACGCGCAGCTGTCGGTCGGCTCGGGCGCCAAGCACGTCATCTTCACCGCGCTGCTGGCCACCCTGAACCCGGGTGACGAGGTGCTCATCCCGGCGCCCTACTGGGTGTCGTACCCCGACATGGTGCTGCTCGGCGACGGCGTCCCGGTGATCGTGCCGTGCCCGATCGACGACGACTTCAAGCTCACCCCGGCGCGGCTCCGCGAGGCGCTGACCCCGCGCACCCGCTGGCTGATCCTGAACACGCCGTCCAACCCGACCGGCGCGGTCTACAGCCGCGACGAGCTGGCCGCCCTGGCCGCGGTGCTGGACGAGCGTCCCGACGTCCTGGTGCTGATCGACGAGATCTACGACGAGGTGTTCCTCGGCGAGGGCCGCTGCGCCGGACTGCTCGAGGTTGCGCCTCGGCTGGCCGACCGGGTGCTACTGGTCAACGGTGTCTCCAAGACCTACGCGATGACCGGCTGGCGGCTCGGCTACTGCGCCGGCCCGGCCGACGTGGTGAAGGCGATCAACACCCTGCAGTCGCACATGTCGAGCTGCCCGTCGTCCATCTCGCAGGCGGCGGCGGTCGAGGCGCTCACCGGCGACCAGTCCTTCGTCGCCCGCGCCGCGACGCAGTACCGCGCCCGCCGCGACCTGGTGGTGCAGCGGATCAACGCCATCGACGGGCTGCGCGCGCTGGCCGGCGACGGCGCCTTCTACGTCTTCATCGACTGCTCCGGGGTGATCGGACGCCGCACCCCGGATGGCACCGTGATCGACAGCGACGACGCCTTCGTCGCCTTCCTGCTCGACCACGCCCGGGTCGCCACCATCACCGGCAGCGCCTACGGCCTATCGCCCTTCTTCCGGGTCTCCTTCGCCACCGGCGAGGACACCCTGGCCGCCGCGATGGACGCCATCGCCGAGGCCGTCAGCACACTCGTCGACGAGAGGTAACCGATGATCCACGTCCGCACCCGCATCCAGCGTCCCGACCCGGCCCTGGTGGCGGGTCTGGCGCAGTACTCCAGCGCCACCATCCACGAAGCCCAGGGACGTCTGGGGGCCTTCGACTCCGGCATCAAGCCGATCGACCGGTCGATGTCGTTCTGCGGTCCGGCGGTGACCGTGGTCTGCGCCCCGCAGGACAACCTGATGCTGCAGGTCGGCATCCACTACGCGCAGGCCGGTGACGTGCTGGTGGTCTCGGCCGGCGAGTTCACCGAGGCCGGGACCTTCGGCGACGTGCTGGGCACCGCGATGCACTCCAAGGGGCTGGCCGCGCTGGTCACCGACTCCGGCGTCCGGGACACCGCCGACCTGATCGAGCTGGGTCTGCCGGTGTTCTCCCGCAGCGTCTGCATCAAGGGCACCGTCAAGGAGACCCTGGGGCCGATCAACCATCCGATCGTCTTCGGCGGTCAGCTGGTCGAGCCGGGCGACCTGATCAAGGGGGACGCCGACGGCGTGGTGCTGGTGAAGGCCGCCGACGTCGGATGGGTGATCGACGCCTGCGCCGCGCGTGAGGCGTCCGAGGCGGAGCTGCGGGAGAAGTACCGGGCCGGCGGCACCACCATCGAGCTGTGCAACCTGGTCGAGAAGTTGGCCGCGAAGGGCCTGCTGGTCGAGGACTGACCGGATACCGGCTCCGACCCGTCCGAGCCGGCACCCCGGAAACCAACGTTGCCCTGCTTCAGCGTCTTTCACCTGGTTTGAACCGAGTGAAGGACGCCGAAGCAGGGCAATGTCGCGTCAGGACGCCGGCGGCGGGTCAGCCGCCGATCCTCAGGCCGGCACGGTCGCCGCGGCGACGGCCGCCTTCTCGCGCTCGCTCTGCTTGCTCTCGTCGATCTCGTCGAGAGTCTGCCCGCCGGTCTCCTTGGCGGTCAGCGCCGCCGCCACCGCGAGCACGCCCAGCACGCAGGCGAACACCGACGGACCGACCCAGTCGTGCAGATCGGCACCGGCCAGGGCGGTCGCGGCCACCGGGGCGATGGCACCGGAGAGCGCGAAGCCGATCTGGGTGCCCACGGCGAGCCCGGAGACCCGCACCCGGTTCGGGAACATCTCGGCGAAGAAGGACGGCCAGGCGGCGTTCGCGGTGGAGTAGAACAGACCGTTGCAGATCACGCCGAGGACGAAGATCAACGGCCAGTTGCCGACGGTGATCGCCCACAGGTAGGGCACGGTGGTGATCGCGGCACCGGCGGCACCGATGGCGAACACCGCCTTGCGGCCGATCTTGTCGGCCAACAGTCCGGCGGCCGGGGTGTAGACCAGGGCCAGCAGGCTGGCCAGCACCGGCACCCAGAGCATGGTCGGCTTGTCCAGCTTGTAGCCGGTGGTGGCGAAGCCGACCGAGAAGGTGGCGAACAGGTAGCTGACGCCGGCGATCATGGCGCACAGCGCGATCCGGATGATCGAGACCCAGTGGAACTGCAGGGCCTGCTTGAGCGGGGACAGCTTCACCTCGACGGCCTGCACCTCGAAGAACGCCGGCGGCTCCTCCAGGGTGCGCCGGATCACGTAGGCGACGATGACCACGACGGCCGAGAGCCAGAACGGGACGCGCCAGCCCCAGCTCATCAGCTGCTCCTGGGGGAGCGCCACGAACGGGATGAAGACCGCCGTCGAGATCAGGCCGCCGGCGGCCGAGCCGCTGGTCACGAAGCTGGTGGTGAACGCGCGGCGATGGTCGGGCGAATGCTCCAGGGTCATGCTGATCGCGGCCGCCTGCTCACCGGAAAGGGACAGGCCCTGAATCATCCGGATGATCACCAGCAGGATCGGTGCGGCCGCCCCGATGTCGCCGAACGTCGGCAGGCAGCCGATCAGGAAGGTGCAGCCGCCGATGCCGAACAGGGTCAGCATCATCACGAATTTGCGGCCGAATTTGTCGCCGAGTGGGCCCAGGATGAAGGCGCCGAGCGGACGGACCAGGTAGCCGACGCCGAGCGTGGCGAGGCTGAGCATCAGCGCCACGCCTTCGGACAGCTCCTTCGGGAAGAAGATGTGGTTGAACACCAGCGAGGACGCGGTGGCATACACCGCGAAGTCGTAGTATTCCAGCGTCGTGCCTACCCAGGAGGCGATTGTCGCTTTGAGCGGGGTCTTTTGGTGTGTTGCGGGTTCAGTCATTCTCGCCTCCATAGGCATTCTCGGTATGTCATTTCGAAGGCCCGCGGTAACCGGGCCCCACATTCAGGTGCGGCAGCGTTGCCGGCCCGGTTGCTACCGGCTCTCGTTGAAGGTCAGGCCGCCGGGGACCTGCAGGGTGGGCATGATTTCGATCATCCCGACGTTCACGTGCTCGGGTGCTTCCAGGGCGAATCGGGCCGCGCCGGCGATGTCGGCGGTGGTGACCGACTCGTAGTGTTCGTAGAACTCTTCCCAGGCCCGCTTGATGTCCTCCGGGGTGCCGCCGAAATTGCGGCCGAAGATCTCGGTCTCGACGCGACCGGGGCAGATCTCGGTGACCCGCACCTTGTGCCCGAGCATGTCGTTGCGCAGTTGCCGGGAGACCTGATGAATGGCCGCCTTGGTGGCGTGGTACGCGGTGTGGCCGAAGAAGTTGTAGGTGCCGGCGATCGAGGAGATGTTGACGATGTGCCCCCGGTTGCGGGCCACCATCCCCGGCGCCAGCAGCCGGCACAGGTGCAACACCGCGCGCAGGTTCACGTCGATCATCGCGTCCACCGATTCGGCGGTGGTGTCCAGGATGTTGCCGGTGCCCGAGACCCCGGCGTTGTTGACCAGGACGTCGATCTCCAGCCCCGCCACGGCGGCCTCGACGGCGGCCGGATCGGAGATGTCGGCCACGATCGGACGCATCCCGGTGGCGTCGGCCACCTGCTGCAGCTTGGCGGCGTTGCGGGCAACGCCGTAGACCTGCACCCCGCCGTCGCTGAGCATGCGGGTGATGGCTTCTCCCATGCCGGTGTTGGCGCCGGTGACGAGAGCAGTCCGGTAGTCGCTGATGGGCATCAGTCGTTCCTCCTCGGGACGGGGTCGAAAGTGGTGCGGGCGGGTGCGGGGAGCGGGGGTGCGCGCCGCCCCTCGCGCTGGTCGTGGCGCTGGTTGACCATGTGGCCGGACATCAGCCGGGCGACCCGTCCGGTGAGGTCGTCGATGGCGGCCTGCTCGGCCCGGGCCGCGGCGACCGCCTCGGCCAGCGAGACCCGGACGAACTCGACGCTCTGCCCCGGACGCGCCTGGCCCAGCCGGGACAGCCCGGTGGCGGTGACCACCGCCAGCACCGGGTAGCCGGCGGTCACCCCGCGGCCGCGGTGCAGGATCAGCAGTTCGTCACCGGCCGGCACCTCGACGGCGCCGATCGGGACGCCGCGGGAGAGCACCTCGTCGCGCCGCTCACGCACCGGCAGCGCCGCGCCCCGGGCCGGGGTGAGTCGCAGCCCGATGTGGTTGGAGTTGTTCCCGATCACGAACCGGCCGGCATGCAGCCGGTCGGCGCTGGCGCCGAACTCGGCCCGGTCCGGACCGTCGGTGACCGGGATCCGCCAATGCTCGGCGAACCGCGGCGGCCGTAGCGCGCCGCGCACCACCGGGACGGCGAGCGGGGAGTGGAAGATCCGCAGCGGTCCCGGGACGACGGCGATGGTGTCGTCGCGCCGCAGCGGACCGGAGAAGCCGAGCACGCTGTCGGGGGCGCAGCTGCCGAGCAGCCGCGGCACCTCGAAGGCGCCGTGCACCGCCAGGTAGACCCGCATGCCCAGCCGGATCGAGCGCACCGTGAGCTCGGTGCCGGCCGGCCACCAGAACGGCTCCCATTGCCGCATCGGGACGCCGTTGACGGCCACATCGGCCGGCGCGCCGGTGAGCGCGACGAGCAGGTTCGCCGAGGTCGTCGCGGCGAAGTCGGCGGCGACGATCTCGATCAGCGGCGCCTCCGCCGGTGCCGCCACCAGGGCGTTCCCGGCCCGGGCGCTGTACTGGTCGAGGGCCCCGCCGGTCATCTGCCCGACCGCGCCGCCGGCCGTCCGGCCCAGGTCGGTGATGGCGCTGATCCCGGCCTGGGTGACCCGCACCCAGCCGGTCACGAGAGCACCCCGCGGTAGGCGTCGAAGTCGGCGCCCGGAATGGGATGGAAGTGCACCGAGTCGCCGGGCAGGTAGGCCGACAGTGGCTCGTGCGCCGGGTCGACCAGTCGCAGCGGGGTGGTGCCCAGCACCTGCCAGCCGCCGGGGGCGGGACAGGCCGAGATCACCGCCTGGCGTCCGGCGACCGCGACCGCGCCGGCCGGGACGTGCGGACGCGGGCTGGCCAGCCGCGGGATCGGGGCGCCGAAGGCCGGGCCGTCCATCATCGGTGCGCCGGCGGGAGAGCCGAAGCAGCGGATCAGCAGCGGCTCGGCGGTGTGCCGGGCGATCACCTGCGCCGGGGTCAGGTCCAGCATGCTCGCCACCGCCTCCAGGTCGGGGCCGTGCTCGCCGCCGTAGGCCACCGGCACGGCGAAGGTGCGGGGCACCCGGATCGGGACGCTGTCGATGCGGTCGGCGCAGGCGGTCACCGCGGCCCGGATCGCCGAATGGTCGGTGACCGTGCAGTCGAACTCGATCAGCAGCGAGTCGTAGGTCGGCAGGGTGCCGCGCAGCCCGTCCGGCGGCGTCTGGCGGAGCAGCGCGGCGATGCCGTGCACCAGCCGCCAGGCCAGGTCCGGGGTCGGGTCGTCGACCACGACGCGGACAGCGGAGTCCCCGCAGTCGAGCACCTGGACGGTGTAGCTCGGCGCGAGGCCCGCCACGGCGTCAGCCCTTGCTTCCGAGGACGTCGGCCATCGGGGCGATGGCGACGCCGGCCCGCGTCAGTCCGTCGCGGATCGCCCGGGCGGTGGCCACCGCCCCGGCGTTGTCGCCGTGCAGCAGCAGGGAGTCGGCCTGCACCTGCAGGACGGTGCCGTCGACCGCCTCCAGCGTCGACTCGGTGGCGATCCGGATCGCCCGGGCCACCAGCGTGTCCAGGTCGTGGATCACCGCGCCCGGCTGGGAACGGGGCACCAGGGTGCCGTCGGCCTGGTAGGCGCGGTCGACGATGCCGACGATGCCGACCCGCAGGCCGCGGCGCCGAGCCTCGTCGGCCAGCTCGCCGTCCTGGGCGACGACGATCAGCGAGTCGTCCAGCGCGCAGATCGCGTCGCAGACCGCCGTGGCGTAGTCGGCGCGGACGGCGACCAGGTTGCCCAGCCGGCCGTGCGGTGCGACGTGCTTCACCGTGGTGCCGTTGGCCAGCGCGAACGCGGACAGCGCGCCCACCTGGTAGAGCACGTCGGTGCGCACCTCGTCCGCGGTGAGGTCCATCGCCCGGCGTCCGAAGCCGACCAGGTCGGGAAAGCTGGGATGGGCGCCGATCTGGATGCCGCGTTCGGCGCAGGCCCGCGCGGTGGCGTCCATGATCCGCGGATCACCGGCGTGGAAGCCGCAGGCAACATTGGCCGACGAGACGATCTCCAGCAACGACGCGTCGTCGCCCATCGTCCAATCGCCGAAACCCTCGCCCAGGTCGGCGACCAGGTCGATCTGTGCCTGCATGACCCTCCCTTTTCGATCGAATGACCTGACCGTAGGGATTTCGCGCGGCACTGTGGTAAGACGGATTTTCGCTGACGTGATAGCGCGTCGCGATGGCTGAACGGGGAGATGCCGATGGAGACCAGGCGGCTGGCGACCTTCGTCCGGATCGTCGATGTCGGCAGCCTGACCCGCGCCGCCGACGTGCTGCACATCGCTCAGCCGGCGCTGAGTCAGCAGATCAATGCGCTCGAGGCCGACCTGGGCCAGCGGCTGTTGATCCGCAGCAAGCAGGGTGTCGAGCCGACCGAGGCCGGGGCGGCGCTGTACCGGCACGCCCAGGTCATTCTCAAGCAGCTCGACGACGCCGTCGCCGAGGTCGGCCTGCTCGGTCGTGAGGTGGCCGGGCAGGTGTTCGTCGGCCTGGCGCCGTACAGCACCGCGAATCTGATCGCGCTACCGCTGGTCGAGGCCGTCCGGGCACGGTACCCGCACATTCTGCTCCGGCTCGTGGACAACTTCGGCGTGGTGCTCAGCGAGGCCATGATGACCGGACGCCTGCACCTGGCGATCCTGTACGACTCGGGTCCGGTCAAGGGACTGGTCTTCGAGCGGCTGATCACCGAGGAACTGGTGCTGGTCTGCGGGCCGCAGGCGGCGGTGGTCGGCGACGAGGTGCAGATCGAGGCGCTCGCCGAGTTGCCGCTGATGCTGCCCAGCCCGCTGCACACCATCCGCAAGGCGGTCAACCGGGCCTGCGACGCGGCCGGCGTCCAGCCCCTGGTGCTCGCCGAGCTCGAATCGGTCAACCTGATGGGGCAGGCGGTCGCGGCCGGGCTGTGCGCCACCGTGCTGCCCGGGTCGGTCGCCGACCGGCTGACCAACGGCTCCGAACTGCGCCAGGTCCGGATCACGCCCGGCATCGAGGTGCACCTGTCGCTGGGGACGCCGTCCAGCCTGCCGCTGTCGCGGGCCGCGGAATGCGTCCGCGACCTGTTGCGGCACGTGGTGGCGGCCACCCTGCTGGACGCCGAGTGAGCGCGCGGTGACCCGGGTCCGGGGACGGGTCTGGCGCGACGGCGAACTGGTCGCCAGCGATTTCCCGCTGGCCGACCTGGACGCCCACCTGGCCGACCCGACGACGCTGACCTGGCTCGACCTGGACGACCCGGCCGAGGAGGTGCTGGCCCAGCTCGCCGGTGAGCTCGGGCTCGACAAGCATGCCGTCGAGGACGCCGTCGCGCCCCGGGAGCGGCCGAAGGCGACCCGGCACGCCAGCCACACCTTCCTCACCTGCTACGCCGCCAGCCTCGTCGAGGGTGCCGAAGGGCTGCCGACCATGGCCATCGGCCGGATCTCGGCCTTCGTGATGCCGCGCGGCCTGATCACCATCCGGGTGTCCCGCGGCACCGCCGTCGACCTCGACCAGGTGATCGAGCGCTGGGAGGGCAGCGGCCTGCTCGGCTACGGGGTCGGTGCGCTGGTGCACGGTTTGCTGGACGTGCTGGTCGACGGCCACTTCGAGGCGGTGCAGGCGATGGACGACCGGCTCGAGGAACTCGAGGACCTGCTGTTCAGCGACACCGTCCGGACCCGCGAGGTGCAGGTCCGGGTGTTCGCGCTGCGCAAGGCGCTGGTGTCGCTGCGCCGGGTGGTGCTGCCGATGCGCGAGGTGGTGGCCGGGGTGATGCGGCAGCGGCTGGCCGGGGACTGGGAGCAGTCCCGGGAACTCGACGGCGAGTTCGCCGACCTCTACGACCACGTGCTGCGGGCCGCGGAATGGTCCGAATCGCTGCGCGACATGGTCAGCTCGGTGTTCGAGACCAACCTGTCGCTGCAGGACGCCCGGCTGAACACGATCATGAAGAAGCTCGCCTCCTGGGGCGCGATCATCGCCGTCCCGACCGCGGTCACCGGCTGGTTCGGCCAGAACCTGCCCTACTGGGGCTTCTCCTCGTCGGGGGGCCTGTGGCAGAGCGTGGTACTGATCGTGGTCGGCACCATCGGCCTGTACTGGCTGTTCCGGCGCAACGACTGGCTGTAGCCGCGGGTCACCCGGCGATGAGCTTCTCCAGACGTTTCGCCACCGCGTCCGACGGCTTCCACTGCCGGTAGTCGCTGCCCATGCTGAACACGAACACGCCCCCGCAGCTCTGGGACAGCACCAGGACGTCGCCGTAGAAGGAGGTCAGGGCGATCCGGTTGCGGGAATTCGGCTGATACGGACACGGCATCGGCCGGAAGGGCCCGTTGCGTCCGGGGAAGTCGGCGACGATCGCCCGGACGTCGGTGCTGCTCAGCGCGACGTCGCGGATCGGTTCGTCGCCGGTTCGGTAGACGCAGAGCCGGGCGCCGGTCGCCTCGGTCACCGCCATCGGCATCACCGATGTCGGCACGTCCTCGCGGGTTCCGCACAGCGGGCCGGTGCGGGTCGCGGCCGGGCGGTCGATCTGCTCCCGCTGCCGGGTGAGCTGCTGCTTGAAGGCGGTCAGGACGTCGTTCGCCCCGGTGTGGGCGGCGTCGGCGATGCCCACCAGCCGGCAGCCGTACAACTGCAGCACCATCACCACCGGCGGACGTCCGTCGACCTCGGCGACCAGCAGGTAGTCAGGCCCGAACTCCTCGGTGCAGCCCTGCTTGGTGGACGCCTTGGGCAGGCCGGTCAGGGTGCTCAGCACGGTCGCGGTGTCGTCGCCGGTCACCGCGTCCAGCGGCGTGATGATGGACGCCGCCGAGCGCGCGGTGGGGCACAGCCGCAACCGGTCGGCCCGGGCCGGCACCTCGGTGGGGCTGGTCGACGGCACCAAACCTTGGCACTGGCTGGGCACCAGGCCGCCCGACGGTACTGCGGTCGGGGTCCGGGAGGGACGGGGGGTGACGCTGGCGAGCAGTTCTTCAACTGTGTCGGTGGCCTTCGCGCCGGGCTGCCAGAACAACTGATCCTCGCCCCGGTCGCCGTCCGGCATGAACGCGAACCACTGGTTGCCCTCGACCCGCCAGAACACCAGCGGGTCACCCCACGGGCCGGCCAGGGTCAGCACCGGGCCGTCCCGCATCGAGTCGATATTGCTCGCCCGGGAACTGTTGGCGGCGATGTCGGAACGCAGCAGGCTGAGGACCTCCGGTGACAGTCGCGCCGGTGAGCCGGTGAAGGCGCCGGCCCGGTCGGCGACGCACAGCACACCGGCGAGCGCCTGGGACACCTCGAACCGGAACAGCCCGGGCCGGTCGTAGGGCACGCAGGTCGGGGTGACCGCTGGGGCGGAGCGCAGGGCGCGTTGTGCGGCCCAGGCCTTCTCCAGCGCCGACAACAATCCGGACCAGCGGCGCCCGTTGGCGCTCGACGGCGTCACCCCGCAGGCGTTGCCTGCCGCAGCCTCCAGCACCCGCCGGGAACCGTCGGCCAGGGTGAACACCACCAGATAGCGCCGGTCGCCGGCGGCGGAACAGTCGGGGTCGCGGCGCTGCTCGGCCGGGAGCGCCGCGACGGTGTCGAACAGCGCGGTCGCGCCCTCGTCCAGGGCGTCGCTGGGCGTGGTGAAGGTGGGCCCGTCGGTGCGCGGGCACAGGCTGGCGCGCAGCACCGCGCTGTCCCCGCGCGGCGCCAGCTTGGTCGCCGGGACGGGGACGTCGGCACAGTCCGGGTTCTCGGCCGGAGCCGGCGGGACGGTGGTCGGTGACACCGCCGGGACGGCCACCCGTCCGGCCCCGTTCAGCGACGGCCACAGGAAGGAACCGAGCACGGCCAGCACCAGCACCGCGACCCCGCCGGTCATCGCCCGCCGGGTGCGGCGTCCGTGCCGCCGTCTGGCCTCGCCCGCCCAGGACGCGGTGTCCGGGGGGTCGGGGACCGCCTTGCGCAGGTCGGCGCGGAATTCGTCGTCCATCATTGCCTCCCGTCGGTGAGCAGGGGAGAGGTACGCAGCTTCGCCAGCGCCCGGGACAGGGTGCTCTTCACGGTGCCGACCGACACCCCGAGCAGCTCCGCGGCCTGCGGCCCGGTCAGGTCGTCGAAGTAGACCAGCACCACCACCGCCCGCTGCTGCCGGGGCAGCGCGGCGAGCGCCCGCCGGACGTCGTGCCGGACCTCCAGGTCGGGTGCGGTCGACGCCCCAGGGTCGGCGTCACCGGGCAGTTCCGCCGTCCAACGCCGCCGCCACCAGGACAGATAGGTGCGGTACATGGTGGTGCGGACGTAGCCCTCGAACCCGTCCGCCCCGACCCGGGCGAAGTGCGGATAGGTGCGGGCCAGCGCGGTCTGGACCAGATCCTCGGCGCGATGGCTGTCGCCGGTGAGCAGCCAGGCGCTGCGCCACAGTGCGGCACTCCGGGCCGCGACGAAGCCGTCGAAGCTCGGGGCCTCTTCGCTCGTCGCCACTCTCGCCTCCACCAGCATCGGCTGCCTCCTTCAACCCTAAGGAAGCGCTGACCAATCATGTCCCGGCTGCGGCGCACCCGGCGGGCGATCTGTTGCCCCGAATCGTGCGCCGTACCTCCAGTACGCCCACACGATCCGGGGGCCGCAGCTCGTCCCGCCGGGCACGTCCTCGCTCGGAGCAGCATTGATCAGCACTTCCCTAACAACCGGTTGGAGGCACCGAATGGTTGCGCGGCGTGACTAGTTTGTTGCCGTCATCTCGGCGGTGAGTGGACACCGGGATCTCCGTGCGCGTCCGGGCTTGGAGATCCCGATCGAGTCCACGACGACGCGGGTCGGCGTCCTTGCCGCTGGGAGCGGCGACCGGCCGCCGGTGTCCGGGGCTGGGATCATGGCCCGACGGACGAGGCGCTGCGACAGTCGATGGAACCGGTGCTGCGCGACCTGCGGAGTTCCGGGATCGAGGCGCCGCGGATCGAGGACGACGACTGGAGCGACGACCCGGAACAGCACTCGGCGATGATGTGGAGCCGGGCCGGCAACGGTGCCGGTGTGTCGGTGCTGGGCTGGGAGTCTCGTTGCGAACGCATCGCAGCGGTGGCCGACCAGGTGCAGGACTGGGCGATCATGGAGTTGTGGGGCCGGGAACCCACCAACTGGCCGCCCTGCCCACGGCACCCGGACAGCCATCCGATGACGGCGGACTGTCACGAGGGTGCGGCCGTGTGGCGGTGCCCGAGCGATCAGGTCCGCGTGGCGGAGATCGCGACGCTGTGACCCGCGGCCTCGGGATCGGTCACCGCATCGCGTTCAACAAAGATCGGGATCGGGCACGGACTGCCGTGCCTGATCCCGATCCTTGTTGCCGTCTCAGTGCAGGAAGATGCCGATCCCGAGCGGAATCAGCCAGAGCACCGCCAGCGCCTGCAACACCCGGTCGTTGAGCACCACGTCTTCCGGTTCACCGGCGTTGCCGGCGTCGATGTCCATCGCGTAGCGCAGCAAGGCCAGGGTGAACGGCACGATCGAGATCGTCGTCCAGGGCACCCCCCACAGCGGGTCGACGGCCCGCTCGAAGGTCCACAGGCTGTAGGACATGATCACGATCGAGCAGGAGATCGCCCAGACGAAGCGCAGGTAGCTCAGCGAATAGCGCTCCAGCGAGGCACGGGTGCCGGCGTCCGAACCCAGTTCCTTCATCTCCGAGTAGCGCTTGCCGGCCACCATGTAGAGCGAGCCGAAGGACGCCACCAGCAGGAACCACTGGGACAGTGCGATGCCGGACGCCACACCGCCGGCCACGGCGCGCAGCAGGAAGCCCGACGACACCATCGCCAGGTCGATGATCGGCTGGTGCTTGAGGAACATCGAGTAGCCGACCTGCAGCACCCAGTACACCGCCAGCGTGATGCCCAGCATCGGGGCGACCCAGAAGCCGATGGTCAGGCTGGCCGCCATCGTCACCGCAGCCAGCACGGTGGCCGGCGCCTTGCCCAGCTCGCCGGCGGCGATCGGCCGGAACCGCTTCTTCGGGTGCAGCCGGTCGGCCTCGACGTCGCGGACGTCGTTGATCAGGTAGATGGACGCGCTGATCAGCGAGAAGGCCACGAAAGCCCACGCCGAGTTGATCAGCACCCGGGAATCGAGCAGCGCCCCGGCAGCCATCGGGGCGGCGAACACCAGGACGTTCTTCACCCATTGCTTGGGGCGCATCGCACGCAGCCAGGCCGGCAGCGGGGATCGTTTCACTTCTACGACAGAGTTCTGCGACATCGTGCACCAGGCTATCGCAGCGGCCCCGGACCGCCCCGCTAACCGGCTGGCCGGCGCCACAGCGTCGGCCAGTCGACACCGAGCCCGCCCAGCAGCGTGCGCAGCAACGGCAGGGACAGCCCGACCACGTTGTGGTAGTCGCCCTCGATGCCGGTCACGAAGGGCCCGCCCAGGCCGTCCACGGTGAACGCCCCGGCCACCCACAACGGTTCGCCGGTCGCCACGTAGGCGTCGATCTCGGCGTCGTCGAGGTCCGCGAAATGCACCACGGTGGACGCCACCGCCTCGTCGGCCCGCTGCTCGCGGTCTTCGACGACGATCGCCCGATGCCCGGTGTGCAGCACCCCGGAGCGGCCCCGCATCGCCCGCCAGCACGCGACGGCCCGTTCCGCGTCCGCCGGCTTGCCCTGGGCGCGTCCGTCGAACTCCAGCAGCGAGTCGCAGCCGATCACCAGCACCGGCTCGTCGGACGCCGGCAGCGCGTCGGCGACCGCGGCCGCCTTCATCCGGGCCAGGGTCAAGGTCAGCGCGGCCGGGTCGGCGACCTCGACGGCGTCCTCGTCGACGCCGGAGACGATCACCTCGGCGTCGATCCCGGCGCGGCGCAGCACCTCCAGCCGGGCCGGGCTGGCCGAAGCGAGCACGACCCTCATCGCTGCCCGCCGCCGGGACGGTTCTCACGGTTCATGGGGTGGACGCTACCGCCATCGGCAGTCTCGGACGCGCAACCCCTACGCTGGTCGCCGTGACCGCCGAAACCGTCGTGGACCCCGCCGCGCTGCGCACCGCGCTGTCCGGCCCCGGCCGGCTGTTCACCGAGTTCCGCTGCGTGCCCACCACCGGTTCCACCAACGCCGACCTGGCCGCCGCCGCGCGAGCCGGGGCGGCGTCCGGGACCGTGCTGGTGGCCGACCACCAAAGTGCCGGACGCGGCCGCTTCGACCGCCGCTGGGAGGCGCCGCCGGGGGCGTCCGTAGCGGTCTCGGTGCTGCTCCGGCCTGGGGGCGTCTCCGCGGCCCGCTGGCTGTGGCTGCCGCTGATCACCGGGATCGCGGTCGCCGAGGGACTGGCCGCCGTCGCCGGCGTCGACGCCGAGATCAAGTGGCCCAACGACGTCCTGGTCGGCGGCCGCAAGGTGTGCGGCATCCTCGCCGAACGGGTCGATGACGGCGCCGTGATCGGGATGGGCATCAACACCGCGCTGGGCGCCGACCAGCTGCCGGTGCCGACCGCGACCTCGCTGCGACTGGCCGGTTCGGACGCCTCCGCCACCGCCGTGGTGATCGGGGTGCTGACCGCGCTGGAGGCCGCCTACCGGCGCTGGAGCCAGCCGGAGGACCTGCGCGACTGGTACGGCAGCCGCTGCTCGACGGTCGGACGCGAAGTCCGGGTGCTGCAGCCGGCCGGCGGCTACGTCGAGGGCCGGGCCGCCGGGGTGGACGCCGGTGGCCGGCTGCTGGTCTGGACGGCGTCCGGCGAGCGGGCGTTCGCGGCCGGCGACGTCCTGCATCTGCGCTGAACAGCACCCGGGCTGAACCGCACCCCGGGCTGACCAACACCCGCGCTGACCAACACCCGCGCTCGCCTAACTATTTAGCGCTCGCGGAATTCAGCGAGCGCTAAATAGTTAGGCGAGCGCGGGAGGATGGGGCGCGCGATGGGGCCGCAGATCACCCGTCCCCGGCGTCGCGACGGTCGGTGGGGACCTCGGCGGCGCTAGGCTGGGCCGTCCGATTTTCGAGCTGACCCTGAGGTGGTGCGCGTGAGCGGAGGCTTCTTCGCCCTGCTGGACGACATCGTTGCGATGGCCAAACTGGCCGCCGCCTCGCTCGACGACGTCGGTGCCGCCGCCGGCCGGGCCAGCGCCAAGGCCGCCGGGGTGGTGATCGACGACACCGCGGTCACCCCGCGCTACGTGCACGGCTTCAGCCCCGAGCGGGAACTGCCGGTGGTGAAGAAGATCGCCATCGGATCGGTGCGCAACAAGCTGCTGATCATCTTGCCCGGCGCGCTGCTGCTCAGTCAGTTCCTGCCCTGGCTGCTCACCCCGATCCTGATGGTCGGCGGCAGCTACCTGTGTTACGAGGGCGCCGAGAAGCTGTGGGAGAAATTCGGCGGCGGACACGGCCACGACGAGCCGGCACCCACCGTCGGAGGACCGGACGAGAAGGCGATGGTCGCCGGCGCGATCCGCACCGACCTGATCCTGTCCACCGAGATCATGGTGATCGCGCTCAACGAGGTGGCCACCGAACCGCTGCTCTCCCGGGCCGTGACGCTGATCGTGGTGGCGCTGGTGATGACAGTGCTGGTGTACGGCGTGGTGGCGCTGATCGTGAAGATGGACGACGTCGGGCTGCACCTGGCCACCGAACGCTCCGGCGGGCTGGCGGCGCTGGGCCGCGGACTGGTGGCGGCGATGCCGATGGTGTTGGCCACCCTGTCCAACGTCGGCATCGCGGCGATGTTGTGGGTGGGCGGGCACATCCTGCTGGTCGGGTTGGACGACCTGGGCTGGCACCCGCCCTACGAACTGGTGCACCACGCCGAGGAGGCCATCGTGCACGCCGTCCCCGGGTTCTTCGGCGACGCCCTGGCCTGGCTGACCAACACCGCCGCGTCCGCCGTTCTGGGGGTGATCGTCGGCGCCGTCCTGGTCGCGGCGATGCTGCTGATCGGACGGTTGCGCGGCGGTCGCCCGACCGAGCAGCACGCGGAGTAACGTCGCAGGCATGAGCACGCCTGCCGTCGATCTGCTGCTGGACGCCTTCGGCCGGATCCCGCCGCTGTACACCGACGCGATCCGCGGCCTCGACCTGCCCGACCTGCTCAGGCGTCCGGAGCTTCGCGGCGTCCCGGGCAACTCGATCGGCTGGATCGCCTGGCACCTGGCCCGGCAGGAGGACGCCCAGATCGCGGCGCTGGCCGGCAGCGAGCAGGTCTGGCGCGCCGGCGGCTGGTACGGACGCTCCGGTGTCGGCTACGACGAGCACGCGATGGGCTACGGGATGGCCGAGGACGAGGTGGCCCGGTTCACCGTGGCTGGCGCCGAGGTGCTGATCGACTACTACCAGGCGGTCCATGCCCGCAGCGTCGAGGTGATCGGCGGATTGACCGAGGCCGACCTGGCCCGGATCGTGGACCGCTCCTGGGATCCGCCGGTGACCGCCGCCGTCCGGCTGGTCAGCATCGTGGACGACGCCGCCCAGCACGTCGGGCAGCTGGCCTACCTGCGCGGGCTGCTCGCCGGCTGATCCGCGGCCACCGCGCGACGCATCGCGCCGCGTCCGCTGAACGCGATCACGGCGGCCAGCACGCCGAAGACGCCGACGGTGGCGAGACCGCCGGAGTAGTCGAAGCGGTCGATCACCTGACCGGAGGCGCTGGAGCCGATCGCCACCCCGATGCCGATGCCGGTGCCCATCCAGGACAACCCCTCGGTGAGCCGGTCGCGGCTGACCAGCCGGCCGATCAGGGTGTTGCCGTTGATCAGGGTGGGGGCCACCGTGACGCCGACCAGCAGGCCGCCGATGCACAGCAGCAGCACCGAATGCGCGCCGATCAGCGCCACGCAGGCCGCACAGAGCGCGGCGACGCCGATCAGGAAGCGGGAGATCAGCGGCGAGCCCCAGCGCCGTGCGCCGTAGTAGAAGCCGGCCAGTCCGGAGGCGAGCGAGAACACCGCCAGCACCAGGCCGGACGCCTCGCGCACCCCCCACTGGGTGGCGGCCGCGACCACGGACACGTCGATCGAGCCGAAGACGCAGCCGATCAGCAGGTTCACCGCCACGACGGCGGCCACGCCCGGCACCAGCAGCACGAACTGCTGGGCGAAGCGTCGCCGCTGCGGATCCGGCGTCCGGGGTGCGACCGGCGGTTCGGTGGCGCGCTGGCCGTACAGCAGGTGGGCGCCGGCCAGCGACAGCACCACCGGTGCGATCAGGCCGGCCGCCGGATGGACGCCGGTGGACAGCGCGGTGGCCAGCACTGGGCCGATCACGAAGGTGAGCTCGTCCAGGGTCGATTCGAGTGAGAACGCGGTGTGCAGTTTGTCGGGGTCGGGCACCAGATGCGTCCAGCGGGCCCGGACCAGGGCACCCGGCGCACCACCGGTGGCTCCGGACAGGATCGAGGGGCCGAACAGTGTCCAGGCCGGCAGCTGCAGCATCGCGAACACCACCAGCAGCGCGAGCATCGTCGCAGAGACGACCGCGGCCGGATACATCACCCGGCGCTGGCCGTAGCGATCGACCAGATTCGACAGGGCCGCGGTTCCGAGCGCCCAGGCCACAGCGTTGGACGCGGCCAGCGCCCCGGCCAGGCCGTAACTGCCGTAGAGGGCGGACACCATCAGCACCAGGCCGATGCCCATCATCGCCCCGCCGGAACGAGCCAACAGGCCCGCCGCGCTGAACTGCCAGGCGCCGGGAAGGGTCAGGATCTCCCGGTAGGCACGCATCGCACCATTCTCGCACCACCGTGCGGGAACCCGGAAATCCGGGTCCGGAGCGATCCAGCATCGGCGCGGATGCCGTCGGGGCCGGGCGGTGGGACGCTGGGGACGGTTCCTTTCGTCCCACTGGTACTACCTGTGGGACGCCGGGGACGGTTCCTTTCGTCCCACTCGGGCGGCTCGCCGGCAGCCTGGAACGCCGGGTGGGACGCTGGGGACGGTTCCTTTCGTCCCACTCGGGCGGCTCGCCGGCAGCCGGCGGGAACCTCAGCGCAGGAAGTCGTAGAGCAGCCGGTTGTACTGCTCGGTGGCGCGGACGGGGACCGGCGCGACCGCACCGGGGATCACCTCGGCCCGGGCATCCCGGAGACCGGCGGCGAGCTCCCGGGCCGCCGCGGTGCCGGCCGCGTCCGCGCCACCGGCGATCAGCAGGGCGCGGGCGGTGACC
>NZ_JASGDE010000182.1:0-5865 GCF_047607385.1 Micropruina sp.
CCATAGAGCGGCCTCTCGCTGGTTGAGCTTGTCGAAACCCGTTGCCAGAGCGGTCTCGACAAGCTCGACCAGCGAAAATCAGCGCTCCTCAGTAGGTGGTCAGCCCGCGGGAGCGGAAGATGGTGCGGGTCGACTCCACCAACTCGGCCGACGGCGGCTCGGTGTCGTCCAGCTGGTAGTCGAGGCCGAGTTCGGCCCACTTGTCGCGACCCATCTGGTGGAACGGCAGCACCTCGACCCGGGAGACACAGCTCAGCGACGCCGCGTAGTCGGCGACCTTCTCGACCGTCGCGGCGTCGTCGGTCAGCCCCGGCACCAGCACGAACCGGATCCAGGTCTCGGTGCCGAGCGCGTCCAGCCGGCGTCCGAAGTCGAGGGTGGGCTGCAGTCGGCGTCCGGTGACCCGTTGGTAGGTGGCCTCGTCGCCGGCCTTGACGTCGAGCAGCACCAGGTCGACGTCGGCGAGCATCGCGTCGTCGGCGTTGCGTCCGAGGAAGCCGGAGGTGTCGATCGCGGTGTGGATGCCGAGCTTCTTGGCGCCCCGCAGGATGCGCCGGGCGAACGCCGGCTGCTGCAGCACCTCGCCTCCGGAGAGCGTGATGCCTCCCCCGGTGGCCCGGAAGATCGACCGGTACCGCTTGATCCGGGCCAGCAGGTCGTCGGCCCGCACCGGCAGGCCCCGGTTGGCGTTCATCGTGTCCGGGTTGTGGCAGTACAGGCAACGCAGCGGGCAGCCGGCCAGGAAAGTGGTCATCCGGGTGCCGGGCCCGTCCACGGCGGTGACCAGCTCCCAGGAGTGCACCGACCCGATCGCGCCGCTGCGCTGGCCGAGCAGCAGCTCGTGGTGCGGCAGGTCGGCGACCGGGATGCCGCCCAGCATGCTGGCGTGCGCGGTCGCGTCGCCGCCCTGGCCGAACTGCCCGGGCGAGCCCGGGGTGACGAGCTCGTCCCTGGGGTCGCCGATGACGACCGCGCTCACCGTCAGACCGACTCGTGGAAGGTGCGGGACAGCACGTCCAGCTGCTGCTCCCGGGTCAGCTTGGTGAAGTTCACCGCGTAGCCGGAGACCCGGATGGTGAGCTGCGGGTAGGCGTCCGGGTTCTCCATCGCGTCGAGCAGGGTCTCCCGGTTCAGCACGTTGATGTTGGCGTGGTAGAGGCCCTCGCCCATGCCGGCGTCCAGGATGCCGACCAGGTTCGCGACCCGCTCGTCCTCGGTCCGGCCCAGGGCGGACGGGGTGATCGTGTTGGTCAGCGAGATGCCGTCCAGCGCGTCGTCGTAGGAGAGCTTCCCGACGCTCAGCATCGAGGCCAGCATGCCGTGGGTGTCGGCACCGTTCTCCGGGTTGGCGCCGGGCGCGAACGGGGTGCCGGCGGCGTGCCCGCAGGGGAACGCGCCGGTGGCCTTGCCGTAGACCACGTTGGAGGTGATGGTCAGCACCGACTGGGTCGGCACGGCGTCGCGGTACAGCCGCAGGTTGCGGATCTTCGCCATCACCGTGGAGACCACCAGTTTGGCGATCTCGTCGGCCCGGTCGTCGTCGTTGCCGTAGCGCGGGAACTCGCCCTCGGTGATGTAGTCGACGATCAGGCCGGAGTCGTCCCGGACCGGGGTGACGGTGGCGTACTTGATGGCGGCCAGCGAGTCGGCGACGATCGACAGCCCGGCGATGCCGCAGCCCATGGTGCGGACGATCTCGTCGTCGTGCAGCGCCATCTCGATCGCCTCGTAGGCGTACTTGTCGTGGCTGTAGTGGATGATGTTCAGCGCCTCGACGTAGGTCTCGACGGCGTAGGTCAGCATCGCGTCGTACTTGGCCCAGACGGTGTCGAAGTCGAGCGGCTGATCGCCCTCGATGGCGTTGAAGCCGGGCGCCACCAGCTTGCCGCTGACCTCGTCGCGGCCGCCGTTGATGGCGTACAGCAACGCCTTGGCACTGTTCAGCCGGGCACCGAAGAACTGCATCTGCTTGCCGATCGCCATCGGCGAGACGCAGCAGGCGATGGCGGTGTCGTCGCCCCAATGGCTGCGGATCTCGGCGTCCGACTCGTACTGGATCGCGGAGGTCTCGATCGAGATCAGCGCGCAGAACGCCTTGTAGCCCTCGGGCAGCGCCGGATCCCAGTAGATGGTGATGTTCGGCTCGGGTGCCGGGCCCAGGTTGCGCAGCGTCTGCAGCAGCCGGAACGAGGTCTTGGTGACCAGGGTGCGGCCGTCGTTGGCGAAGCCGCCGTCGGACCAGGTGGCCCAGTACGGGTCGCCGGAGAAGATCTGGTCGTAGTCGATGGTGCGCAGGAACCGGACGATCCGCAGCTTGGTGACCAGGGCGTCCATCACCTCCTGGGCCTCGGACTCGGTGAGCACGCCGGCGGCCAGGTCGCGCTCGGCGTAGATGTCGAAGAAGCCGGACAGCCGGCCGATGCTCATCGCGGCGCCGTCCTGGCTCTTCACGCTGGCCAGGTAGCCCAGGTAGGTCCACTGCACGGCCTCGCGGAAGTCGCGCGCCGGGCGTCCCAGGTCGAAGCCGTAGTCGGCGCCCAGCTTCTTCAGCTTGGTCAGCGCCTTGATCTGCTCGCCGTGCTCTTCGCGGTAGCGCGCCCAGTTCTCGCTGAACGGCTGGCCGACCACCGAGTCCCGGTCGGCCTTCTTGGCCTCGATCAGGGCGTCCACGCCGTACAACGCGACCCGGCGGTAGTCGCCGATGATCCGGCCGCGGCCGTAGGCGTCCGGCAGCCCGGTGACCAGGTGTGCGCTGCGCGCCGCCCGGATCCGCGGGGTGTAGATGTCGAAGACCGCCTCGTTGTGGGTCTTGCGGTACTTGGTGAAGATGTCCTTGACCCGCTGGTCGGGCTCCAGCCCGGCCTCCCGGATCGCGGTCTCCACCATCCGCCAGCCGCCGTTGGGCATCATCGGCCGCTTCAGCGGGGTGTCGGTCTGCAAGCCGACGACCACGTCGTCGTCGGCGCAGATGTAGCCGGGGCCGAAGGCGTCCACGTCGCCCGGAATGTGGGTTTCCACGTCGTAGACCCGCTTGGCCCGCTCCACCGCCAGGTAGTCGCGCTGCAGGGTCCCCCAGACCCGCAGCGTCTTCGCGGTCGCACCGGCCAGGAAGGACGCGTCCCCGGTATAGGGGGTGTAGTTGCGCAGGATGAAGTCACGGACGTCGATCTGCTCGGTCCACGGGCCGGGGGCGAAACCGCCCCAGGAATCGTCGCGAAGTGTGGGGGTGGAAGCCACGGCGGTCAAGGGATCTCCTCGGAGTGCAGCGCGCGGCCTGCTGCCGCGCTGGACGTATCCGTTCACGCCGTCCGGCCTTGTCAACCTGTGAATCAACAACGACCCAGCAGGCGTGCTCGCGGCCACTACTATAGCGCGTAGTAGTTACCGGGGCGAATCGGGCCGCCACGGAACCCTCGTGACCAGCGGTTCCTCACGCTTGCGGAATGTCCGTCGCAGCGAAGTCACGACCCTTGAACAACAGCGGCTCACCGCGAGCTGCGGCCAGGGCATAGCTGAAGGCGTCGCCCAGATTGAGGCCGGCCGGATGCCGACCCTTACCGAATCGGCGCCAGGCGGACGCCGCCAGTTCCGCCTGGCTCTCGTCGAGCGGGACGATGTCGACCTCCAACTCGGCCAGCAACGCACCGAGGTCGGCGGCAGCCTCCGGACCCTGCCTCGCCTCGACCACGATCAGCGCTTCGGTGAGGCTCGCGGCCGAGACCGACAGGCTCGGCGCCTCGGCCATCGCTTTCAGGTAGGTCTCGGCGTCCGGCTCGCCGAGAATCACCGCGACCAGCACCGACGTGTCGGCGATCATCGCGGAAGGCCGTGCTCGTCGTAGCCCAGGATCTCCTCGGCGGAGCGCTCGTCGAGCAGTTCGCGACGGCGTCCGCGATCGATGTAGCGCTGCAGATCGGTGGCCTTGGAACCCACCGACGCTTGCCGGCGTACCCGAGCCAACCGCTCGCCGAGCGCGGTCCGCAGCGCTTCGGTGATGCTCTCGCCGGTGGCTCGGGCCAGCTCTCTGGCAAGCGCGTCGGTGGCCGGATCCTTGATGTTCAGCGCCATGGATCCACCATAGGAGGAAGATTGGCTTACCTCAAGGAAGAAACTTATGCAGTTCAGCGGCCCGCGTAGAAGGCCCGCATGCCCTGGGCCAGCCAGCCGGGGTCACGGACGCCGCACAGCTCCCGCGCGGAATGCATGCTGAGCAGCGGAATGCCGACGTCGACGGTGCGGATGCCGAGCCGGGTGGCCGACAGCGGGCCGATGGTGGAACCGCAGGGCACCGCGTTGTTGGAGACGAAGTCCTGGGTGGGGACGCCGGCCGCGGCGCAGGCCCGGCGCCAGATCGCCTCCCCGACCGCGTCGGTGGCGTAGCGCTGGTTGGCGTTGAACTTGATCAGCGGACCGCGGTTCGGCAGCGGCCGGTGATCGGGGTCGTGCAGCTGTGGATAGTTGGGGTGGACGGCGTGGCCGGCGTCGGCGGAGACCAGCACTGATCGGGCTCGCGCCGCGCCCGCGGTCTGGACGTCCCAGCCGAGGGCGTCCGCGATTCGGGTGAGCACGGTCTCCAGCAGCGGCCCGCTGGCGCCGGTGGCGCTGGCCGAGCCGACCTCCTCGTGGTCGAAGCAGGCCAGCACGGTGATCGCGTCGGAGTCGTCGGCGGCGGCGATCGCGGTCAGCCCGGCGTGCACGCTGGCAAGGTTGTCCAGCCGCGGCGAGGCGAAGAGGTCGGCGTCCAGGCCGAAGGTGGCCGGCGGCTCGGTGACGAAGGCGACCAGGTCGTGGCCCAGCACCTGGCGGCGGTCGAGGCCGGCGACGGCGGCCACCTCGGCGAGCAGATCGGCGTCGGGCCGTCCGACCGCGAACACCGGGTGCAGGTGCTGCTGGCGGTCGAGCACCAGCCTCTCGTTCACGCTGCGGTCGAGATGCGGCGCCACCTGCGGAATCCGCAGCAGCGGCCCGGTGCGGACCAGGGTGACGCCGTCGGCGGTGACCAGGCGTCCGGCCAGGCCGAACTCGCGGTCCAGCCAGGAGTTCGGCAGCGGTCCGCCGTAGACCTCCATGCCGGCCTGCTGCCAGCCCACGAACGACGAGGTCGGCTCCGGTTTGAGGACGAAGCCGGGCGAGTCGGTGTGCGCGCCGACGATCCGGAAGGCGGGGCTGTCGAGCCGCTCGGGGATTCGCCAGGCCAGCACCGAGCCGTCCCGGACCAGCACGTAGCCGCCGGGCAGCGGGCTGAACGGCTCGGTCTCGGTGACCTCGACGAAGCCGGACACCAGCAGCAGCTCGGCGGCACGGTCGGCGGCGTGGAAGGACGACGGGCTGGCCGTGACGAAGGCCGCCAGGCTCTCGATGTGGGCCGATCCGTCGCTCGGCTGCCCTGGTCGGTACGAATCCATCTGGACGGTTCCTTCAACTGTGCTGGGTGGCTGTCGGCAGCCTAGCCCGCGCCACCGACACCGTTGATCGGGCGTGTCCGAGAGCCGATTGGACGCTCACACCGGGTCGGTCACGAGTTTTGTCAGAGGCGCCCGGCAAGATCGAGGACATGGAGATGGTTGTCCTGGCCCTGATCGCCGCGGCGCTCGGCGCGCTGCTCACCTGGCTGGTGATGCGCGCGGTGTCGCTGGCTCGGCACAACGCCGATCAGGCCGGTGAACAGGCCGCCGCCGCGCAGACCCGCAGCGAGATCGCCGAGGCCCGGCGTGAGGCGTCCGAGTCCCGTGCCGAGGCCGCCGACGCCCGGGCCGAGGCGTCCGCCGCCCGGGCCGAACTGGCCCGCGCCGGAACCGAGGTGGAACGGGCCAGGGTCGAGGCCGCCGACGCCCGCGCCGCCGCCTCCGCGGCCCAAGCCGAGGC
>NZ_JASGDE010000183.1:0-9692 GCF_047607385.1 Micropruina sp.
GACGGACCTTGCCGCCGAGGTCTGTCCCCAATGGTCGAGATTCGAACCTCGAGAACCGTCCCCAACCGGTGAGAACCGTCCCCGGTTGGTTCAGCGGGGGTCGGGGGTGCCGATCACCTGGCCGGCGGCGAGGCTGTCGGGGCCGGGACGGTGCCGGGCGGCGACGTCCGCGACCAGTGCGGCACGGCGTTCGGCGGGCGGCAGGCCGAACTCCTCGACCAGGCCGGCGCTGTCCTCGGCGCCGGCCTCGCGCAGGCCGTCGATCACACCGCGGACGTCGGCGGGCGTCCGGTTCTGGCTGAGCTTCGCCTTGGCGTCGATCCGGGTGATGGCCAGTTGCAGGCCGACGATGGCGCGCAGCTGGCCGGCCACGTAGTCGGCGGGCATGTCGTCCATGCCGAGGGTGCGCTCGTGGGCACCCATCAGGCGTTCCGCCGCCATCGTGGTCCAGTCCAGGTCGTCGTGGGCGATCAGCTCGCCGTAGATGTGCAGGGTGACGTAGTCCCAGGTCGGGATGTACTTGCCGGACGCCGGGGCGCTCGGGTACCACAGCGACGAGATGTAGTCGGTGGCCGGGGTGACGATGAACAGCGACTCGCCGGAGGTCTGCTCCCGCCACTGGGCGTTCGGACGCGCCACGTGCAGCACCAGGCTGCCGTGCTCACCCAGCTCCGGGTCGAAGACGTAGGGCAGGTGAGTGGCCAGCAGGCCGGACGGGCCGTGGGTGATCAGATCGCCCACCCCCGGCGCCGCCAGAATCCGGGCCTGCAACTCCGGCGGCATGGTGAAATGCCGTGGCGTGTACATCAGCCCAGTGTCCCCGACTCGCCGGTCTCGGATCGACCCTCCGATCCGCCCGTCACCGATCCGGCATCCGCGCTCAGTGCCTCGAAGGACGCCTGCAGCAGGTCCTCGTCCGGATTCTCCAGGATCGCGGTCCGGCCGAGCTCCTCCAGCACCACGAAACGCAACGTCGAGGCCCGGGTCTTCTTGTCCAGGTTCATCGTCTCGCGCAGCCGCGGCCAGGACTCCGCCGGGTAGCTGGTCGGCAGCCCCAGCGCCCGCAGCACCATCCCGTGCCGGGCCGCGGTGTCGTCGTCCAGCAGACCCAGTCGCCGGCTCAGCTCGGCGACGAACGCCATCCCGACGCTGATCGCCTCGCCGTGCCGCCAGCGGTAGTCCTGGTCGCGCTCGATGGCATGACCCAGGGTGTGGCCGTAGTTGAGCTGCTCGCGTCCGATGTCGCGTCCGACGGACGTCCGCTCCCGCAGGTCGTCGCCGACCACCGCGGCCTTCACCGCGATCGCCCGCTTCACCAGCGTGCAGATCACCTCGCCGCGCGGGTCCAGGGCTGCGGCCGGATCGTCCTCGACGATGCTCAGGATCGCCGGATCGGCGATGAACCCCGCCTTCACCACCTCGGCCATCCCGGAACGGATCTCCTCCACCGGCAGGCTCTCCAGGAAGGACAGGTCGCACAGCACCGTGTAGGGCTCGTAGAAGGTGCCGACCAGGTTCTTGCCTGCGCTCAGGTTGATCCCGGTCTTGCCGCCGACCGCGGCGTCCACCATGCCCAGCACCGTGGTGGGCACCGACACGTAGGTGACCCCACGCAGCCAGGTCGAGGCGACGAATCCGGCCAGGTCGGTGGTCGCTCCCCCACCCAGCCCGACGATCGCGTCCGAGCGGGTGAAGCCGGCCTCGGCCAGGGCGTTCCAGCAGCGCTGCAACGTCTCCCCGGTCTTCGCCTCCTCACCGGCCGGCACCTCGATGCTCAACGTCTGACAGTCGCAGGCGGTCCGCACCCGGGACGCCTGCTCGCGCAGCACCGGCGGATGGATCACCGCGATCCGGCGCTGCTCGGCCACGTACTGGGGCAGCAGTTCCAGCGCTCCGGTGCCGACCACCACCTGATAGGGCCGCTCCGCGGTGACATCGATGGCCGAGACCTTCACCGGTCGTCCTCCTTCAGTTCCGCGACGATCCGTTCCACGATGGCGGGTACGTCGGCATGATCGGTGTCCACGCTGATCGTGGCCAGATTCTGATACACCGGTGTCCGTTCCGTGAGTTGTCTGATCAAGGTGGCCCGCAGGTTGCCGAGCACCAGGACGCCGGCCTGGTTCAGCCCGAGCCGCCGGCTGGCCTGCGCCACCGAGACCTGCAGCCAGATCACCGTCACGTCCCGCAGCGCCGCGGCGACGTCCGCGGTCAGCACGGCCCCGCTGCCGACCGCGACCACACCGGGCTCGGCCAGCGCGGACGCCGAGGCGTCGCGTTCCAGTGCGCGGAACCGCGTCTCACCGAAGTCGGCGAAGATCTCCCGGAGCAGCCGGCCCTGCTCGGCCTCGATGCAGGCGTCCACGTCGACGAACGGCAGCCCGAGCCGGTCTGCCAGCGCTCGGCCCACCGTGCTCTTTCCGGCCCCTGGTGCACCGATCAGCGCGATGGTGCGGGCCGGGCTCACCTCAGTCCTCGCTCGGCCAGCCGGGCCGCGTAGCCGGCCAGGTTGCGCCGGGTCTCGGCGACCGAGTCGCCGCCGAACTTCTCCAGGACGGCCTCGGCCAGCACCAGCGCCACCATCGCCTCGGCGACCACCCCGGCAGCCGGGACGGCGCACACGTCGGAGCGCTGGTGGTGCGCCACCGCCGCCTCCCCGGTGCTGACGTCGATGGTGCGCAGCGCCCGCGGGATGGTGGCGATCGGCTTCATCGCCGCCCGGACCCGCAGCGGCTCGCCGTTGCTCATCCCGCCCTCGGTGCCGCCGGACCGGTTCCGCAGCCGGACCACCCCGTCCGGCCCCGGCTCCATCTCGTCGTGGGCCAGGCTGCCGCGAGTCCGGGCCAGCTCGAAGCCGTCGCCGACCTCGACGCCCTTGATCGCCTGGATTCCCATCAGCGCGCCGGCCAGCTTCGCGTCCAGCCGGCGGTCGCCCTGGCTGTGCGAACCCAGCCCGGCGGGGACGCCGTGGGCGACCACCTCGACCACCCCGCCGAGGGTGTCGCCGGCCTTCTGACAAGCGGCGATCTCGTCCTGCATGGCGGCGCTGGCGGCGGCGTCCAGGCAGCGGACGGGGTCGGCGTCGATGGCGTCCCGGTCGTCCAAGGTCGGCACCCGGGTGCCCGCGGACCGGACCGGGCCGAGCTCGATGACATGGCTGACGATGGTGATCCCGCAGGCCTGCTGCAGGAAATTGCTCGCCACCCGGCCCAGCGCCACCCGGGCCGCGGTCTCCCGCGCCGAGGCCCGCTCCAGGATCGGACGGGCCTCGTCCCAGTCGTACTTCTGCATGCCGGCCAGGTCGGCATGCCCGGGACGCGGCCGGGTCAGCGGGGCGTTGCGGGCCTGGGCGGCCAGCACCTCGGCGTCCACCGCGTCCGGGGCCATCACGGTCTCCCACTTGGGCCACTCGGTGTTGCCGATCATGATCGCGATCGGCGAACCCAGCGTCTCGCCGTGCCGAACGCCGGTCAGCAGGGTGACCTCGTCGGCCTCGAACTTCATCCGGGCACCCCGGCCGGCACCGAGCCGGCGCCGGGCCAAGGCTTCGGCGATGTCGAAGGTGGCCACCCGGACGTGGGCCGGGATTCCTTCGATGGTCGCCACCAGGGCGCGGCCATGGGACTCCCCGGCAGTCAGGTAGCGCAGCATGGTCGCGAGTCTGTCACGACACGGCGCGGGCACTGAGCTCTGCCCGCACGGCAGACATCAGCACCTCGATCGGCACATCGTGCCCGGTCATCAGCCGCACCTGATGGCGAGCCTGATGGACCAGCAATTCGAGTCCGTTCAGCACCACCCGGCCAGCCGCCTCGGCGCGCTGCGCCAGCGGGGTCGGCCAGGGGTGGTAGATCACGTCGAACACCCCGCGCAGGGCCGGGCACAGCTCGACCTCCAACTGGTCCAGCCGGCCCTCCAGCGCGGCCGACGGCACCGTGGAGACCAGCAGCTCGCTGGCCGGGTCGAGCGGCGCGCCCAGGCTGCGCGGCTGCACCTCGACGTCCAGCTGCTCGGCCCAGTCGCGGAACTCGGCCAGCCGGTCATGGTTGCGGCCCTGCACCTCGACGAGCCGGACGCCGGCCCGGACCAGCGCCACCAGCGCCGAGCGGGCGGTGGCCCCGTTGCCGATCAGCGTGGCCACCCGCAGCGGCGGCAGGCCGGCCAGGGTCAGGGCGTCGGTGAGTCCGGCGATGTCGGTGTTGTAGACCCGGCGCTGCTCACCCAGCACCACCGTGTTGGCGGCACCGGTCAGCAGCACGTCGGCGTCCGGGATGCCGCAGGCCGCCGCGGCCTCCTTCAACGGCATGGTGACGCTCAACCCGCGCCACGACTCGTCCAGCCCGTCGATGAAGCCGGCCACCTGCGCGGGCTGCAGCTCGACGCGTCCGTAATCCCAGTCCAGCCCCAGCCAGGCGTACGCCGCGGCGTGGATCACCGGGGACAGCGAGTGCGCGATCGGTGACCCGAGGACGGCCGCCTGTGGTTTCACGCACACTTCTTCCGGTTCGCAGGGGTGGCCAGGCACCACTGGGCCAGCTGTGCCTCTGCCTTCTTCTGATCGGCATAGGTCTCGGAGAACACCGTCTCGCCGGTGTCCAGGTTGATCGGGACGAAGTACAGCCAGTCGCCATCGGCGGGATTGAGCGCGGCCTCCATCGCCTTTTTGGCCGGGGCGGTGATCGGACCGGGCGGCAGGCCCTTGCGCTGATAGGTATTGTACGGCGACTTGTTCTTCTTGCCGCGATCGGCGTCGCTGGTCCAGATCGTCCCGGTCTTGTTCACCGAGTAGGCAATAGTCGCGTCCGACTGCAACGGCATGCCCTTGGCGAGCCGGTTGTAGAACACCCGCGCCACCTTGGCCCGGTCTTCGTCGCGGAACACCTCGCGCTCGATGATGCTGGCCATGATCAGCACGTCGTAGGGCTTGTAGCCGAGCGCATTGGCGCGCTCCTCGAAGGCCAGATCCTGGACGATCTTGTTGAACTCGCCGAGCGGCTGCTTGAGCACCGAGGTGGCGGTCGGTTTCAGCGGCAGGTTGTAGGTGTCGGGGAAGATGAAGCCCTCGTCGCTCGAACCCAGCCAACTCGGCAGCCCGAACGCCTTCCGGTTCTTCAGCGCCGCCTTGAGGTCCTTCTCCGGCACCTTGGTCGATTCGGCCAGCGAGGTGAGCACCTCGGAGAGCCGCAGCCCCTCGCGGATCTTGAACTGGTTCTTGATCTGGTTGGCCGGGTCGAGCAGCATCTGCAGCGCCGTCTTCGCCGGGATCTGGGTGCGCAGCTTGTACAGCCCGTACTGGATCTTGCGGACGTTCGAGTCGGACGCCGCGGCCCGGTCGAAGGCCTTCGCGGTGCGGATCACGTCGGCGGCCAGCAGCAGGTCGGCGATCTTGTTGGTGGACGCGCCCTGCGGGATCTCCACCACCACGTCGGCGACACCCGCCGGATCGATGTAGTCCTCCGCCGTCCGGTAGTCGATCCAGGCGTCCCGCACCTTGCCGTAGACGAACCAGCCGCCGCCGAGCAGCACCCCGAGCGAGAGCAGCACGGCGATCGCGCCGCGGACCCGATACCAGACCTCCTTGGGCACCCATCGGCCGGTCTCCGGATCGCGCAGTTCGCGGAAGAGGTTCGCCATAACGTCAGTGTCCTTTCTTCATCACGCGGGTTCGCCGGGCGCCCGGCCGGTTGCTCGTTCCACCGCCAGCGCCTGTTCCAAGACTGCCACGGCTGCCGCCTGGTCGATGACGGCACGCTGGCGACGGGTGTTCCTGCCGGCCGCCTGCAGCCGGCGGGAGGCGTCCACGGTGGTCAGTCGTTCGTCGGCGAATCGCCAGCCGATCGACGGGTGGGCGGCGACCAGCGACGCCACCTGGGACCGGACGTGGACCGCAGCCGGGCCCTCGTCGCCGGCCAGCGTGCGGGGCAGCCCGACGATCACCTCGATCGGCTCGTACTCGGCCAGCAGCTGCGGCAGCCGGCGTCCGGCATCTTGGGTCGGCACGGTCTCCACCGGGTAGGCCAGGGTGCCGTCCGGGTCGCAGGCAGCCACCCCGACGCGGGCCTTGCCCCAGTCCAGGGCCAGCCGGACACCGCGCCGGAATGACCGCTGGTCGAGCTTGTCGAGACCCTCCGAGGTTTCGACAAGCTCAACCACCTGTGGGTCGAGATCGCCCCGCTCGCCGGTCAAAGGGCGGCCACCGCTTCGCGCACCGCCGCGACCGCGTCCGCAGCCGCGGCACCGTTGGAGCCGCCGCCCTGGGCGAAGTCGTCCTTGCCGCCGCCGCGTCCGCCGAGCTTGGCCGCACCGATGCCGACCAGCGCGCCGGCCTTCGCGCCCAGCCCGCGCGCCGCCTCGTTGGTGGCCACCGCGATCACCGGTTTGGCGTCGGTGCCGCCCACCAGCGCGACCACCGCGGCGTCCGACCCGAGGGCGGAGCGGATGTCCAGCGCCATGGTGCGCAGGTCTCCCCCGGCCACGCCGGCCACCTGCTCGGCGACCACCCGGACGCCGGCCACGGTGACCGCCTTCCTGGCGAGCGTGGCGGCACCGGCCAGCAGCTCGCGGGTCCGGTAGGTCTCGATCTGCTTCTCGGCCGCCTTCAACTGCGCCAGCAGCTTCTCGACCCGGTCGGTGAGCTGCTCCGGCTGGGTCTTCAGCGTGTCGGACAGGGTGGCGACCAGGGCCCGCTCGGCGGCAAACTTCTCGAACGCCTCGGTGCTGACCAGCGCCTCCACCCGACGGATGCCGGAGCCGACCGACTGCTCGCCGAGCAGGTTCACCAGTCCGATCTGGGACGTCCGGGCGACGTGGGTGCCACCGCAGAGCTCGCGCGACCAAGGGCCGGCCAGCTCGACCATCCGGACCACGTTGCCGTACTTCTCGCCGAACATGGCCTGGGCGCCGAGCGCCTTCGCCTCGTCCAGCGGCAGCTCGCGGTCGGTGACCTCGAAGTCGTCGCGGATGGCCGCGTTGACCACGCCTTCCAGCTCGCTGCGCAGCGCCGGGGACAGCGCCTGGCTGGCGTTGAAGTCGAAGCGCAGGTAGCCGGGCTTGTTGTACGAGCCGGCCTGGTGGGTGCCCTGGCCGAGCAGCTGCCGCAGCGCGGCGTTGACGATGTGCGTCGAGGTGTGCGCCTGGCAGGCAGCGAACCGGGCCGGGGCGTCCACCTGGGCCAGCAGCTGCGCGCCGGTGGTCAGCTCGCCCTCGTTGACCAGCACCTTGTGCACCACCAGGCCCTGGATCGGACGCTGCACGTCGAGCACGTCGAGCGCCAGCCCGTTGCCGGTGAGCACGCCGTGGTCGGCGTCCTGACCGCCGGCCTCGGCGTAGAACGGGGTCTCGTCGAGCACCACCTCGACCACGTCGCCGGGCCGGGCCACCTGGACCAGTTCGCCGTCGGCGACGATGCCGCGGACCCGGGAATCCACGCTGAGCTCGGTGAAGCCCAGGAACGGCGTCTCGCCGGGCGCCCGCAACGTCCGGTAGGCCTCGGTGTTGACCGTGCCGCCCTTCTTGGCCCGGGCGTCCGCCTTGGCCCGGTCCTTCTGCTCCTGCATCAGCACCCGGAACCGGTCGGAGTCGACCTCGAGGCCGGCTTCGGAGGCCATCTCGAGGGTCAGGTCGATCGGGAAGCCGTAGGTGTCGTGCAGCTGGAAGGCCTTGTCACCGCCCAGTACGCCGGAGGTGGCGCGCTTGGCTTCGGTGGCCGCCAAGTCGAAGATCTGGGTGCCGGCCGCCAGCGTGCGGCGGAACGCCTCCTCCTCGCCGTAGGCGACCTGGGAGACCCGCTGCCACTGGCTGGCCACCTCGGGGTAGGACTGCTCCATCAGGCCCTTGGACAGCGGCAGCAGCTCAGGCAGCACCGGGTCGTTGACGCCGAGCAGCCGCATCGAACGGATCGAGCGGCGCAGCAGCCGGCGCAGCACGTAGCCGCGCGCCTCGTTGCCGGGGGTGACGCCGTCGGTCATCAGCATCAGCGCCGAACGGACGTGGTCACCGACCACCCGGAGCCGGACGTCGGCCTGGGCGTCCGCGCCGTAGCGGGTGCCGGCCAGTTCGGCCGCGGCGGTGATCACCGGGAAGATCTCGTCGATCTCGTACATATTCGCCACGCCCTGCAACAGGTACGCGGTGCGTTCCAGGCCCATGCCGGTGTCGATGTTCTTGCTCGGCAGCGGACCGGCGACGTCGAAGTCGTCCTTGGCGCGGACCGCGGACAGCTCCTCGGTCTGGAAGACCAGGTTCCAGATCTCCAGGAAGCGGTCCTCGTCGACGACCGGGCCGCCGTCCGGGCCGAACTCGGGGCCGCGGTCGATGTAGATCTCACTGCACGGGCCGCCCGGTCCCGGGACGCCCATGTGCCAGTAGTTGTCCTTCAGCCCGCGGCGCTGGATGCGTTCGTCGGGGACGCCGACGCCGCGCCACAGCGCGGCCGCCTCGTCGTCGTCCAGGTAGACGGTGACCCAGACCTTGTCGGGGTCGAAGCCGTAGTTGCCGTCGGCCTGGCTGCCGGTGACCAGCTCCCAGGCGTACTCGATGGCGCCGGCCTTGAAATAGTCGCCGAAGGAGAAATTGCCGTTCATCTGGAAGAACGTGCCGTGCCGGGTGGTCTTGCCCACCTCTTCGATGTCGAGGGTGCGGACGCACTTCTGCACGCTGACGGCGCGGGCGAACGGGGCGTCCTCGGCGCCGGTGAAGTAGGGCTTGAACGGCACCATGCCGGCATTGACGAACAGCAGCGTGGGGTCGTTGTAGACCAGCGGCGTCGACGGCACCTCGGTATGGCCGTTGCGCACGAAGAAGTCGATGTAACGACGCCGGATCTCGGCGGTTTTCATGATGTGTGTCCGATCGGATCTGCCGGCCGGATCGGCCGGCGGGTGGTCAGTGGTGCTTGCTCTCCTGGACGGGAACGGTGGCCTCGTCCAGGCCGAGAGCCTCGCGCAACTCGTGTTCGCGCTCGTCCATGGCGCTGCTCATCGTGGAGACGAACTCGTCGACCCAGCCGCGGGCGTTGCGGGCGGACTTCTCGACCTGCTCGGTGACCCCCTTGGGGGTGAAGCGTTCGTAGTATTCGCGGCCCTTGACCACCAGCCAGGCGGTGACGCCGACGCCGATGGCGAACCAGAACAGCCGGCGTCCCATCACTTGGCCGCTTTCCGCTTGCCCTTGATCGCCTGCCGGACGCCATGGGTGAACGCCGCGGTCTTGACCAGCGGGCCGCCCAGCGTGGCCGAGAACAGCGTGGACAGCTGCGCGGCGTTCTCGCTCACCACGACGGCGTGCCGGCTGACCCGGGAGACGTCCTCGGTGACCAGGCTGAGCTTGCCGAGCTCGTCGTTGGTGGCCGTCACGGTGCCCTTCAGCTCATGCAGGATCGGCACCGACGAATGCCCCACGTCGCGCACGGCGAGCCGAAGCTCCTCGAGCACCCGGCCCAGCTTGAGCAACGGAACAGCGCAGAAGGCGACCAGAGCGACGGCGGCGATGGCCGCGATCAGGCCGGCGATCTCTCCAACGGACATGGGCGTTCCTCACATGGTGACGGTGACCCACGCAGCCTAACGCACCGGCCGCGGCGGGTACTCCACCCGATCGGCTCTGTCCCCCGGGCTCTGTCCTCCGGGCTCTGTCCTCCGGGCCCGACCCCAGCGCTCGCCTAACTATTTGGGGCTCGCTGAACTCAGCGAGCC
>NZ_JASGDE010000184.1:0-6683 GCF_047607385.1 Micropruina sp.
CCTCCGGCCGCCGCCCGGCTGATCGCGCCCGCGGACGGCGCCACCGCCGGCTCCGCGGCGGTGGCGCTGACCGTCCGGTCCAGCGATCCCGACGGCGGCGATCTGCGGGTCCGGTTCGAGGGCCGCAAGAGCTCAGGCTCGGGTGGCGGCGCCCCGTTCACTGTCGTCGCGATTCCCGACCTGCAGAACTACACCTACAACAACCGGCAGGACACCATGGTCCGGCAGTCGCAGTGGGTGGTCGAGAACAGGGCACGGCTGGGCACCGCGATGGTGGTGAACCTCGGCGATCTGGTCAACACGCGGTCGAACCTCACCCAGTGGGGGCACACCTCCGCCGCCCTGAAGGTGCTGGACGACGCCGGCGTCCCGAACACCGTGGTGGCCGGCAACCACGACTTCGGCATGGCGACCGGGAATTTCACCGAATACGACCGGTTCTTCCCGCCGTCGCGCTACCTGAACAGCAGGTGGACGCCGAGCACGGCCCGCTACGGCGGCTACCTGGGCCAGAACCTGTTCGGCGCCGACCCGGTCGACACCCGCAATATGAACAACTTCGCACTGTTCTCGGCCGGCGGCCGCGACTGGCTGGTGCTCAACCTGGAATGGGAGGCGCCGCAGTACGCGCGGGACTGGGCCGCCAAGGTGCTGGCCGCCCACCCCAACCGCACCGCGATCCTGGTCACCCACGCCTTCGTCGAGATGAACGGCAGGCGCCTGGCCGTCCCGCAGCGACCCGGCGGAACATCCGCCGAGCGGCTGTGGACCGACTTCGTCTCCCAGCAGTGCCAGATCAAGCTGGTGCTCAACGGTCACTTCCACAACGGCGCCGACGGCGAGGCCAATCGGTCCGACCTGAACCGCTGCGGCGAGCCGGTGCAGCAGATCCTCACCGACTACCAGAGCCGCCCCGCCGGCGGCGACGGCTGGCTGCGCTACTACACCTTCGATCCGTCGGCCAACACCATGACGGCCCGGACCTACTCCCCCACGCTGGGGCGTTTCGAGACCGACGCCGACTCGCAGTTCACCGTGCCGTTCCCGCTCACCGACCGGCGGCCGGCAGCGTTCCGGACCATCGGGACCACCACCGTCGGCTCCGGCCGGGACGCCACCCAGACCTGGTCGGGCCTGGAGCCCGACACCTGGTACGAATGGCGAGCGGTCACCAGCGACGGCACCAGCAGCAGCACCTCACCGACCTGGCGGGTGCGCACCCCGTCCGCGCCGCCCAAAGACCCCGGCATCGCTGCCGACCGGTTCGCCCGCTCGGTCAGCAACGGCTGGGGCAGGGCCGACCGGGGCGGCGCCTGGACCCTGCTGGGATCCGGCGAGTACGACGTGTCCGGCGGCGCCGGAAGCCAGTCGCTCAACACCCGGGGCAGCACGGCCGAGTCGCTGCTCGCGGTGAACGCCCGGGACGTCGACCTGCGGGCCACGCTGAGCTGGAACCGGACGGCGGGCCGGGCCGCCATCTACGGCTCCCTGGTGCTGCGCCGCCAGGCCGACGGCAGCGACTACCGGCTGAAGGTGGTCGGACGACCCTCCGGAGCCTTCCAGCTGGTCCTGGCCCGCAAGACCGGCGGAACCGAGACCGTGCTGCAGTCGACCATGCTGTCCGGCATCGGCCAGACCGCGAACACCCGTTACCGGGTGGCCTTCCGGGCGGTCAGCAACGGCGACCGCACCACCGTGTCGGCGAAGCTCTGGCAGGCCGGAAGCAGAGAGCCCGACGGCTGGGCGGCCAGCGCCACCGACACCGCCGCGGGGCTCCGGGCCGGGGGCGCGATCGGGTTCAATTCCTACCTGTCGAACAGCGCCGCCGCACCGATCCGGATGAGCGTGGCCGACCTGCTCGCCGTCCGCCCCGGCTGATCCGGGCCGGACGAGACCGACCGGAACCGGGTCACCGGCTTCGCTACCGTTGCGGCATGGACGTGGACGGCGCGCTGGCACGGGTAGGGGTACGGGTTCCGGACGTCCTGATCCCGCGGCCCGGCAGCGATCTGCACGCCTGGGCGGTGGTCGCCTGCGATCAATTCACCAGCCAGCCCGAGTACTGGGGACAGGCCGCCGCCATCGTCGACGGCAAGCCGTCCACCCTCAACCTGATCTTCCCCGAGGTCTTCCTGGAGCAGCCGGACGCCGCGGCGCGGATCCGCGCGATCAACACCACGATGACCGACTACCTGGCCTCCGACGTGCTCCGCACCCATCCCCGCACCATGGTGCTGGTGCGCCGGGAGACCGCCCACGGGGTGGTCCGCTGGGGGCTGATGGTGGCACTCGACCTGGAGCACTACTCCTGGGAACCGGACGCCCGGACGCCGATCCGGGCCACCGAGGGCACCATCCTGGATCGACTGCCGCCGCGGGTGGCGATCCGCCGGGACGCCCCGTTGGAACTGCCGCACATCATGGTGCTGATCAGCGACCACCACCGCAGCGTGATCGAGCCGCTGGCCGCCGCCGGCGAGCGGCTGACCCCGCTCTACGACACCGAGCTGATGCTCGGCGGCGGCCGGGTCAGCGGCTGGGCGGTCGATGCCCCCGATGACCATGCCACCGTGGCGGCCGCCCTCGGAGACCTGCTGGACGCCCTCGACCCGGCCGATCCGTTGCTGTTCGCGATGGGCGACGGCAACCACAGCTTCGCCACCGCGAAGAGCATCTGGAACGAGATCCGCCCGACGCTGCCGGCCGACCAGCGCGACGATCACCCGGCCCGGTTCTGCCTGGTCGAGTTGGAGAACATCTACGACCCGGGCCTGGAGTTCGAACCGATCCACCGGGTGCTGTTCCACTGCGAGCGGGCCGATTTCGAGGCCGCCCTGGCCCGGCAGTGCGCCGGCTACCAGCGGGTGGCCGTCGCCACCCCGGCCGAGGCGCTGGCGCTGATCGACGATCCGCAGGTCCAGGCGTTCGGCTATCTGGACGCCGCCGGCAGCGCCGTCTACCGGCTCCGCGAGCCGCGCGGCAGCCTGGCCGCGGCCACCCTGCAGCGCACCATCGACGAGTTGCTGGCCGACGGGCTCGCCGAGGTCGACTACATCCACGGCGCCGACGTCACCGCCGAACTGGGCCGGACGCCGGGCAATCTCGGCCTGCTGCTGCCCGGGCTCAGCAAGGACAGCTTCTTCGCCTCGATCGTCGCCGACGGCGCGTTGCCGCGCAAGACGTTCTCTCTCGGTGAGGCGAGTGACAAGCGGTATTACCTCGAATCGCGGCACATCGCCCGCAAAGACTAGCGCCACTAAGAACTCGCGAACCGCGGGGCGGCGGAGAGCCAGCAGCGCCCGGGAGCATTCGGTCACTCCGTTCTCAATTTTAACTAGGTGCACTAGAGAATCCCAGATAGCGGCCTTCTCAATCGCCATTTTTGACATTTGCTCGACACTGGTCGCACACTAGTGCCGCATTTCCACCCCCCTGATGCACACCCCCGCAGCACCCCCCCAATGCAGGAGTTAGCCATGACCTCACTGCGTCGTATTCTCGCGTCCGCTTCCAGCCTGGCGCTGGTCGGGACCATCACTACCGCCGGTTCTCCCGCGGCCCAGGCGATCACCATGGTCGACTGCGCGGCACTGTCCGAACCGGTCTACTCAAGCGTCAATCCCAGCACCGGAGCCACCCTGTTGACCCGCTGGGAGTCGGAGGCCGTGAACGCCGCCAAGTACGGGTTCACCGACTTCCGCGGCGAGGTGTTCAAGGCCTCGCAGTACGCAACGCCGTCCATGGTCGCCGTCCATCGCCTGGCCAAGGGCGGGGACTTCGCCCACGAGGCGGACCCCGATCGAATCGCGGACCTGGTCAGAGCCGGTTACGAGGACCAGGGCGTGCGGTTCTACGCCTCGAAGCAGAGCGACTGGTGCACCCGCCCGGTCCAGGTCGCTCAACACGGCTCCGTCCACCGCTACTCGGTCGATCTCTCCGGCGAGCAGTCCTCCGCGCTGGACTGGAAGGCCGGCCCGGTGGTCTATCACGTCGCGGCCGCGCCGACTCGCTACGGCAAGCCCACCGAGGCCGCGCTGCGAACCTCGGATTCCTCGACGAAGGACAAGAAGTTCTCCTTCGCCGTCATTCCCGACACCCAGCCCGAGGTGTGGCGCAGCGGCGATCCCCGGTTTACCAATCGCTCGCAATGGCTAGTGGCGAACAAATCGAAGTACGACATCCGCTGGGCCATTCAGACCGGCGATCTGGTCGACTGGGACGACGCCACGCACTCCCACTATGAGAACGCCAAGGCCGGGCTGGCACCGCTCCAGGGCAAGCTCCCGTATTTCCTCAACATCGGCAACCACGACGCCGCGGCCACCTGCTACGGCGGCTCGGCCTGCGACGGCCGGTTCGTCCGGCCGATGGTCCGGATCACCCGCACCTTCAACCAGTACTTCTCGGTGCAGGACTACAGTGCCCCGACCGGCAGCTTCGAGCCCGGAAAGGTGGACAACACCTACGCCCGGTTCAAGGCCGGCAACAAGTACTGGTTGATCCTCAACCTGGAACTGTGGCCGCGCCGCGAGGTCGTCGAGTGGGCTCGGTCGCTGGTCGCCAAGCACGCCAACCACAACGTGATCATCGCCACCCACTCCTTCCTCTCCTCGTCGGGCTCGATCAGCTCGTCGGCGGAGTACGGCAGCACCTCGCCGCGCTACCTGTGGGACACGATCATCAAGAAGTACAGCAACGTCAAGGTGGTGCTCTCCGGCCACACCGGCAGCGCACGCACCGAGGTACTGACCGGCGCCAAGGGCAACAAGGTCTATGCCTTCCTGACCACCTATCACTCCAAGACCACCAATCCGGTCCGGATGATCGAGGTCGACGCGAGCAAGAAGACGATCCGCACCTGGGTGGAGGCGCCGTACACCAAGGACCGTCTGATGAGCACTAAGACTTACAGCAAGGTGAAGCTCACCTGAGACCCACCCTCCCCCACTAGCCACTACACAGCAGACCCACAGCCAACCTGAACGTACGCTGAGATTTCACATCTTGGCTTAGGTTATGTAGGCTGCCCCGCAGTTCCCGCCTGCACTCATACACACCTGCACACATCACGATCTAGGGGTCCCCCACATGAAGCACTGGAAGCGCACGCTGACCGTCGCTGCCGCAGCACCACTCGCCCTGGCCGGACTCGGCGTCACCCCGGCCGACGCCGTCTCCAGCAACTGCTCCGAGTTCACCGTCCCGGTGACCCGGCTGATCAGCGCGAGTTCCGGCACCTCCCTGCTCAGCCAGTTCAGCTCCGAACTCGCCGACGCCACCAAGTACGGCTTCACCACCAACGAGGGCGTCGCCGCGAAGGTGGCGGCCAGCGGCGGCACCGGCCTGGTCGGCGTCTGGCGCGCCTACAACGCCAAGACCAACGACTTCACCTGGGCCGCCGAGGGCAGCGATCTGGACCAGATCAAAGCCAAGGGCTACACCGCACAGTTCCGCCAGTTCTACGCCGCGTCCGCCAGCAGCAGCTGCCTGACCACGTCCTACCGAATGGCCTCCGGAACCGCCACCCAGATGGTCTTCAGCAGCACCGACCGGGACAAGCTGATGGCCAAGGGCTGGAAGGTCGCCAACTCGGGCATCTTCTTCGTCGCCCCGGCCAGCGGCGCCCCTGCCCCGTCCACCCCCAAGCCGACGCCGACACCCACCCCGACGCCGACGCCCACCCCGACGACCCCGGCCCAGCCGATCGCGCCCGGGACGGGCAACGGGGCGGCCGCCGGCTCCGGCGCCGCCGGCGAGGACTTCACCGTCGCGGTGATCCCCGACACCCAGCAGGAGACCTGGACGGACTCCGACACCCGGTTCAAGAACCGGTCCACCTGGCTGGTCAACAACGCGTCCCGGCTGAACCTGAAGTTCGTCACCCACATCGGCGACGTGGTGGACTGGGGCAACGTGACTCCGGCCCAGTACACCCGGGCCAAGAACGGCCTCTCCCCGCTGAACGACAAGATCCCCTACTCGCTCAGCATCGGCAACCACGACACCGGCGCGGTGTGTGCGGGCGGCTCGGCCTGCCCGGGCAAGAGCGCGAATGTCGCGGTGCGCGACACCTCGGCGTTCAACAACGCGTTCCCGAAGTCGTACTTCAAGAACATGCGCGGGCAGTTCGAGGCCGGCAAGGTCGATAACACCTACAGCACCTTCACCGCCGGCGGGCAGAAATGGATGGTGCTGAACCTCGAGCTGTGGGCCCGGCCGGCCGCCATCGAGTGGGCGAAGAAGGTCGTCGCGGCCAACCCCGACCACAATGTGATCGTCGCCACCCACGCCTACCTCGAGGCCGGCGGCTCGATCAGCCTCAGCAACGGCGGCTACGGCGCCACCTCGGGCAAGTACCTGTGGGACAACCTGATCAAGGTCTACCCGAACATCAAGGTGGTGCTGTCCGGGCACATCGGCTCGCAGGCCACCCGCACCGACACCGGCAACAACGGCAACAAGATCGTCAGCTACCTGCAGTGCTACCACAGCCGGACCACCAACCCGGTCCGCCTGCTGACCTTCAACGTGGCCAAGGGCAGCGTCACCGACTCGGTCTACGCCCCGCACACCAACGAGACCATTTCCTGGTCCAACACGCGGACGGGCTTCGACTTCACCCGTTGATCCCGCCCCCGCCGACTTGCGGTGCCGGTCGCGTCGAGTAACCTCGGACGCGGCCG
>NZ_JASGDE010000185.1:0-11896 GCF_047607385.1 Micropruina sp.
GCCTAACTATTTCGCGCTCGCTGAATTCAGCGAGCGCGAAATAGTTAGGCGAGCGCTGGGGTGAGGCGGGGGCGAGCCTCAGCTCTTGGCCGGTTCGATGCCGTCCCGGTCGGACCACTCCAGCAGCGGGTCGATCCGGAACGACTCGTCGTCGATGCCGGCGTGCAGGTCGCCCAGGTCGGCGAACCGGGCGGGCACGGACGCCAGGGTGAAATCGCGCGGGTCGAGGTCGTCCAACTCGTCCCAGAACACCGGGGTGGAGACGGTGCCGGTGGGGGTGCCGCGCACCGAGTAGGCGCAGGCGATGGTGTGGTCCCGGGCGTTCTGGTTGAAGTCGACGAAGATCTTCTTCGGGTCGCGGTCCTTGCGCCACCACACCGTGGTCGCGTCGTCGCAGCGCCGCTCCACCTCACGGGCGAAGGCCAGCGCCGCCCGCCGCACCTCGCCGAAACCCCACTCCGGTTCGATCCGGACATAGACGTGAAAGCCCTTGCCACCAGAGGTTTTCGGATAGCCGGTGATGCCCAGCTCGTCGAGTACCTCGTGGGCGACGTGGGCCACCCGCCGGACGGTGCCGAAGTCGGCGTCCGGCATCGGGTCGAGGTCGATGCGCCACTCGTCCGGCTGCTCGACGTGGCCGCGGCGGCTGTTCCAGGGGTGGAACTCGACCGTCGACATCTGCACCGCCCAGATCACCTGGGCCACCTCGGTTACGCACAGCTCGTCGGCGGTGCGGCCGAACCGCGGGAACCACAGCTCGACGGTCTCGACCCAGTCGGGCGCCCCGCCGGGCAGTCGCTTCTGGTGCACCTTCGGCCCGGCCAGGCCGTCCGGAAAGCGGTGCAGCATGCAGGGCCGCTCGCGCAGCGCCCGGACGATGCCGTCGCCGACCGCCAGGTAGTACTCGACCAGGTCGCGCTTGGTCCACCCGGTCTCGGGGAAGTAGACCCGGTCGGGATTGGTGACCCGCACCACCCGGTCGCCCACGTCGATCTCGATCGCCGAGGTTGAGGGCTTCGCCATGTCCCGACGGTAGCCGGGCCGTGGTGAGTTATCCACAGATTGTCTTCGCGTCGGCTGCGGACGGTCGGAACTGTGGCTGGATAGAGCGGTGGGTATCGATGCCGGCGCGCTGCTGCGGAACAGCGACGGGGTGCTCGTTCAGCGCGAGCACCCGCGCGCCGCTATCAAGTCGTTGCTGGCTGCCGACCGGATCGTCCGGGTGCATCCTGGGGTGTTCGTGGACACCGAGTTGCTGTGGTCCCGGCACACGCGGCTCGCCGCCGCTCTCGCCGCTCGCCCGTCGGCGGTGCTCTGGCGGGCCTCGGCCGTGGCGGCGATCACTTTCTCGAAGGAGCCGTTCGTCAAAGGCGAGCGGGTCGAGCTGGCACAGCCGAGCGATGCGCCTGGTCCGGGGCTGCGCATTACCCGCCGACTGATCACCACAGTGCGCCGCTTCAACGGCCTGCGTTGCCCCGCGCCGGCCGTGGTCGCCGTCGAGGCTGCGGCCCGCGATGACGGCCGGACGGCCGAGTTGTTCCTGCGTGAAGGGACGGTGCGGCCGTACGAGCTCGTCGATGCGCTGGCGGAGTTCGCCGGCTCCCGGCACCAGCGGATCCGCAGCGAGGTCGTGCGCAGCTTCGCGGACAATCCCTGGTCGGGCGGCGAGCGCGAATTGCAGCAGCTGCTTCGCGGCGCCGGGATCAGTGGGTGGGTGGCCAATGCCGAACTCCGCCTCGCTGGTTGCGTCTGCTACCCCGACGTGCTGTTTCCCGATGCGCGGGTGATCCTCGAGTTCGACGGCTACGAGGTACACGGCACCCGTCAGGCGTTCGAGTCCGACCGGGTCAGGCAGAACCGGCTGGTGCTTGCCCGTTACACCGTGCTGCGGATCACTTGGCGGCGCCTGCAGGACGATCCCGATGCCGTGCTGGCCGAGATTCGCGCCGCACTGGCGCTCGGCGAGCCTCAGGTCTGCTGATCGCACCACCAGGCCCCGCCACTGGCAAGGGCCGTACCGATTTCCGCGCTCGATGCGCAAAGGTAGCGAGGTCAAACGTTTTAGCTCATATCGAGTGCGGAATTTGGTATTTCTCCGGGCGCTGAAATCGTCAGGGCTCGATCGGCGTCAGCTCAGCGAGCCGTCCGGATTCACTCGGAACACGTCCACCTTGACCTCGAGGGTGGATTTCTTCGCCTCGGTGAACACCACACCCTTCAGTGGGGAGACGTCGCGGAAGTCGCGTCCCCAGGCGGTGACGATGTAGCGGGAGTCGGCGAAGTGGTCGTTGGTGGGGTCGAGGTCGATCCACTCGCCGCCGGGCACCAGTACCGACGTCCAGGCGTGCGAGGCGTCCGAACCCTCCAACTTCGGCTGCCCGGGCGGGGGAGAGGTCTCCACGTAGCCCGAGACGTACCGCGCCGGCAGCCCGACCGAGCGCAGGCAGCCGACCGCCAGATGGGCGAAGTCCTGGCAGACGCCTTTGCGCAGTTCGAGCAGCTCGGGCAGCGTGGTGCGCACCGAAGTCGCTCCGAGCTCGTAGCTGAAGTCGCGGTAGATGGTGGAGAACAAACCCTCCAGCGCCTCGCCGAGCGGACGTCCGGGCCACAGGATGGTCTCGGCGTAGGCCCGCACCTCAGGCCCCAGCTCGACCAGTTCGGACGGCAACAGGTACTCCGCGCGTTCCAGCGGATCGGCCTCCTGTTCGACCCGAACCGCCGCCTCGGCGACGGTGAACGCGTTCAGCGACTCCATGTCCGGACGCGGCCAGGCCACGTCCACGAAGGCCACCTTGCCGACCACCAGCTCCCGGTGCGGGCTGCGCACCTCCACGTAGAAACTGTGATTGCCGAAGTGGTCGACGTGTTCGCTGATCGCGTCCGGCTCGGGCGAGACCAGCACCTCGTTGCAGATCACCTGCTGCGACCAGGTCTGCAACGGACGCAGGAAGCCGCGTTCGTAGCAGGCCTGCACGTCGTCGTCGTAGGTGTAGATGGTGGAGTGCCGGACGCGGTAGCGCCGCGGCGCGTAGTGATCGGGACGGCTCACCGTCGCCTCCTGCTCACTCATCGGCCACCTGCCACGGGCTCGCCCAGCCGGCGGTCTGCGGACGCCGCGGCGGCTGGCGCAGGAAGTGCAGCGCGGCCAGGTCGTCGGAGAGCCGGCGGAAGTCCTGCTCCAGCCCGGTCAACCGCTCGGTCAGCGCGGCGGTGTCGAGCAGCTCCTCGGGCTCGACGGCGTCCAGCGCGGCGACCAGGGCGAGCGCCTTGGCCGCGGACGCCTCGTCGCCGATCAGGGTCAGGTCGGCGGCCAGCGACTCGGCCTGGTAGATCACCGACCGCGGGTTGACCCGGTCGAGCAGCAGCAACTCGATCGCCGACTCCAGGGCCAGCGTCGGCCCGGTCCCGGCAGCGGCCCGGCGGCGGTGGGTGATGATCGACTCGCCGGCTCGCAGCACACCCTCCACCACCAGGTCCTCCACCTGCCGCTCGCGGGGCCGGTCGAACGCGCTGCCCAGCAGCGACAGGGTGAGCTGGGCCCGTTCCATCCGGCAGCCGGCGTCCAGGAACGCCCAGGACTCGTCGCGCACCATGCTCTGCGCCATGATCCCGGCCAGCGCGAGCAGCGATTCCAGCACGTCGGCCAGCAACGGCTGCAACTGATCGTCGTCGTCGGGTGTCTGGTCCAGGGTCTGCTGCAGCCGGCCGAGCACCGACCAGGTGTCGATGCTGAGCAGGTCCCGGACGTGCTGGGCGGCGTTGATCACCTGGTTCGCGCAACGCCGGACGGTGCCGGCGCGGGAGGCGTCCAGCACCACCTGACGCAGGTAGTCCAGCGGCGTCTCGCCGTCCCGGATCGAACCGGTGACCGTCACCCAGGCGACGGTCTGCAGCAGCGCGTCGGTGGCCAGCGCGCCCGGCGTCCCGACCAGGGTGGAGTTGTCCTCGGCGAAGTCGTCGACCACCTTGAGCAGCCGGGCGGTGCCCTCCGCCCGCTCGGCGTAGCGGCCCATCCAGTAGAGGTTGTCCGACACCCGCGGCGACAGGCCGCTGGCCCGGCTCAGCGGCGGCGGCCGCAGCGTCCGGTCCCGGGACGTCGGGGTGAGCTGGTCGGCGTCGTCGGAGATCACCCAGACGTCCTTGGCCAGCGCGCCGGTGTAGTTGGACACGGTGTGCTCGCCGATCCGGGCCGCCACCCGGCCCAGCCCGCCGGGCAGGAAGCGGTAGTCGTCGTCGTGGGCGACGCCGAAGGTGCGCAGCACGAACCGGCGCGGCTCCAGCCCGGCCCGGGTCACCACCGGTGCGGTGGACAGCCGCATCCGCTGCTGCCCGCACCAGGCCCAGGGCTCGGCGGCGATCCGGTCGGCCAGCTCGGACCGTTCGGTCTGCGACAGCAGCCAGCCGTAGCGCAGCGGCCCCATCGCCCGTGAGATCGGCTTGAGCACCAGGGCGTCCAGGTTGGCCAGCACGTGCGAGCGGTCGGCGTCGCGTCCGCACCACCAGGTGGTCGGCGTCGGCAGCAGCAGCTCTTCGCCGAGCAGGGCGTCGGCGACCGCGTCCAGATGCGCCAGCAGGCCGGGGTTCTCCAGGACGCCGGCGCCGACCGGGTTGACCACGGCGACGGTCCGGTTCCGGGCGGCCTCGATCAGGCCGGGGATGCCGAGCTGGGAGTCGCCGCGCAGTTCCAGCGGGTCGGCGAAGGCGGCGTCCACCCGGCGCAGGATGACGTCCACCTGCTCCAGCCGGTCGCCGGCCCGCAGCCACACCGTGCCGCGGTGCATCACCAGGTCGTCGGCCTCGACCAGCGGGAAACCGAGCAGGGTGGCCAGGTAGGCCTGCTCGAAGGCGGTCTCGCTGTTCGGCCCCGGGGTGAGCAGCACCACCCGCGGCGGCTCGGTGGCGGACGGCGAGGCGTCCTGCAGGGCCGCGGTGAAGGTCTGGAAGAAGCCCCGCAGCCGGGCCAGCGGGGTGGAGCGGTGCAGCCCCGCCATCACCCGGGAGATGATCCGCCGGGTCGCCATCGCGTAGCCCGGCCCGGACGGCGCCTGGGTGCGGTCGGAGATCACCGTCCAGCGGCCCTCGGGGTCGCGGCCCAGGTCGGTGGCCGCCACCACCAGCTGGCGGCGTCCGGGAGCGCTGATCCCGTCGGTCTGCCGGACGTAGCCGTCGTGGGCCAGGATCAGCTCGGGCGGGATCACCCGGCGGCGCAACAGGGTGCGCTCGCCGTAGATGTCGTCCAGCACCAGGTCGAGCAGCCGGACCCGCTGCCGCAGCCCGGCCTCGAGCTCGGCCCACTCGGCGCTGCCGATCAGCACCGGGATCGGGTCGATCGCCCAGTTCCGGCTTCCGGTCTGCCCGGTGCCGTAGGTGACGCCCTCGTCCGCGGCGAACGTCCGGGCCTCGGCGCGAGCGGCCTGCAGGCCGGCCATGCCCATCGCGTCCACGGCCGCGCCCAGGGCGGCCTGATCGGTGCGCAGCCCGGTCTCGGTGACCAGTTCGTCGACCGCGCCGGGGCGCAGGCGCGCCCGATAGTCGTCGAGGACGCCCGACTCGATCGAAACGGCTGCGGACATGGGTTCACCTTAGGGGCGCGGACAACGGCTTCGGCGCGGCGCCAACCCGTGGCTGCCGGGGTTGCGCCGCCGCGGTCGACCCCACTACAGACGACATCGCCTGCGGTAACGCACATCGCCTGTGTTCCTCCGCAGGCGATGTGCGTTTAGGCAGGCGATGTCGGAGGAGCGGCGAGCCGGCGCTATCATCAAAGCAAGATTGATATCAACGAGGAGGGCGCGATGGCTGCGATCACCGTCCGGGGACTGTCCGATGAGACGCACCGTGCCCTGAAGGCGCGTGCCGCGGCTCATCGGCGCAGCACCGAGGCCGAGGTGCGGGCGATCCTGGACGCCGCGGTCGCGCCGCCCGATCGCGTCAGGCTCGGCTCGCTGCTGGCCGGGATCGGACGGGAAGCCGGCGGGGTGGACCTCGACATCAGCCGCGACCGGACGCCGTCCGAGCCGATCGACCTCGGATGATCGTCCTCGACACCAACGTCGTCTCCGAACCGCTGCGTTCCGCACCCGACCCCGCGGTGGCGGCCTGGCTGGACGCCCAGGCGATCGAGACCCTCTACCTGACCAGCATCACCCTCGCCGAACTGCGCTTCGGGGTCGCCTGCCTGCCGTCCGGACGACGACGCGACCGGTTGCGGGACCGGATCGATAGCGAGGTCGTCGCCGCGTTCGAGGGCCGCATCCTGCCGTTCGACGAGGCTGCCAGCGCGGCCTACGCGACGCTGCGCGCCGAGGCCCGCGCCCGCGGAGAGGCGATCGCCGCCACCGACGGCTACATCGCCGGAATCGTCGCCGCCCACGGTTTCGCGATCGCCACCCGTGACCGCGCGCCGTTCCAGGCGGCGGGGTTGGTGGTGATCGACCCGTTCGAGCCGTGAACCGTCATCCCGGATGACGGATCGAGTCAGGCCGGGTGGCCGGGGGAGTAGCGACGCAGGTCGAGGGTGCAGGGGTACTCGGTGCCCATCGGGCCGTTGATTGCCTCGACCGACGGCCAGGACGCGGTGTCGACCGTCCCGGCGGTGTGGCCTTGGGCGTGGAACCGGGCGGCCCGGCGCGACTCGGCCTCGACCGCGTTCACCGGGTAGCTGTCGTAGTTGCGGCCGCCCGGGTGCACCACGTGGTAGGTGAAGCCGCCCAGCGAGCGGTCGTTCCAGGTGTCCACCAGGTCGAAGACCAGCGGCGAATGGATGCCCATCGTCGGGTGCAGCGCCGACCAGGGCGCCCAGGCCCGGTACCGGACGCCGCCGGCGAACATGCCCACCGTGGACGGCTCGTCGTCGCCGCCCAGCGCGGTGCCCCAGCCGCCGTTGGCGATCGGGGTGAGCGGTACCGGGACGCCGTTGCAGGTCACCACGTGGCGTCCCTCGACCAGGCCGGAGACGGCGAGCTGCACCCGTTCCACCGACGAGTCGACGTAGCGGGCGGTCCCGGTGCCGGTGGCTTCCTCGCCGAGCACGTGCCAGGGCTCGATCGCCTGCCGCAGTTCCAGGTGGACGCCGGAGATCCGGGTCTCGCCGAGCCGGGGGAAGCGGAATTCCAGGAACGGGTCCAGCCAGGCCGGGTCGAACCGGACGCCGGGCGCGGCCTCGGCCAGCCACTCGTTGACGTCGGCAACCACCTCGCGCAGATCGGACGCCGCGAACGCCGGCAGCAGGAAGCGGTCGTGCAGCCGGGTGCCCCAGCGGATCAGCCGGCCCCGGTAGGGACGGGCCCAGAACATCGCCACCAGGCAGCGCACCAGCAGCGCCTGCACCAGCGCCATCCGGGCATGCGGCGGCATCTCGAAACCGCGCAGCTCCAGCAGCCCGAGGCGTCCGCGCTGCGAATCGGGCGAGTACAGCTTGTCGATGCAGAACTCCGACCGGTGGGTGTTGCCGGTCAGGTCGGTGAGCAGGTGCCGCAGCAGCCGGTCGGTGTTCCAGGGCAGCGCCGGACCGCCCCACGGCGGCGCGAATTTCTCCGCCTCAGCGCTCACCCGGTCGAGTTCGGCGAACGCGATCTCCATCTCGTACAGGGTCTCGAACCGGCCCTCGTCGAACCGTGGCGCCTGCGAGGTGGGGCCGATGAACCGTCCGGAGAACACGTACGACAAGGCCGGATGGTGCTGCCAGTAGGTGATCAGCGAGCGCAGCAGGTCGGGCCGGCGGAGCAGCGGCGAATCGGCCGGGGTGGCGCCGCCCAGGGTGAAGTGGTTGCCGCCGCCGGTGCCGGTGTGGGTGCCGTCCAGGTCGAATTTCTCGGTGGCCAGCCGGGTCTGCCGAGCGTCCTCGTAGAGCGACAGGGTGAGGTCGCGCTGCTCGGCCCAGCTGCTGGTCGGCTGGGTGTTCACCTCGATCACGCCCGGGTCGGGGGTGACCGAGATGGTCTTGGTGCGCAGGTCGAAGGGCAGCGGATACCCCTCCAGCACCACCGGCAGCTCGATCGCGGACGCCGCCGTCTCGACCACGCTGAGCAGTTCGAGGGCGTCCTCCAGCTTGGTCAGCGGCGGCAGGAAGACGTACAGCCGGCCGTCCCGCTCCTCGACGCAGAGCGCGGTGCGGGGGGCCTTTTCGACCTCCAGCACCTCTGCCGGGGGTGCCTCGCCCTCGACGATGATCGGCAGCAGTCCGGTCATCTCGAACGGGGAGCGCTCCAGCTCCTCCGGCATCGGCGACCAGGCGACCGAGTTCAGCGGCAGCCGCAGGCCCATCGGCGAGGTGCCGCCGGTGAGCATCAGCTGCTTGCGCCGGGGACGCCACCGGGTGGTTCCCCAGCGGCCCTCGTCGGTCAGCCGGAAGACCGGGACCACCCAGCCTCGCGGGGTGCCGTGGGCTGCGTCGACGGAAGCCACCCGGGCGGCGCGGGCTTCGGCGTCGGCCAGCTCCGGGTCGTCCGGATCGGGTTCGTCCGGACGCTTCCCGAACGGCAGCAGCGCCTCGTTCAGCAGCGCCGCCAGCGGGTCCTCGAACCCCGGCAGCACGTGCGCGGCCGGAATGCCCAGTCCGCCGGCGATGTAGGCGGCCAGGTCGCGGACGGCGGTCTGCGCCTCGATCGAGCCGGGTTCGACGCAGGGTTCGTCCCAGGGGTTGGCCAGCAGCGAGCGGTCCTCCCAGATCGGGATGCCGTCGGTGCGCCAGGTGATGGCGATGTTCCAGCGCGGCAGGTCCTCGCCCGGGTACCACTTGCCCTGGCCGTGATGGACGACGCCGCCGGCTGCCCAGCGCTGCTCCAGCCGGGCCGCCAGCTGCTGGGCCAGCGCCCGCTTCTCCGGTCCGTCGGCGGCGCCCTCCCACTGCGGGGTGGCGGTGTCGTCGGCGGAGACGAAGGTGGGCTCGCCGCCCATGGTGAGCCGGACGTCCCCTGCGGCCAGCAGCTCGTCGACCCGCTCGCCGAGGGCGTCCGCGGCCGCCCACTGGGCTTCGGTGTACGGCTTGGTGACCCGCGGATCCTCGTGCACCCGGCGCACCGTGTTGGAGAACGCCATGGTCACCTCGACCGGTGCGGTGGCCCCGGTGATCGGTGCCGCGGACGACGGGTGCGGCGTCGCCGACAAGGGAATATGGCCCTCACCGGCGAACAGCCCGGAGGTCGGGTCGAGGCCGATCCAGCCGGCGCCGGGGATGAACACCTCGGCCCAGGCGTGCAGGTCGGTGAAGTCCTCGGTGGGTCCGGACGGGCCGTCCAGCGCCTCCACGTCGGAGGTCAGCTGGACCAGGTAGCCGGAGACGAACCGGGCCGCCAGACCGGCCTCGCGCAGCACCGAGACCATCAGCCAGGCCGAGTCGCGGCAGGAGCCGAGCGCCTTGGCCAGGGTGGTGTCCGGGCTCTGCACGCCCGGCTCCATCCGCACCGTGTAGGCGATGTCGTGCTGCAGGGCGGTGTTCACCGCGACCAGGAAGTCGACCATCCGGGGCCGCTCGTCGCCGCTCAGCCCGGCGTAGCGGTCGGTGATGTGCTGCTGCACCCACTGCCGCACCAGCGGTCCCGGTCCGCCTTCGGGAGACTCGTCCACCCGGCGCAGGTAGGGCTCCAGGTCGGCGCGCAGCGCGTCCGGGTAGCTGAACGGGTAGCGCTCGGCGTACTCCTCCAGGAAGAAGTCGAACGGGTTGATCACCGTCATGTCGGCGACCAGGTCGACGCAGATGTCGAGCTCCTGCACCGGCTCGGGGAAGACCAGCCGGGCCAGGTAGTTGCCGAACGGGTCCTGCTGCCAGTTGATGAAGTGGTTGCGCGGCGACACGGTCAGCGAGTAGGCGGCGATCGGCGTCCGCGAGTGCGGCGCCGGACGCAGCCGGACGGTGTGCGGGAACACTTCCACCGGCTCGGCGAAGGTGTAGGTGGTGCGGTGTTCGAGGGCTACCCGGATGGTCACCTGCGTGAATCTACTGTCCGGGTGCGAGGCGGGTCACCCTTGGCGGGGCGACCGAAACCTCACTGAAACGCAGCCGCAGTGGCCCCGGTACCCTGAGCGGGTGACTTCTCAGGTACCTGAAGACACCCCGGACGACGGCAGCACCCCCGAACCGACCGGGGACGCCGACGAGCAGGCCACCGCACCGGCCCCGCACCGGCCCCGTCCGCGGGCCCGCTGGATCGCCGCGCTGGCGTTCATCGTGCTGGCCGGACTGATCGCCGGCATCGCCTGGCTGCTGCGTCCGCAACCGGCCTCGACCTCGGTGCCGGCCGCGACCCCGCAGCAGGCGGTTTCCGGCTATCTGGACGCCCTGGTCGCCGCGGACGCCCCCCGGGCCCTGGAGTACGCGCTGAATCGGCCCACCGACACCACCCTGCTCACCCGGGAGATGCTCGAGGCGTCCCACCGCGAGGCCAAGCTGACCGTGGTCAACGTCCCGGTCGTCGAGGGCAACGAGACCGTCACCGTGCCGGCGGAGGTCCGCTTCGGCGACGCCCCGGCCACCATCGCCTTCTCGGTCACCAAGACGGAGGCCGGCTGGCGGCTCGGCCAAGTCACCTCGACCATCGACCCGGGCCCGCTGCCCAGCGAGCTGGGTGCCACCATCAACGGCCGCCCGCTGACCGACCCGGAGCATCTGGAGGTGTTCCCCGGCGTCTACGTCTTCGGCGAGAAGCTGCCCACGATCACCCTGGACGGCGGCCGGGTCACCGTGCAGGCGGTCGGTGAGGACGTCCGGGCCGGGCTGCAGCCGGTGCTCACCGCGGCCGGCAAGAAGCAGGCCAGCAAGGTCGCCGCCACCGCGCTGAAGCGCTGCCTGGCCCAGAAGAGCGCGGCCCCGAAGGACTGCCCGAACAGTGTCGCGGTGGAGAAGGGCCAGAAGCTCGACACCACGTCGATCCGCTGGAACCTGGTCGGCGACCCGTGGAAGAACGCCACCTACACCTTGGACGTCGCCGACCCCACCCATGCCCGGGGGGCGACCCGGCTCACCTTCCGGTTCCGCAGCTCGCTCACCCAGAACGGCGAGAAGTACACGGTCGACCAGACCCTGCCCGCCGTCGACGTCCGGTATCAGGTGTCGGTGACCAACGCGAAGGATCCGGTTGCCTGGGAACGCGTCGGCTGATCCGGTCACACCGCGCCGGGCGGTGGTGCTGGGCGGCGGCGGGCTGACCGCGCTGGCCTGGCTGGCCGGCGTCCTGGACGAGTTGCCGCCGGTGCTCGCCGAGGCCGACCGGGTGGTCGGCACCTCCGCCGGCGCGGTGCTGGCCACCCGGATGCTGCTCCTCGATCCGAGGCTACGCGGTGCCGGCAGCGACGGTCTGGACGAGTTCGCGGCCGAACTCGCCGGCGTCCGGATCTCCACGGCTGTTGCGGCCCGGCTGGTCGCCGCCCAGCTCTGGCCCAGCCGCCGGCACGCCCTGCTCTGGCTGGGCCGCTCCGCCCGCCGTGCTCGGACCACGCTCACCGAGGACGCGTTCGTCGACCTGGTCGGACGAGCCGTCGGCGGCAGCGGCTGGCCGGCATCGCTGGTGGTCGCCGCGGTGGACGCCGACTCGGGACGTCCGGCCTACTTCACGCCGCGCTCGGCGGTCGAGCTGCGCCGGGCGGTGGCGGCCAGCAGCGCGATGCCCGGCGTGCTGCCCACGGTGCGGATCGAGGACCGGGTCTTCCTGGACGGCGGGCTGCGCTCCCCGGCGAACGCAGACCTGGCGTCCGGCTGTGAGCGGGTGCTGATCCTGGCGCCGCAGGGCCGGTCGGTGCGCGAGGTGCGGCGTCCGGCGCACCAGGCGGAGCGGCTGCGGGCCGAAGGCGCCGAGGTGCTGCTGATCGAGGACGACGATCCCGGCCTGGACGTGATGTCGGCGACGGCGCTGCCCGCGGCCCGGGAGCGCGGCCGGCGGGCCGGGCGGGCGGCGTCCGA
>NZ_JASGDE010000186.1:0-4274 GCF_047607385.1 Micropruina sp.
CACGGGTTGCGCAACGCATCCTCGCCCTGACCACCGCCATCTGGCACAACCACCACACAAACTCCCTAGCCAGAAGAACACTGACCGCCTACGACCACTAACACCCCCAGGAATTGATCATCTAGGGCCTGCGATCAGGACCGTTGGTCGAGCCTGTCGAGACCCGACCCCATCGGGCGCCGTCCGAGGGTTTCGACAAGCTCAACCGGCGGAGCCGCGAAACTCCTAGGCTGGGTGCCCGCGCGAAGGAGGCAGACCTGATGGATCCCGTGGTGGCGCTGCGCGAGATCGCCTACCTGATGGAGCGGGAACGCGCCGACAGCTACCGGGTGAAGGCGTTCCGGCGGGCCGCCGAGATCGTCGACGCGATGCCCGCCGATGAGCGCGCCGGGCATGCCGCGTCCGGTACCTGGAAGCAGGTCCGCGGGCTGGGCGCCACCTCGGTGGCGGTGATCGAGCAGGCGCTGCGCGGCGGCGTCCCCGACTATCTGTCCGGCAAGCGGGCCAAGGCGCGTCCGCTGGTCGACCCGGAACCGGCGCTGCGCTCGCTGCTGAAGGGCGACCTGCACACCCATTCCACCTGGTCCGACGGCGGCAGCTCGGTGGAGGAGATGATGCTGGCCGCCCAGGCGCTGGGCCACGAGTACACCGCGGTCACCGACCACTCGCCTAGGCTGCGGGTGGCGCGCGGGCTGTCCGCCGAGCGGCTCGCCGAGCAACTCGACCTGATCGACGACCTGAACGAGGCGATGGCGCCGTTCCGGGTGCTGCGCGGCATCGAGGTGGACATCCTCGACGACGGCTCGCTGGACCAGTCGCCGTTCATGCTGAACCGGCTCGACATCGTGGTGGCCAGCGTGCACTCCAAGCTGGCGATGGACGCCGAGTCGATGACCCACCGGATGGTGGCGGCGATCGCCAACCCGCGGACCAACATCCTCGGCCACTGCACCGGGCGGTTGATCGAGGGGGAGCGGGGCACCCGCGGCGAGAGCTCCTTCGACGCCGAGGTGGTCTTCGAGGCCTGCCGGACCTTCGGGGTGGCGGTGGAGATCAACTCCCGTCCGGAACGCTGCGACCCGCCGGACCGGCTGCTGGAGCTGGCCAGGGACGCCGGTTGCCTGTTCAGCATCGACACCGACGCCCACGCCCCGGGGCAGCTGGAGTTCCTGGTCTACGGCGCGGCCCGGGCCGAAGCGGCCGGCATCGACCCCGACCGGATCGTCACCAGCTGGCCGGTGCAGCGGCTGCTGGACTGGGCGAAAGCCTGATCTGAGACAAGTCCGCTCGCCGTTCGGACGCCGCGTCGCCGACACACTGTGGTCCAGCCGATGTGCGGAGCAGGGAAGATGGGGCAGGATGGACCCAATCACCCGGTGGTGCCCATCGTCGCGCGCCGGGCCGTGCATGAGAAAGGACTCCCCTGTGGCCATGAGCGAGAATGTCGGCCCGATCCTGAACGGACTGCCCACCAGCCTGCCCGACATCGACTCGGAGGAGACCGCCGAGTGGTTGGAGTCCCTGGACGGGATCATCGACGAAGGCGGCCGGAACCGGGCCCGCTACATCATGCTCAAGCTGTTGGAACGCTCCCGCGAGCGGCACCTGGGCGTACCGTCGCTGACCGTCAGCGACCACATCAACACCATCCCGCCGGAGAGCGAGCCGTGGTACCCGGGCGACGTCGAGCTGGAGCGGAAGTTCCGCCGGCTGGTGCGCTGGAACGCCGCGATCATGGTGCACCGGGCCAACCGCCCGGGCATCGGCGTCGGCGGCCACATCTCGTCCTTCGCCTCCTCGGCGACCTTGTACGAGGTGGGCTTCAACCACTTCTTCCGCGGCAAGGACCACCCCGGCGGCGGTGACCAGATCTTCTACCAGGGTCACGCCTCGCCGGGCATGTACTCCCGCGCCTTCCTGGAGGGCCGGCTGGAGGAGGCCGACCTGGACGGCTTCCGCCAGGAGCACAGCCACGTCGTCGACGGACGCGTCCGCGCGTTGCCGTCCTACCCGCACCCGCGGCAGATGCCGAACTTCTGGGAGTTCCCGACGGTCTCCATGGGCCTGGGCCCGCTGGACGCCATCTACCAGGCGCAGTTCAACAAGTACCTGCACAACCGCGGCATCAAGGACACCTCGCAGCAGCACGTCTGGGCCTTCCTCGGCGACGGCGAGATGGACGAGCCGGAGAGCCGCGGTGCGCTGCAGCTGGCGTCCTACGACGAGCTGGACAACCTGACCTTCGTGATCAACTGCAACCTGCAGCGGCTCGACGGCCCGGTGCGCGGCAACGGCAAGATCATGCAGGAGCTGGAGGGCTTCTTCCGTGGCGCCGGCTGGAACGTGATCAAGGTCGTCTGGGGTCGCGGCTGGGATCCGCTGCTGGCCGCCGACCGCGACGGCGCGCTGGTCAACGTGATGAACAACACCCCGGATGGCGACTACCAGACCTTCCGGGCCAACGACGGCGACTACGTCAAGGAGCACTTCTTCGGACGCGACCCCCGGGTCGCCAAGATGGTCGACGGCTGGGACGCCGAGAAGATCTGGAAGCTGACCCGCGGCGGCCACGACTACCACAAGGTCTACGCGGCCTACAAGGCGGCGATGGAGTTCACCGGGGCACCGACGGTGATCCTGGCGCACACCATCAAGGGCTACTTCCTCGGCTCGCACTTCGCCGGCCGCAACGCCACCCACGGCATGAAGAAGATGGCGCTGGACGACCTCAAGCAGTTCCGCGACCGGCTCGACATGCCGATCACCGACGCGGTGCTCGAGGCCGACCCGTACCGTCCGCCGTTCGTCAACCCGGGTGCCAGCGACGAGCGGATCGCCTACGCCCTGGATCGTCGCCGGACCCTCGGCGGCGGGCTGCCGCAGCGCCGCAACAAGCCGGCGCCGATCAAGCTGCCGGACGACTCGGCCTACGCCACGGTGAAGAAGGGCTCCGGCCAGCAGCAGATCGCCAGCACGATGGCCTGGGTGCGGCTGTTCAAGGACCTGATGCGGGACAAGGAGTTCGCCCCGCACGTCGTCCCGATCATCCCGGACGAGGCCCGCACCTTCGGCCTGGACGCGTTCTTCCCGACGATCAAGATCTACAGCCCGCACGGCCAGACCTACACCCCGGTGGACCACGAGCTGATGCTCGCCTACCGGGAGGCGAAGAACGGCCAGATCCTGCACGTCGGCATCAACGAGGCCGGCTCGATGGGCGCCTTCGCGGCGGCCGGCAGCGCCTACGCCACGCACGGCGTCCACATGGTGCCGATCTACATCTTCTACTCGATGTTCGGCTTCCAGCGCACCGGCGACTCGATGTGGGCCGCCGCCGACCAGTTGGCCCGCGGCTTCCTGCTCGGCGCCACCGCGGGTCGCACCACGCTGGCCGGCGAGGGCACCCAGCACATGGACGGGCACAGCCACATCCTGGCCGCGACCAACCCGGCGATGCGCTGCTACGACCCGGCCTACTCCTACGAGATCGCGCACATCATGCAGCACGGTCTGGAGACGATGTACGGCGCGAACCCGCAGGACGTCATCTTCTACATCACCTTGTACAACGAGCCGATGGTGCAGCCGCGCGAGCCCGAGGGGATCGACGTCGAGGGCATCCAGAAGGGCATCTACCTGCTCAAGGAGGGCTCCTTCGACGGTGTCGCCGGCGACGCGCCGCGGGCGCAGCTGCTGGCCTCCGGTGTCGGTGTGCCGTGGGCGCTGGAGGCCCAGGAGTTGCTCAAGCGGGACTGGGGCGTGGTGGCCGACGTGTGGAGCGTCACCTCGTGGAACGAGTTGCGCCGCGACGCGCTGGCCGCCGACGAGCACAACTTCCTGCATCCCGAGCAGGAGCGGCAGGTGCCGTTCGTGACCCAGCGGCTGGAGGGCCGTCCGGGCCCGTTCATCGCGACCTCGGACTACATGCGGCTGGTGCAGGACCAGATCGCCCAGTGGGTGCCCGGCGAGTACCACTCGCTCGGTGCCGACGGTTTCGGCTTCTCCGACACCCGTGCGGCGGCGCGGCGCTACTTCCACATCGACGGCCCGTCGATGGTGGTGCGGACGCTGCAGGCGCTGGCCGCCAAGGGCCAGGTGGACGCCTCCGCTCCCGGCCAGGCCGCCGAGAAGTACCGGCTGCTGGACGTGACTGCCGGGGCGTCCGGCAGCGCGGGCGGCGACGCCTGATCGAACGCGCCGTGGGCCGGGGTTGCGCTGTTTCGGTGACCCGCCCCCAGCCGTGTACGCGCTTTACGTCCGGCGCGGAAGTATGG
>NZ_JASGDE010000187.1:0-61060 GCF_047607385.1 Micropruina sp.
ACCACCTGCGCGAGCCGGACGCCGCGGGCCAGGTCGGCCGGGCCGGGGGTGGCGCCGAAGCCGAGCAGCCCGCGGTCCTCGACCACGCCGCCGTAGCTGTTCCGGCCGCCCAGGGTGACGCCGAGCGCCCCGGCGAACGCGGCCTCCACCACCCCGCCGTTCGGGCTGGGGTGGGCCGGAGCCTGCTCGACGGCGGCCCGGACGGCGTCCGCCGATCGTCCGCCGACCACCGGCGCGGCCAGTGACGCGAGCGCCCCGGCCAGCCGGGCCGGCACCCAGTTCAGCAGGTCGTCGAGGCGGGCCGAGGCCCAGCCGAAGTTGCGGTAGCGGGGGTTGCGGTAGCCGACCATGGCGTCCAGGGTGTTGGCGGCGCGGTAGCCGAGCAGCCCCGGCACCCCCAGCACCGCGCCCCAGAGCAGCGGCGCGACCACGGCGTCCGAGGTGTTCTCGGCCACCGATTCCAGGGTGGCGCGGGCGATGCCGTCGGCGTCCAGGGTGGTCGGGTCGCGGCTGACCAGATGGGTGACCCGGTCGCGGGCGGCGTCCAGGTCGCCAGCGATCAGCGAGTCGGCGATCACCTCGGCCTCCCGGGTCAGCGAGCGGCCGCCGAGCACCGCCCAGGTGGCCGCCGCGGTCAGCAGCACCGTCGCCGCCGGGCTGTTCCGGCAGGTCCGCTGCAGCACCGCGCCGAGACCGACGGCACCGCCAACCAGCACCCCGGCGAACGCCGTCCCACGAGGCTTGTCGTCGCGATACAGCCGTTCTTCGAGGGCCTGCGCGGTCCGTCCGAAACCGGCCACCGGGTGGTAGCGGGCCGGGTCTCCGAACGCCTGGTCGGCCAGCCAGCCGAGCCCCAAACCGAGCGCCACAGCGCCTCTCATCGTCGATTTCACCCGATCTTTCACATCGCCCGCGCGGTGCCGAGGAGTCTGCCAGACTGACGGACGAACGCGGCAATGAGCGGAGGAACCCGGTGCGACTCCGGGACGGTCCCGCCACTGTGACCGGGCGATCCCGGGAGTCAGATACTCGCCATTGCCCGCCGAGCACACCCCATCGGGCGCGGAAACCTGAGGAGGCTCCCCTTGACCGACCCTGCCCCGGCCTGCCCGCCGACGCTGACCGGCGTCGGCGTCGGACCCGGCGACCCCGAACTCATCACCCTCAAGGCGCTGCGGGTGCTGCGGGACGCCGACGTGATCTTGGTGCCGGACACCGACACCGGCACCGACGAGGTGGGACGCGCCGAGCAGGTGGTGCTGACCGCCTGCCCCGAGGCCGCCGGACGTGTCCGCCGGGTGCCGTTCAGCATGGCCCAGCGGCACGGTGTGGGAACCAAGCGGCGGCGCGCCTGGGAGGCGTCCGCCAAGGCCGCCGAGGACGCCTTCGCGGCCGGTGCCGGCAGCGTCGCCTTCGCCACCGTCGGCGACCCCAGCGTGTATTCGACGTTCTCCTACCTGGCCGCCCACGTTCGCGCGGTCGTCCCGGGGCTCCAGGTGCGGGTGGTGCCGGGCATCACCGCGATGCAGGCGCTGGCCGCGGCGTCCGGCGTCCCGTTGGTGGAGGCGCAGGAGAGCCTCACCCTGGTGCCGGTGACCGCCGGGCTGGACAGCCTCGCCGCCGCCCTGGACAGCTCCGACACCGTCGTCGCCTACAAAGGCGGACGCCACCTGAGCGAGGTGCTCGAGCTCGTCCGGCGGCGGCGTCCGGACGACACTGCGGTGCTCGGGGTGAACGTCGGCCTGCCCGGCGAGGAGCTGATCGCCGTCAGCGACGTCACCGCCGACCGGGCGCCCTACTTCTCCACCCTGCTGGTCGCCCCGGCCCGCACCCGAACCGGAGGCCGGCTGTGAGCGCGGCGACCACCGGCGAGGTGGTGTTCGTCGGCGCCGGACCGGGCGCGGCCGACCTGATCACCGTGCGCGGCGCCCGGGTGATCGCCGAGGCCGACATCGTGATCTGGGCGTCCAGCCTGGTCGAGGCCGAGTTGATCGCCGGGGCCCGCCCGGACGCCGAGATCGTCGACTCGGCGTCGCTGCCCCTGGAGGGGGTGGAACCGCTCTACCGGCGGGCCCGCGACGAAGGGCTGCTGGTGGCCCGGGTGCACACCGGCGACCCGTCGATCTACGGCGCCACCGCCGAACAACGGAAGATCTGCGACCGGTTGGGCGTCCCGCACCGCACGATTCCCGGTGTGACGGCGTTCGCGGCCGCAGCTGCCGCGGCCGGCGCCGAGATCACCGTGCCGGAGGTGTCGCAGAGCCTGATCCTGACCCGACTGGAGGGCGGCCGCACCCCGATGCCGGCCCGGGAGACGGTCCGCGGGTTCGCCGCGCACGGCGCCACCATGGCGCTGTACCTGTCCGCGGCCCGGAACAAGGTGCTGCAGGCCGAGCTGTTGGCCGGCGGCTACCTTTCGGAGACGCCGTGCATCGTCGGCTACCGGGTGACCTGGCCGGACGAGTTGATGCTGCGCTGCCGGCTGGACGAGTTGTCCGCCACCATGGCCGAGCACAAGCTGTGGAAGCACACCGTGGTGCTGGTCGGTCCAGCGCTCGCCGCCCAGGGTGAAACCCGTAGCCATCTCTACCATCCGGGCTTCCGGCACGAGTTCCGCGGCGCCGAGGGCACCCCGCCGGTGCCCGCGCCGGACACCATCCACCGCAAGCCGCGCGGCTCCTCGGCCGCGCACCAGGAGCAGCGATGATCACCGTCCACGGATTGCTCGGCGCCCCGAGCCCGGGGCTTCGCACCGCCGCGGCGTCCGCGGATTGGGTGGTGGGCGGACGCCGCCACCTGGACGCCCTGGGCGTCGACGAACCGCGCCGGATCACCCTGGGCGCGCTGCGGCTGGCCGTCGAGAAGCTCAAGGAGCTGCCGGCGGACGCCGAGGTGGTGGTGATCGCCAGCGGCGACCCGCTCTACTTCGGCGTGGTCCGCTCGCTGCGCGCCGCCGGGCTGCGTCCGGCCGTGGTGCCGGCGGTGTCCTCGATCGCCGCCGCCTTCGCCGCGGTCGGTCTGCCCTGGGACGACGCCGCCGTGGTCAGCGTGCACGGACGTCCGCTGCAGCCGGCGATCGACACCGCCCGCCGCTACGGCAAGGTCGCCGTGTTCACCTCGGCCGACAACGGCGTCCGGGAGCTGGCAGCGGGGCTGGCCGACCTGGAACGTTGGTTCGTGCTGGCCGAGCGCCTCGGCGAATCCGACGAGCGGGTCCGGCTGCTCAGCACCGAGGAGGCGCTGACCACCGAACCGCTGGAGCCGAACGTGGTGCTGATCCTGGACCGGCACCCCCACGAACCGGACGCCCCCTGGCCCGGCACCGCCGCCACCCCGGTCACCATCCAGTCCGGTTCCGGGGACGGTTCCGATTCCGCACCCCGGGGACGGTTCTCCACGAACGATTCTCGCACCTCGGGGACGGTTCTCGATGGTCGATTTTCGCCACCTGGGGACGGTTCTCCCGGTCCACTGACAACCGCCGAGAACCGTCCCCATGGACCGGTGACCGGGCAGGTGACGTCCGGGGCGGCCAGCCGGGCCCGGGCCGAGCAGATCGATGCCATCCTGGGCACCCGGACCCGGCGCTACGACCAGGGCGCGGTGGCCGGGCTGCCGCAGGCCTGGGCGGAGTGCGACCTGATCGTCAGCCACCTCGCGCTGGGCGCGACCACCCGGATCGTCGCGCCGCTGCTCAGCTCCAAGCACACCGACCCGGGGCTGGTGGTGGTCGACGAGGCCGGACGCTTCGCCGTCCCGCTGGTCGGCGGTCACGGCGGCGGCGCCAACGCGCTGGCCACCCGGATCGCGGACGGGCTGGGCGGCACCGCGGTGGTCACCACCGCCACCGACTCGCTCGGGCTGCCCGCCCTGGACGCCCTCGGCTGGCCCTGGTCCGGCGACGTCGCCGCGGTCACCCGGGCCATCCTGGACGGCGCCCCGGTCCGGTTGCTGCGGACCCGACCCTGGCCGCTGCCACCGCTCCCGGCGAACGTCGCCGAGGACTCTCCGGAACCGGCCGGACGGATCGTGGTCACCGACGAGCTGGAGCCGGCACCCGAGAGGGGTCTCGACAAGCTCGACCAACCGAACCTGCCGACCGTGGTGTTGCGGCCCCCGTCCCTGGTGGCCGGGATGGGTTGCAACCGGGGGACGTCCGCGGAGCATCTGGAGCAGCTGCTCCGGGTCACCCTCGCCACCGCCGGGCTGGCCGTCGAGTCGCTGACCGCGATCACCAGCGTGGACGCCAAGGCCGACGAGACCGGCCTGATCGAGCTGGCGGCCCGGCTGACGATCCCCTTCGTCACCTTCCCGGCCGATCAACTGGCCGAGCACCCGGTCCCGAATCCCAGCGAGCATGCGCTCACCGCGGTCGGGACGCCGAGCGTCGCCGAGGCGTCCGTGCTGGCCCGAGGTGCCGACCTCGTGGTGCCGAAGCAGCGCACCAGGGAAGCCACCTGCGCCATCGGACGGCTGCCCGCGACCGGGCACCTCGCCGTGGTCGGTCTGGGCCCGGGTGCCCGCGACCTCACCACACCGCGGGCACAGGAGGCGATCCGCAACGCGTCCGTGATCGTCGGCTACAAGCCGTACGTCGACCAGGTCACCGACCTGATCCGGCCGGGCACCGAGGTGCACTCCTCCGGGATGGGCACCGAGGAGGCCCGCACCGCGCTGGCCATCGCCAAGGCCCGCGAGGGACGCAACGTCGCCCTGGTCTGCTCCGGCGATCCGGCGATCTACGCGATGGCGTCCCCCACCCTGGAGCAGGGCACCGAGGGCATCGACGTCGAGATCGTCCCCGGGGTGACCGCCAGCCTGGCGGTGTCGGCGATCCTGGGCGCGCCGCTGGGGCACGACCACGCCACCATCTCGCTGTCCGACCTGCACACCAGCTGGGAGAACATCGAGAAGCGGCTGCGGGCCGCCGCCGAGGCCGATCTGGTCACCGTGCTGTACAACCCACGCAGCCGGACCCGGCTGATGCACCTGCCCCGGGCCCTGGAGATCTTCGCCGAGCACCGTCCACCAACCACCCCGGTGGCGGTCGTCGAAGAGGCCTGCCGGCCCGGGCAGAAGATCAGTTGCGCCACCCTGGCCGATTTCGATCCGGCCTGGGTCAACATGAATTCCCTGGTGGTGATCGGTTCCTCGACCACCCGCTACCTGCCGACCGGACGCGGTGAGACAGTCATGGTGACGCCGCGCGACTACCGATGGATGGACCGATGACCCAATCGCACGTTCCTGCTCCCGCCGATCCCGCCGCCGTCCCGGCCAGCCCGCCGCCGCTGGTGATCGCCGGACACGGCACCCGAGTGAACGCCGGCGCCGAGGCCGCCTTCGCCCTGGTCGAGAAGGTCCGCGGCCTGCTGCCCGGCGTCCGGGTTGAGGCCGGTTTCGTGGAACTCACCCCGCCCACCATCGACCGGGCCCTGGACGCCGTGCTGGAGTCGGCGCCCGCCGCGGTGGTGGTGCCACTGATGATCGGCACCGGCGGGCACGTCCGCGACGACATCCCGGAGGCGATCGAGAGCTCGAAGTCCCGCTACACCGACGCCACCGTTGTCTACACCCGGCACCTGGGCTCGCCGGCGCCGATGATCGCCGCCGTGCACGCCCGGATCGCGGCCGCCCGCGACGAGTGGGCCGCCGACGACACCGACGTGCTGATGGTGGGGCGCGGCTGCAGCGTCACCGAGGCCAACGCCGACCACGTCCGGCTCTCCCGGGTGATCTTCGAGACCGGCGGCTACCACCAGGTGTTGTCGGCGTTCATCCAGGTCGCCCGGCCGTCGGTGCCCGAGATCCTGCACCAGTACTACGCCTCCGGCAGCCGCCGGATCGTGGTGATGCCGCACTTCCTGTTCACCGGACGCCTGGACGAATGGGTGCACGGCCACGTCGAGGCGTTCCGTGCCGCGCATCCGGACGCCGACGTCCGGATCGCCGAGGTGATCGGCCCCTGTGACGAGCTCGCCCAGGTGGTCGCCCAACGGTACAAGGAGGGTGCGCTGCGGGCCCGGACCAGCGCCGGCTCGCCCGCCTACCTGACCGGGCTGCTGCTGCAGGGCCGGAAGGTGGTCGTGGTCGGCGGCGGCTGCGTCGCGCGCCGCCGGGTGCCGAAACTGCTGGACGCCGGCGCCCGCGTCGAGGTGATCGCGCCCGAGCTGCACCGCTCACTGCAGACCCTGGCCGATTCCGGCGCCCTTACCTGGCACGCCCGGGAGTTCACCCCGTCCGACCTGGACGGCGCCTGGTACGCGATGGCGGTCACCGACTCGGCCGAGACCAACGCGGCGGTCGCCCAGGCGGCCGAGCAGCGGCACACCTTCTGCGTCCGCGCCGACAAGGCCGGCGAGGGTTCGGCCTGGACGCCGGCGACCGGTGAGACGTCCGGGGTGACGGTGGCGGCGATCACCAGCCACGACCCGCTGCGGGCCCGCCGGATCAGGAACCGGTTCCTCGAGGTGGTCAACGAGGAGGAGCTGTGACCGACCCGAAGCCTCGATCCACCGATGGGCGTCGTAGCGAGCGGCACCAGATGGGTGCAATGGCAAGCCGGGAACGCGAAGGCGTACCGGGTCGTACGTCGAGCGGTGCCGGCGACGCCAGTGCGCCCAGCTGGGGTCGCGCAGTAGGCGCAGATCGGTGGATCGAGGCTAAGGCGGTGACCTACGAGTACATCACCGACGGCGCGGAGATCTACCGGCGCTCGTTCGGCACCATCCGGGCCGAGGCGAACCTGTCCATCCTGCCGCCGGACGTGGCGCACGTGGCGACCCGGATGATCCACGCCGCGGCACAGACCGACCTGCCCGAGCAGCTGGGGTACAGCCCCGGCGTGGTGACCGCCTGCCGGACGGCGTTGCAGGCCGGGGCGCCGATCCTGTGCGACTCGCAGATGGTGGCCAGCGGGGTGATCCGCTCCCGGCTGCCTGCCCAGAACGAGGTGATCTGTCACCTCGGCGAACCGCGGCTGGCCGAGCTGGCCAAGGAGCTGGGCACCACCAAGACCGCTGCCGCGATCGAGTTGTGGAAGCCGCGGCTGGCCGGTGCCGTGGTGGCGATCGGCAACGCGCCGACCGCACTGTTCCACCTGCTCGAGGTGGTGCGCGACACCGGACTGATGCCGGCCGGCGTGATCGGCATTCCGGTCGGCTTCGTCGGCGCGGCCGAGTCGAAACGGGCGCTGGCCGACAATCCGTTCGGGCTGGAGTACCTGGTGCTGCACGGACGCCGCGGCGGTTCGGCGATCACCTCCGCCGCCCTGAACGCCATCTCCAGCGAGACCGAATGAGCCGGACGCCGCAATGTCCGAGGCCGGCCGCGCCGCGTCCTCTGAGCCCGGCGGCGGGCGGCGTCCGATGAGCCGCGAACTGGTGCTGATCGGCATCGGTGCCGGCGACCCGGACTGGGTGACGCTGGAGGCGGTGCGGGCGATCGACGCCCTCGACGTGCTGTTCGTGGTGCTCAAGGAGGGCGAATACGACGAACTGGTGGACGCCCGCCGCGCCGTCGTCGAACGACACCGGAACCGGCCGCTGCACACCGTCGAACTACGCGACCCGCCCCGGCCCTGGCGCACCGCCCCGGACTACCCGGCCGCGGTGGCCCGCTGGCGGCGGCAACGCCTGGAGCAGTGGAGCGCCGCCGTCGCGTCCGAGCTGGCCGACGGCCGGACCGGCGGCTTCCTGGTCTGGGGCGACCCCAGCCTGTTCGAGAGCACCCTGGCCATCGTCCAGGAACTCCGCCGCGCCGCCGCCGAACCGATCGACCTGCGGGTGATCCCGGGGATCAGCTGCGTCCATGCGTTGACCGCCCGGTTCCAGATCCCGCTCAACCGGCAGGGACGCGCGGTGCAGATCGCCCCGGCCCGGCTGTTCCGCGACGGGCTGCCGGCTGACGTCGACGACGTGGTGGTGATGCTGGACGGCCGGCAGACCTTCGCCTCGATCGACCCCGACGGCATCGACATCTACTGGGCGGCCTATCTGGGCACCCCGGACGAGATCCTGATCTCCGGCCCGCTGGACGAGGTCCGGGAGCAGATTCTGACCGTCCGCGCCGAGGCCGCCGCCCGCAAGGGCTGGATGTTCGACACCTATCTGTTGCGCCGCCGGCGTCCGAACTGACCTATGTCGAGATCGCTCGCCGATGGAGGGAAGTGGCACCTGATGTCGGGTCACGACTCGAAATCCGCGAGCCTTCCCCCCATCGGACGGTGATGTCGAGATCACCCCAACCAGTGATGTCGAGATCGCCCCAACCTCGGGCCGCATGCTGGACGAAGCCGCCTCACGCTTGTGCCCCCGGCGCCGCCGTGGTTCGATCGGGCTGCCGCAGTGATCGGGAACCCGGTGCGAATCCGGGGCTGTCCTCGCAACTGTGAGTGGAGAGCCGACCTCCCATCCATGCCACTGGAGCGATCCGGGAAGGCGGGAGATCGGTGTTCGATCCACGAGCCAGGAGACCGGCTGCGGCGTGTTGATCAGGAACGCTCCACGATGGATGGGGCCGGAAAGGAACGGCAAACATGCCCGCAATCGATTCGTCGACCCCTCCTGCCCTCGGGAGGGCTGACACATGACCACAACCGCGAACCTCGGGTTCCCTCGCATCGGACGCGACCGCGAACTCAAATGGGCCCAGGAGTTGCACTGGCGGGGCGACCTGGACGCCTCCGGCCTCGCCGACGTCGCCGCCGGACTGCGCGCCACCCACTGGCGGCTGCAGCAGGACAAAGGCATCCAGCACATCCCCAGCGGCGACTTCTCCTACTACGACCAGGTGCTGGACACCGCGGTCACCCTGGGCGCCGTCCCGGAGCGCTTCGGCGCCCCGTTCGACATCGCCGCCTCGGACGCCGACGCGCTCGGCAGCTACTTCACCATGGCCCGCGGCGGCAACGGCATCCCGGCCCTGGAACTGACCAAGTGGTTCGACACCAACTACCACTACCTGGTCCCGGAACTGGCCGCTGACCAGGAGTTCCGCTACTCGTCGAAGGCCACTGCCGCGCAGCTGCAGGAGGCGTCCGCGCTCGGCATCGCCACCCGTCCGGTGGTGATCGGACCGCTCACCTTCCTGCGGCTGGCCAAGCGCACCGACGGCGGCGACACCATCGAGCTGCTGGACGCGATCCTGCCCGCCTACGTCGACTGGCTGACCGATCTGGTGGCGTCCGGCGCGACCGAGATCCAGCTGGACGAGCCGGCGCTGGTGCTCGACCTGTCGCCTGCCGAGATCGACGGCTACGGCCGCGCCTATGCCCGGCTGCGGGACGCCGTCCCGACCGCGAAGCTGACCCTGGCCACCTATTTCGGCGGCCTGGGCGACAATCTGGAGCTGGCCGTCGGGCTGCCGGTGGACGTGCTGCACGTCGACCTGGTCCGCGACCCGGGCCAGCTGGACGCCGTGGTGGCCGCGGCGCCGGCGTCCCTGGGCCTGTCGCTGGGCGTGGTGGACGGCCGCAACGTGTGGCGCACCGACCTGACCGCGCTCTACCAGCGGCTGCTGCCGGTGGTAGAGCAGGCCGGGTCGGACCGTATCCAGCTGGCGCCGTCCTGCTCGCTGCTGCACCTGCCGGTCGATCTGGCCTCCGAGACCGGCGGCGACGCCGAGCTGGAGTCCTGGCTGGCCTTCGCCACCCAGCGGCTGGACGAGGTGGCGCTGCTCGCCGGCGCGCTGAACGGGGACGCCGACGCGCTGGCCGGGCTGGCCGAGAGCACCGCGGTGCTGGCCGCCCGGCGCACCTCGCCGCGCGTGCTGCAGCCCGCCGTCCAGGAACGCCTCGCCGCTGTCACCCCGGACTGGTCGCGTCGTCGCGCCGCCTACCCGAAGCGGGCCGCCGCACAGCATGCCCGGCTGGGCCTGCCGCTGCTGCCGACCACCACCATCGGTTCCTTCCCGCAGACCGCGGAGGTGCGCCGGCTGCGGGCCGCGCACCGTCGCGGCGAGCTGGACGCCGAGGCCTATCGGGCCGGGCTGGAGGAGTTCACCGTGGCCTGCATCCGCAAGCAGGAGGAGCTCGGCGTCGACGTGCTGGTGCACGGCGAGTTCGAGCGCACCGACATGGTGGAGCACTTCGGGTTGAAGCTGGACGGCTTCACCACCACCTCGCACGGCTGGGTGCAGAGCTACGGTTCGCGCTGTGTGAAGCCCCCGGTGCTGTTCGGCGACGTGGCCCGTCCCGAGCCGATGACGGTGGACTGGTCCGCGTTCGCCGCGGCACAGACCGACCGTCCGATGAAGGGCATGCTGACCGGACCGATCACGATTCTGCAGTGGTCATTCGTCCGCGACGACCAGCCGGAGTCGGTGACCGCCCGGCAGGTGGCGCTGGCGCTGCGCGACGAGGTGGTCGATCTGGAGGCGGCCGGGTTGCCGATCGTCCAGGTCGACGAGCCGGCGCTGCGCGAGGGCCTGCCGCTGCGCCGCCGGGACTGGGCGGCGTACCTGGACTGGGCGACCGAGGCGTTCCGGCTGTCGGTCAGCGGCGTCCGCAACGACACCCAGATCCACACCCACATGTGCTACGCCGAGTTCGGTGACGTGATGGACGCGATCATCGCCCTGGACGCCGACGTGATCTCGATGGAGGCGTCCCGGTCGGGTGGCGAGGTGGTCGCCGAGCTGGCCGAGGCCGGCTACCCCAACGAGGTCGGCCCGGGCGTGTGGGACATCCACTCACCGCGGGTGCCGAGCGCCGACGAGGTGGACGCCCTATTCGAGACGGCGCTGGCCGTGCTGCCCGCCGAGCGGCTCTGGGTGAACCCGGACTGCGGACTGAAGACCCGCGGCTGGCCCGAGGTCGAGGCGTCCCTGGCCGAACTGGTCGCCGCGGCGGCCCGGGCCCGCGGCCGCCTGGTCGCCCAGGTCCAGCCGTAGCCGGACGCCAGAAGGCCCTCCCTAACTATCTACAGCCTCCCGTATGCGGGAGGGCCCAGGTAGTTAGGGAGGGCCCTGTCGGCTCCCCCCGGTGCCTGGTCAGCGGAAGCGCGTCAGACGGTGACGGACTCCGGCTTGCGGGTGATCCGCAGCTGCCACTCGCCGGGCTCCTCGACCAGGTACTGGACGGTGATCGGCGCCCGCTCGGCGAGCTGGCCGAGCAGCGGCAGCGGGTTGTGCGGCGCGACCAGCACCAGCGCCTGCCCGGGCGCGATGGCGTCGAAGGCGCCGAACACGGCGGCGTGCCGGATGGCGTGCGGCACCGGACGGACGTCGAACACCGGCGCCTCCGCGTCGTGTCCGCCGCATCCGCAGCCGCCGGCGGTCTTGATCTCGATATCGGTCATGGGATTCCTCCTTGTGGTGGTGGTTCTGGGTTTCGACAAGCTGAGTTTCGACAAGCTCAACCAGCGATGGGGTTTCGACGAGCTCAACCGCCGGTGACGTGCACGAAGCCGTGGGCGCCGCGTTCGGCGTCCGACATGATGTGGCTGACCAGCGCATAGTTGCCGGCCTCGGGGAAGACGGTTTCGACGAAGCCGCCCTGTGCCGGCTGTAGTCCGAGCGCCTGGGCACCCCCGGAACGCCCGCCGAAGGCGTCCCGGCCGCGTTTCAGCAGGTAGCTCCCCTCGCTGAACACCGTGTCGAACTGGGTGCCGACGATGTGGAAGCTGCTGGCCCGGTTGGGTCCGACGTCCAGCACCCAGAACCGGACCCGCTCCCCCACTCGCGCCGCCAGCCGGTGTTGGTCGTAGCCGTTGGCGACGCCGTTGAACATCACGTAGTCGGGGTTGCGCGAACCGACCGCGTCGGCGTCCACCTCGGTAGCGGTCTCGGCCATCAACGCCCGGTCGGCCAGGTACGCCTCGGACTGCACCAGCACGTACGAGCGGTCGACCCGCGGCAGCCCGTCCGGTTCGATCACCACCGCGCCCGCCATTCCGGCGGCGATGTGCGCGCTCATCGGGTGCGTCGAGCAGTGGTACATCCACACCCCGGCCTTGGTCGCGGTGAACCGGTAAACCAGCCGTTCACCAGGCTCGATGGTGCGCATCGGACGGTCCGGCGCCAGCGCACCGGCGTGGAAGTCGATCGAATGCCCCATCGAGCCGTCGTTGACCAGGGTGATCTCGAACACGTCGCCGACCCGGCCGTGCAGCGTCGGACCGATCGGACGTCCGTTGTAGGTCCAGCGCCGCTGCCACACGCCCGGCGCGACCTGCAACGGCACCTCCTGCACCGTGAGGGTGAGCTTGTGCACCCGCTCGGACGTCAGCGGCGGCAGCACCGGGTCGACGATCTGGTCGGACGCGAGGCTTGCGCTGGGCGCCGGGTTCGGGTGCCCCTCGTGCCCCGTCCCGGACGTCGTCGCCGACGGCTGCGCGGTCGCCTGCGGTGCGCCCTCGACGATGACGTCGAAGACCATGCCCATTTGCCGGTGTCCGGCCACCGTGCAGTAGCCCTGGATGCTGGCGCCGACCACGCCGACGTCCAGTTCGGCGCGCTTGCCCGGACCGATCCGGGCGCTGCGGGCGGCGCCGACGGTGACGTCGTGGGTGGTCGTGTCGGTGTTGACCAGGTCGAGCACCAGGGTGTCGCCGGCCCGCACGGTGACGCTGGACGGCGTGAACTTCATGTCGCCCATGGCGACCTCGACCCGCACCACCTTGCCGGTGGGCTGGACCGCGACGGCCGGGGACGGGGCGGCACCGACGGCTCCGGCGGCGGTCGGATCGACGCCGACACCCACCACGACCGCGGTGGCCAGGGCGGTCAGTCCGGCGATCAGCTGGCCCGCGGTGAAGATGCTGGGCCGCTCCGGCTCCGGACGTCCCCGCTCCGGATGTCCCGGGCCGGCCGCACCGACGGGCGGCCGGCCCGGGCGGGCCTGTGGGGTGGGCACGTTGGTGGCGCCGGGGCCTTCGGGCTCACCGGCGAGGGTTGCCGTGGGAGCGGCGAGGGGTGCGGACGGCGTCCGTTCGGCTCCGGACGCGGCAGCCGCGGCCAGTTCGCGACGGGCGGCGATGCTGGCCTTCAGCCCGAGGATCATCAGCGGCAGGAAGGCGGTGGCGGCGCCGAGCGCGAGCAGCGAGCCGGTCACCTTCACCCAGCTCGGGGTGGGCAGCAGCCACAACGCCACCCCGCCGTTGATCGCGATCAGCCGGAACGCCCCGGCCCGGTTGAACCAGCGCTGCCCGGCCCTCACGACGCTGGGTCCGCCACCCAGCACGGACGGCAGCAGGTAGGACAGCGCGCCCGACAGCACCTGGACGGCGAACCCGGCACCCAGCACCGCGGCCGGCCAGATGAAGCCTTCGCGGACCGCTGTCCAGTCCGGCGCGGTGGCCAGCAGAGCGCCGGCCCAGCCCAGCCCGATCACCAGCCAGACCAGGGCGGCGCCGACCGAGGCGGACGCGAACTCGCGCGGCGGACGGGTCCGGGCCGGACGCCACAAGCCGCGTCCCCACAGTCCGAGCGCGACAAGGTACAGACCCACCCCAGCCGCAGCCAGCCAGCCCAGACCGGCCAGCGCTCCCCCAACGGACACCGCGATGGCGGCGCCGAACACCGGCAGGGCCTGCTGCGTCCAGCGCTCGGCGACGTCGTCCATCCGGGTGCGCAGCATGGTCGGCCACAGGGTGAGCAGCGTGCCGGTCAAGGTCAGGCCGACCCAGCCCAGCACGTTCGCCAGGGCATGCGCGACCAGCAGCCGGCCGTGCCAGGGATCCTCCCAGCCCAGCGCCAGCAGCACCCCGAACACGATGCCGACAAGCAGCGATGCGGCAGCTCCCAGGTAGTAGCGGACGGTCACCCGGAACCGGGCCGGCAAGGCTCGGCGCAGCATGCCCCAGAGCACCAGTCCGTGCCAGCCGACCGCGACGGCGACCAGAGTGCCGCCACCGAGAGTCAGCGGCCACCAGGTGGTCGGGACGCCGATCAGCACCGCGGCCGCACCGGCGGTGAGCAGTCCGAGGCGCCGGTTGTGCCGGACGGCTTCGGCCTCGGACGCCGGTGAGCGCAGCAGGGTCTGGGCGAAGTGGAAGCTCCACACCACGATGGCGTGGGTGAGGGCGCCGAGCAGCACCAGGTGCAGCATCAGCCAGTTGGCGTCCGGCAGCCAGCGGTGCGCGACGGCGATCACCACGGCCGCGGCCAGCCAGCCGATCAGCGGCAGGTCGCGCAGTCGTGAGCGCCGGCGTCCGACCGGGCGTCCGGTGGCACCGCTCATCGCCGCACCACCAGGGTGATCGCGGTGACCAGGAAGACCAGCAGGGCCAGCACGGTGACCACCCCACCGGCCTGCCAGCCGGCGTCCCAGCCGCCCAGGGCACCGGAGAAGCGCAGCGCCAGGCCGGCGTGCAGCAGCCCGAGCGGCAGCCACAGCACCGGACGGTAGGGCAGGTCGCACCCCAGCACCGCGGGCAGGATGACCGGGGCGTGCGCCATCACCATCGACAGCGCGAAGCCGAGGAACACCCCGTGCACCACCACGTCGTAGCTGCCCCGGTCGGTGGTCAGGCCCGACCAGGCCAGCACCGCCCCGGCGAGGGCCAGGTTCAGGTAGCCGGCCAGCAGCGCCGCGGCCAGGTAGCGGCGCTGCCCGATCAACCGCAGTTGGCGCCGGACCACGTCGTGCACCAGCAGCCAGCCGGCCACCGCCAGCAGCGCGACGCCGACGAGGCGTCCGCCGACCGCGGGCATGGTCAGCGCGGCCAGGGTCGCCACGGTGAGGGCGGCGGCCAGGCCGAGCAGTTCGACGTCCGCGCGGGGACCCATGGTCAGCTGCGCCAGTTCGGCACGCTCGGCGGCGATGGTGAGCACCACGAAACCGGCCAACCAGGGCAGCGCGACGGTGACGTCGACGAGGGTGGCGACCACGGCACCGCCCAGCGCCAGCACCGCCGACAGCACCTGCACCGCGACCAGCGCCCGTGGCGCGCGGCGCCACAAGGCCAGATAGACGGCGACGAAGAGCACGCCGGCCTCGATCAGCAGTAGTTGTCCGAGCAGCATCGGCGCCGGTGTGAGGAGCGCGAGTCCGCCGGCACCGTAGAGGGCGGGGGCCAGATAGGCCCAGGATCGCCCGAGCGACTGCGCCCGTTCCAGCGAGATCAGCGTGCCGAGGAAGCCGAGCACCATGACCAGCCCGTGCACGTCGCCGGCCCGGTCGGACGCCACCGGCGCCCACACCTCGAGCCGGATCAGTCCGGCGTTCAGGCCGCTGATCAGGCAGGCGCCGCCCAGCGCGATCAGCAACAGTCGTCCGCGGGTGGCGCGCCGGCGTCCGGACGCGGTGTCGGCGGCGGACGGGCGGGGCAGGACGGTCGGGGACACGGCTCCTCGTCTTTTCTCCATGTTTATATGTAAAAACTATCACTAGGATGCGGGGCATGAGCACATCGGCGCCGACGGCGGCCGGCGGAGGCCTCGCCGAGCCTGGCGAGGGTGGATCCGCGGCCGTCCGCGCCGAGCCTCGACGCGGCACGCCGGGGTCGGGGACGCCTGCGTCCGTCCCGCTGGGTCCGCAGCCGGCCCGCACCGACCGTCCGACGGACGCGGCGTTACGGGTGCTGCGCAGCCTGGCGGCGACCGAGGAGCCGCGCACCATCGCCGACCTGACCGGCCAGCTGGGCGGCCACCCCAATAGCCTCCGGATGCACCTGGAACACCTGGTCAGCGACGGTTTCGCGATCGAGGAACCGGGTCCGGCGAGCGGCCGTGGACGTCCACCCCGGGCCTATCGGGCCACCGTCGCCGGACGCCAGGTGGCCGGCCAGGACGACGGCTGGGACGGCGGGCCGGCCCTGGTCGCCGCGGTGGCGGAACAGCTGGCCGGCGGCCACGAACCTGCCTCGGCGGCTCGGGAGTTGGGCCGGCGCTGGGGACGCCGGCTCAAGCACGCCGACGCCGACCTGGTCACCACCCTGGCCGCCCAAGGATTCGCCCCCCGAGTCACCGAGGACGGCATCGAACTGCTCACCTGCCCCCTGCTGGACACCGCCCGGCAACTCCCCGACGTGGTCTGCAGCATTCACCAGGGCCTGATCGACGAGCTATCGGACCAGCCACTGCAGCTCGCCCCGTTCGCCCGTCCCGGTGCTTGCGTGGTGCGCCCCGCTGACTGACCGCAGCCCTTCCAACGCCCGATAGCTCGACCGCCGCCGCGGTTCCCGAAAATCCCCAAGTCGATTCCGAATTGGCGGGCGACACGCCGGTGTCGAGCAATCGACTCGGGAGTTTTCGGGTTCGGGGCCGTGTGCGACGACGATGGGCCGATCCCGATGGTGAACATGTCCAGGACGCTGAGAACAATCAGACCCGACCGCGCGAGAGCATCCGTCCGGTCGGACATCGGATGGCGGCGTCTTCGGGTTCAGTCGACCTCCCGGACGCCTCGTCCGGCCTGCCACGCGGCCCACAGCCCGGCGTACCCTCCCCCGGCCGCAATCAGTTCGCTGTGCGTTCCCGTCTCGGTGATCCGGCCGTGCTCCATCACCACGATCCGGTCGCAGGCGGCGGCCTGGGAGAGTCGGTGGGCGATCACCAGCCCGGTCCGTCCACGTAGCGCCGCCTCGGCTGCCCGATCCAGCAGGCTGGACTGCGTCGAACCCGCCTCGGCGGTGGCTTCGTCGAAGATCGCCAGCTCGGGATCGAACAGCAGCAGCCGGGCCAGGGCGATCTGCTGGGCCTGGGCGTCGGTGAGCTGGTGCCCGCCGGAGCCGACCCGGGTGTCCAGCCCGTCGGGCACCAGGTCGAGGATCGCGGCGGCCCCCGTCGCTTCGAGTGCCTGACGGATCTCTTGGTCGCTCGCCGCGGGCGCGGACAGCGTGAGGTTCTCCCGCAGGGTTCCGGCGAAGACGTGCACCTCCTGGGTGATCACCGCGGTCCGGTCGGGACGGCTGACGGTGCCGGTCTCGGGTGGGTGGATGCCGGCGATCACGGCCGCCAGGGTGGTCTTGCCCGCGCCGGACGCACCGACCACGGCCAGCTGCCGGCCGGCCGGGATGTCGAGGTCGATGTCGTCCAGCACCCGTGGTCCCCCGTCGTAACGGAACGACACCTCGCGCAGCCGGACGGACCCGTCCCCGGTCGTCCGGGGTTCGGGGGCCCCCGGCTCGGACGTCCTCGGCTCGGACGTCCCCGGTTCTGACGACTCGGCGTCCGGGATCGCGGTCACACCGACGATCCGGTTGAGGGACGCGGCCGCCGACTGCACCACGTCGATGACCAACAGCAGCTGGTTGATCGGCTCGAGCAGCCGCAGCACCAGCAGCATCGCCGCGGTCGCCGCGCCGATCGTCGAGGAGCCGGCCCGGATCAGCAGGAAGCCGGTGACCAGCACGGTCGCCAGCGACAGACATTCGGCGCAGTTGAGCCGCGCGTTGAACATGCTCTGCACGGTCCGAGCCCGAGCCGCCTGGATCGCCACCCCCCAGGACGCCCGCAGCACGCTGTGGTGGCGTTGTTCGGCGAGCCCGAAGCCGATCACGGTGGCGTAGCCGCGCTGAGATTCGACGATCTGCTGGGCGCGGGCGCTCATCGCCGCCCGTTCCGCTCGATACACCTGGGGTCCGGTCCGCAGATACCAGCGCATCCCGACGACATAGATGGGCAGGGTCACCACGAAGGCCGCCGCATAGGGCCAGTCCAGCGCCACCAGGCCGGCCAGCGAGACGATGATGGTGAAGACCGTGGTGGTGACCGCGCCGATCACCGCGGGGGCGGCGTCGGCCACGGTGGTCACGTCATCGCTGCTCCGCGAGATCAGGTCCCCGGTCCCCGAACGCTCCACCCGATGCTGCGGGAGCGTCATGGCCCGACCCACCAGCCGTTCCCGCAGCGCGGCGAGGATGGTGTGGTAGGTCCGGGTGGCCAGCACGATGGTGACCGCGCTGCCGACCGCCCCGACGACGGCCGCAGCCACCATCACCGCCGTGACGGTCAGCACGACGCCGAGGTCGGCGGTGCCCGCCTGCACCCGGTCGACGAGGTGCCCGGTGACCAACGGAAAGGTCAGGCCGAAGCCGGCGCCGCCGACCCCCAGCACCCCGATCGCGGCGAGCCTGGCCCGGTGACCGCGACTGATTCGCCACAGTTCGCGCCCCGTCTCCCGTCCGGACGCGATCGGCAGCCCGGGTTCGGCCGCCGTGTTCGTGCCTGCCGCCGCGCTCATCACGCCACCGTCCGCTCGGACGCGTCGCCAGCGGCCTCAGAGGTCGCGGAGTTCAGGTCGATCACCCGGTCGCAGCAGCTGAGCAGGGCCGGCGACGACCCGATCAGCAGGACCGACCGGCCCGAGCGGACCTCGCGCAACCGTTCGGCGATGACCTGTTCGGTGACCGAGTCCACCGCCGTGGTGGGGTCGTGCAGCACCAGGATCGGGGTGTCGGTGGCGAGCGCCCGGGCCAGCGCGACGCGCTGCCGCTGGCCGCCGGAGAGCCGGTTGCCGTCCTCGCCGACCAGGGCGTCCAGGTCGGTGACGAAGTCGTCACAGGCCGCCGCCCACACCGCCGCGTCCAGCCGGTCGGCCACATCGGACGGGCTGGACGGGCTGGTCAGGTTCGAGCGGATGGTGCCGCTGAACAACGTCATCCGGTGCGGCGAGACGGTCACCCGGGCGTGGTACTCGGCCGGCGCCAGCCGCTCGACGGGATGCCCGTCGAGCCGGATCTCGACCCCGGGGGGTCGCTGGGCGTGCGGGTCCAGCAGCGCTGCGGCGACCAGTGCCGCGGTGCGGTCGTCGGCCCGCAGCCCGACCAGTTCGCCGGGCGCCACCCGATGCGGCACTCCGGACACACCGACGTCCAGCACGCCGGCGTCCGGTGACCGCTCGGACCCGTCCGCCCCCGTACCGCCCGACCAGGCCGGCGCGTCGGCTCCGGAGCCCACCGGGCAGGCGTTGCCGAGGGCCTCGAGGATGCGCGCCGCCGAGGCCTGGGAAGTGGCGATGTTGGGGATCGAGGCGCCGACGATGCCCTGGATCTGCGGCAGCAGCGCCTGGGTCAGCCCGACGGTGGCGATCAGCCCGCCGATGCTCAGCTGTCCGTCGACCGCGAACCAGCCCGCCAGCCCGGTCACGGCGGCGACGAAGACACCGTTGACCACCCCCGAGGCGACCAGGAAACGGCCCAGCACGGCGGCGTTCCGTTTCGCGCCGACCAGGGTCTGCTGACTCGCCTGCCGGTACCGGCGGGTGGCTTCGGCTTCGGCGCGGATGCCCTTGATCACCCGATAGCCGGCGACCAGGTCGCTGGCTCGGCCCACCGTCGCGGCGAGCAGATCCTGGTATTCGCGGGTGCTGCGGGACAGCCGCCGGGAGAGCATCCCCATCAACCACACCACCAGCGGCGCGCCGACCAGCACCAGCACGCCGAGCAGCCAGTGCACGACCAGCAGCGAGACCGCGATGAACACGATCGACACGATCCGCGAGATCGACATGGTCAGCAGCAGGACGGCGTTGCTCACCCGAGCCACGTCGTTGGTCATCATCGACACCACCCCGCCGTCCGGGGGCCGGACCGTCGTGTGCCGGGGGTGCAGCACCCGGCTGGACAGGGTGGCCCGGAGCCGGTGCTGCAACAACTGCAGCGCGGTCACGTTGAGCCGGCCGGTGAACCTGGCCGCCATCGTCAAGGCGATGTACACCACCACCAGGACGCCGATCCAGAGCAGCAGCTGGCTCGCGTCGCCGGCGGCCAGGGCACGGTCGATCGCCAGCCCCATCACGACCGGGACCGCAGACTCGCCGACCTGCCAGGTGATCGCCAGCAGCATGGCCGGGACGGTGATCCGCGGGATCGAGAAGATCACCCGGACGACGAACCGGCCGGGGGTGTCGGACGCCCGGCTTTCGAAAGGACGGACGTTGGGCGGTTCCGGTGCGGCCTGGCCCAGCACCGGCAGCCACCGGGTCAGTGGGCCTCGGTTGAAGCCGGTCGGGTCGACCCGGCTCACGATCGTTCTCGGCTTCGTTCCCGGCCCAGCGGCACCACCGACGGCGTTCCCGCCACCGGATCGGGCACCACCAGGCAGCGCAACCCGAAGACCTCTTCGACCAGTTCCGCGGTGACGATCTGAGACGGGCTGCCCTCGGCGACGATGTCGCCGTCCTTCATGGCGACCAGGTGAGTGCCGTAGCGCGCCGCGTGGTTCAGGTCGTGCAGCACCGCGACCAGGGTGTGGCCGACGTGATTGAGATCGGTGAACAGCTCCAGCAGTTCGATCTGGTGGGTGATGTCGAGGAAGGTGGTCGGCTCGTCCAGCAGCAGGATGTCGGTGTGCTGGGCCAGGGCCATCGCGACCCAGACCCGCTGCCGCTGCCCGCCGGACAGCTCGTCCACCAGGCGTCCGGACAGGCTGGTGGTGTTGGTGGCCTCCATCGCCTGGACCACGGCCTGCTCGTCGTCCGTCGTCCACTGCCGGACCAACCCCTGGTAGGGGTAGCGGCCCCGGGCTACCAGGTCGGCCACCGTGATGCCGTCCGGGGCGATCGCCGTCTGCGGCAGCAGCCCGACCCGCCGGGCCACCTCTTTGGTCCGGTACGACGCGATGTCGTTGCCGTCCAGGATCACCCGTCCGGCCGACGGCTTGAGCAGCCGCGACAGCCCGCGCAGCAGCGTCGACTTGCCGCACGCGTTCGGGCCGACGATCACCGTGAAGGACTCGTCCGGGATGGTCACCGACAGGTTGTCGGAGACGATCCGCTTGTCGTAGCCGATGCTGGCGGACTCCACCCGGAGTCGCGCGGTGAGGGTGGTCATAGCCGTCTCCTGGCTTCGAGGAACAACAGGTAGCCCAGGTAGCAGCCGCCGATGATCAGGGTGATGATCCCGACCGGGAGCGGGGTCGATACCAGGTGCTGGGCGAAGTAGTCCGCCGCCGCGCACAGCACCGCGCCCACGCACGCGGAGGGGACCAGGGTGATCCCGGCGGTGCGGGTGAGGCGGCGCGCGATCTGCGGCGCGACCAGCGAGACGAACGCGATCGGCCCGGACGCCGCGGTCACGGTGGCGGTCAACGCGACGCCGACGATGATCAGGACGAACCGGGCTGGCCCGACCCGGACGCCCTGCGATGCCGCCGCGTCGTCGCCCAGCTCGAGTTGGCGCATCGGCCGGCTGAACCCGGCCGCCACCGTCGCCAGCACGGCGATGCACACACCGCCGACGACGACCTGCACCCAGGACGTCCCGTTCAGCGAGCCGGCGCCCCAGGCGGCCGCGGCCAGCGCGTCCTCCCGGTTGGCCTTCAGCATCAGCCAGGTGTTCACCGAGGCCAGCATCGCCGACAGCCCGATGCCGACGATGATCAGGCGGAAGCCCTGGACGCCCTGCCGATAGGCGAGCAGATAGACGATCACGGCCGTGCCCATCCCGCCCAGCAGCGCCCCGCCGACCAGCTGCGGGTAGTTGCCGTCGATGACCAGGATCACGATCAGGGCACCGGTGTGGGAGCCCTGCGAGAACCCGATGATTCCCGGGTCGGCGAGCGGGTTGCGCATCAGCGACTGGAAGATCGCACCACTCAGCCCGAGCGCGGCACCGAACAGCAGCGCCGCGGTCACCCGAGGCAGCCGCCACTCGACCACGATCTGGCGCACCAGCTTGGACTCGCCGCCGGTCAGCGCGGCAGCGACCTGGTCGAAACCGAGCTGGTAGGAACCGGTGGCCAACGCCGCCAGCACCAGGGCGATCATCAGGACGGCGAGCACACCGCAGACCAGCACGCTGCGCAGATCCACCCGGAGCCCGAACCGGTGCCGGCGCATCACCAGCACGCGACGTCCGAAGTCGATCGGCTGCCCGTGCCGCGCGGTGCGTTCCGGCGTCGCTGTCTCCAGGGTCATAGTCCGCTCGCCTTCTTGCGCCGCACCAGGCCGATCAGCACCGGGGCACCGACGAAGGCGGTGACGATGCCGACGGGGATCTCGCCGGGCGCTATCACGACTCGGCCGAGGATGTCGGAGGCCAGCAGCAGGCTGGGTGCCAGCACGATGCTGTAGGCGAAGATCCAGCCCTGATGCGGGCCGACGAACCAGCGGGCGACGTGAGGGACCATCAGGCCGACGAAGCCGATCGGACCGGCGATGGCGGTGGCGCCTCCGGCCAGCAAGGTGATGGCGGCGACGGTCAGCACCCGGGACAGCCCCAGGCGGACGCCCTGCGCGGCCGCGACGTCGTCGCCGAGCGCCATCGCGTTGAGGGACGCGGTCACGCTCAACGCCAGCAGCAGGGCCACCACCAGCAGCGGAAGCACCGGCCAGATCAGCTCCAGCGGGCGCCCCATGATGCTGCCGGCACTCCAGCCGCGCATCTGATCGAAGGCCTCCGGATTGGTCAGGGTCAGCGCCGAGCTCGCGCCGGTCAGCACGGCGCTGACGCAGACCCCGGCCAGCACCATCAGCACCGGCGACTGTCCGCGGCGGGTCGATCCGAGCGCGAGCACCATGACCGTCACGACCAGCGCCCCGGCGTAGGCGAACCACATGTAGCCGCTGATGTCGCGGACTCCGAGCACGCCCACCGCGACCGTGACCGCGAACGAGGAACCGGCACCGACGCCGAGGATTCCGGTGTCGGCCAGCGGATTGCGGGTCAGCGCCTGGATCAACGCACCCGACACACCCAGTGCGGCGCCGACGACCAGGCCGACGATCGTGCGGGGCAGCCGGAAGTCGCGGATGGCGAACTGGTCGAAGCCGTCCGAGGCGTTGACCAGGGCGTCCCACACCGCCGCCGGGGACATGGTCGTCCCGCCGACGGTGACGCTCAGCACCAGCAGGACGAGCAGCGCCGCCACCGCCGCCAACAGGCCGAGCATTCTCCGGCTGGGTTCGGGCGCGGTGGCCGCGCCCGAACCTGGGGTGCCGGTGATCGTGGTGGTGGTCACTACTTCTTCGGCAGTGTCGCCAGTGCCTGGTCGAGCCCCTCCAGGTACTTCGCCATGAAGCCGTAGGAGCGACCCCACGGGCAGTACACCGGCTTCGCGTGGCCCGCCTTCACCGCCGGAAGCAGCTTCCAGGCGTTGGTGTCGAGCAGCGGCTGGATGCCGGCGGTCGGCTGGCCGTCGCTGCGGGCGTTGTACAGGATCAGGTCGTACTTGGCGAGCTTGCCGATCTGCTCGAAAGACATCGGGGCGCTGGCCTCGAAGTTGACGATGCCCTCCTCCTTGACCGCCTCGGCACACAGCGACTGGTTGATCGCGAACTGCCCCGCTTCCGCCCCGGCGAACCGGTAGGTCTCGACGATCTTCGCGGTCTTGAGGACGTCGGCGTAGTTCTGCTTGATGCTGGTGGTGAGCTGCTGGTACTTCACCTTCTGCTGGTTCAGCGTGTCGAGCAGGTTGCCGGCACCGGCGAAGGCTTCGACGCGGAACTTCCAGTCGCTCTCCTGATTCAGGAACACCACCGGCGCGATCGCTTTCAACTCGTCGCCGATCTTGCCGTACTGGGAGTCGCCGGTCTGAATGACGATGACGTCCGGCTTGAGCGACGCGACCTTCTCCAGATCGATCTCGCCGCTGCTGGTGGCGACGTTCGTGGCCGCCTTGTAGGCGGCCTGCTGCTCGGCGGGGAGGTCGGCGAGGGTTCCTTCGTCGACCTCGGTGATGCCGACCGGCTTGCCGCCCATGTCCAGGTAGGCCAGGGCGGCGTTCACCAGCGCGACGACCCGTTGCGGGTTGGCGGGGACGGTCACGGTGCCGTCGTTGGTCTCGACCTGGCGGGTCTGGCTCGCCGGTGCGCTGGCGCTGGGGCTGGCCGAAGGCGCCGCCGCGGGAGCACTGCACGCGGCGAGGCCGAAGGCGGTGACGAGCAGACCGGTGGCCACGGCTGTGGCGCGTCGCTTGACGGTGGGGAGGGGCATGACGGGGTCTTCTTTCTCTCGGTTCGGGAAGGGAGGGACGAGTGGGGACGGGCAGTAGCCGGGCAGGGCCAGCCCGACGGGGCTAGCTGGGCAGCGGGCGCACCAGCTCGTGGACTTCGGTGCCCCAGCCGACGGTGTGCGTCGTGCTGCGGTCCAGGCCGGCGTTGCCGAACACGGCGACGAGTTCGTCCGGCGTCCGGAGCCCGGAGCCGTGCACCGCGAGGCCGAGCAGGTCCGCCTCACCGTGGTGTTCGTCCAGGTCGTCGAGGTCGAAGGTCTCCTCCACGTAGAGCACCCGTCCACCGGGAAGCAGGTTCTCCGCCGCCCGGCGCAGGGCATGGGCGGCGTCGGCGTCCGGCAGGCTCTTGAACGACCGGACGATCAGGACGGCGTCTGCCGCCGGGCTCGGTTCGAAGACGGACTGTTCGGCCACCGTGACCCGAGCGCGCTGCTGCTCGTCGGGGATGGTGTCGGGCAGGTCGCGACGCAGCCAGTCGGCTTGGGCGGGCAGCGCGCAGATGGTGATGGTCAGGTCGGGGTGGTCGGCGAGGAAGTCCCGGGCCTGCGCACCCGCTCCGGCGGAGTGGATAACCAGGTGCTTGACGCCGGCCAGCAGCTCGGATTGGGCGATCGGCACCGCCAGCGCGGACTGGAATCCCGCTACCCGCTCGAGGTAGCGGTCCTCGTAGTCCTGCTCGGCACGGACGTCGGCGAAGGTCCGTCCGGTCACCGAGGCGTAGGCGGCTCTGCCGGTGCGGATCGACTCGGTGAGCCCGAAGATGCCGAGCATCTCGCGGCCGGACACCCCGTCGGGGTGCAGGTAGTCCACCGTCGGCTCGTTGGTCAGCACCTCGCCGATCGCTGCCAGTCGGTAGTGGCCGGGCTCGGGTTGGGTCAGCAGGTCGAGGGCCTGCAGGTAGCGCAGCAGCTTGCCCAACGCTCGTTCGTCGGTCTTGGTCCTGGCGGCGAGCTCGGCGACGCTGGTCACTCCGCGGGAGATCAGCTCCGCCACGTCCAGTTCGACGGCGGTGCGGATCGCGATCGGCGCGATCAACTCGGTCAGATCGTGCAGCTTCTCGAAGGGCGTCTTTGACTTGGCGGGATCGGGCATCGCGGCGTCCTCTTCCGAGGCCACCACCTCACCGCGGCGCCAGTACCCGGTGAAGTCGATGTCTTCCTTGGGGATCTGGCGTTCCTCGACCAGGTACCGTCGCAGGTCGCGCACCGTGCTGCGCTCGCCGGCGACCCAGGCGAAGACCTGCCCCGGCAGTGATCCCGCTTCCCGCATCGCGTCGCACAGCAGGCTGGTGGTGCCGGCCTCGGCCCCGTGCCGGACCAGCCAGGTGACCTGAACACCCGGCAGCTGGCGCAGCTCCATCCGGTGCTCCATCTCGGCGACTTCGATGAACACCAGAGCGCGCGCATCTTCGGCAAGCTCGTCGAGCAGCCGGGCGATCGCGGGCAGCGCGGTGTCGTCCCCGGCGACCAGCAGCCAGTCCGCGGCCGACGGGAAGCTCTTGGACGTGCTCGGGCCGATGAAGTGGATCCGGTCCCCCGGCTGGGCGCGGTAGGCCCAGGTGGTGCCCACGCCGACGCCGTGTTTGACGAAGTCGACGTCCAGTTCGCCGGTGGCGGCGTCCCAGCGCCGCACCGTGTACACCCGGGACAGTGGGCCCGGGTCGCGCGGGATGTCGAGGCCCTTCTCCTTCTGCACCGGCAACACCGGGGCCGTCTGACCCGGGTAGCAGAACACCAACCGGATGTCGTCGTCGAAACCGGGCGAGTCGAAGGCGGGCTGCGGGAACCCGTTGTCGGAGGTGAAGGCGCCCAACTGGTCGCCGACCAGGGTCACTCGCCGCATCCCGGACGTCAGATCGACGACCCTGGACACCTGCACCTCCCGCAGGGTCAGTGGGTGCACCGTGAGCCGGCGTGAGGTTTTCGGCATGCTGAAGCTCAGCCCTTCCGATCGCATGGTGGATAAGCAGGCCGCACGCCACCTCGGCGAGAGGGCCGCTGCTAAGGTTAGGCAAACCTAACTCGATATGGCGTGCGTAGATCGCCATATAGTTAGGATCAACGCCCCTACCGAGACTCTTGCCATGAACGCTCCTCCCGCGATCCCGGCGGCGCATGCCCGGTCAGCGGGAGCCCCAGCCTCTCCGTTGCTGCTCTGGGTGCGCACCGGCACCGCGCAGGTGTGCGTCGACGAAGCGGCAACGCTCGCCGTCCGTGCCGGCGAGGGCGTCTGGATGCCCGCGGGCATTCGACGCGAGATCGTCACCGAGCCGGGCACCGTCGCCTTCCCGCTGTGGCCCGAGGTCGGTGGGGGTCCGTCCGAGACGACCCGGTTCGAGGTTCCCGAGGACTGGCAGGACTGGCTGATCCAGCAGTTCAACCTGCAGGTCACGCCGTTCAGCGGTCTCGGCTACTCCTGGGACGCGATCGCCGACCTGCTGCGGCGTCCCGGATCGCCCCCGACCGCGGTCGCGGGCGGACATGACGCGGCACCTGCGCACCACGACCCACCCGCGACACCGAAGGCGGAGGTGGCCCGGGCCGTGGCCGAGGAACTGCTTCGCGACCCCGCCCTCGACCTCACCATCCAGCAGTGGGCGGTGCGGGTGCTGTCCAGCCCCCGCACGCTGCTGCGCCACTTCGTCGCCGACACCGGGCTCACCTTCGAGCAGTGGCGGCTGCGCTGCCGACTGTGCGCGGCGGTCGAGTTGCTGGCGACCGGCTACGGCGTGGACGCCGTCGCGGCCCGGGTGGGTTTCGCCAGCCGCAACGGCTTCACTCGCGCCTTCCGGCAGCAGTACGAGATGACGCCGCACGAGTTCACCAGTGCGCTCGCCGTCCGTCCTGGCGGCGACCGGGCGGTCGGCGATGGCGTGGTGCGCCGCGGCACCGATCTGGTGCGGATGATGCGAGGGGACGGCACCTCGCTGGCACCCGATCTGCTGCCGCAGGTCCGGACGCCGCCGCACACCAATGACAGCCATGTGCTGAGCTGGGTCTACCGGGGCAGCGGCTACCTCGACACCGGCGATCAGCGCTACGAACGGCAGCGCGGAGATGCGACCTGGATACCGGCCGAGATCGAGCACGTGACGGTGCTGCGGCAGGACTCGGTCTCGTTGCCGCTCGGCAACGCCAGCCCCCGTGACCTGCAGCTGACCGCGCCGCTGCAGGTGCAGTTCTCCCCCGCCTGGGACGACTACCTGATGTTCTGCTCGGTCAGCGCCCGGTCGATCCTGCAATCCCACGACTACGACCCCCGCCAGATCCTGGACCTGTTCACCGAGCAGGTCGCCGCACAGCGGGCGCTCGAGGTGCCGATGCCGTCCGAGCCCCACGCGCGGAAAGCGGCCCTGCACTACCTGCGCCACATCGGCGAACCCGACGCGGTAGCGGCACATGACCTGCCGACCGACCTCCACCGGGCCTTCCGCACCGAGACCGGCATGACCTTCTCCCGCTGGCGCTACGCCGCCCGCATGCGCATCGCCCGGGACCTGCTCGCCGCCGGCGCCAAGCCCAGCGCGATCGCCCGCCGCGTCGGCTACGCCCACCTGCCGACGTTCACCGCAGCCTTCCTCCGTTTCCACGGACTCTCACCGCGGGAGTACCAGGAACGCGAGACCGCACAGGTCTGATCCTGCTCCTCGCGCCCCTCCTCCCCGCGCTCTCCTAAAGCGAGCGGTTGGTGGGAATGGGCACGGTCGACAAGAATGACCGCATGGCCGACCGGATCATGTTCGTGCAGTTGAAGACGGGATACGACACCGACAAGGGTCCGGCCTGGATCAGCGTGGTTTCCTTCAATCGCACCTGGAACACGGCCCGATGGCACGGCAAGACCCTGCGCCGGATTCCCGCCCGCTTCGACGCGAACTTCGCCGATACCGAGACCGGCGAGGAGTATTGGCTCTCGGGGCCGCATCGCGACCGCCGCGATACCCGGTACAGCTCGATCATCCCCACCGTCGACCCGGACGCCAAGGCCGACTACGAAGCCTTTCTAGGCGGCGCATCACTGCCCGGTCGGGAACACGGCTGAGTCGGACGTCCACCCTGAGGGAAAGCGCCGACTTTCGTTGGTCGAGCCTGTCGAGACCCCGTTGGCAACGGGTTTCGTCAAACTCGATCAGCGAGATGGCGCGGCCAGCAACACTCGGACGGGAGGCTCACCTCGCGGAGAGAACTGAAGCACCTCGTCACCCACGCGAATCCGCGAGTCCTGCTCGTACAACTCCTGCAATGCGCGTTCAGCGTCCCCGTCACCGCGATCGGCCCGCTGCACGAGATCGGCGAGGACGTCGCCCAACTCGAGGTCGACCTGTCCGCCGGGAAAAGGCATGGCGCCCCAGCTGTCCCACAGCAGCAGTTCATCGCCGAAGCGGTGGGCGACGTCCCGGATCAGGTACGACAGCACGAACAGCGGACCAGTGAAGTCCACCGGTCCGATGCGAACACCGAGGTCATCGACGGATCGCCCACGCTGCCGATAATCGGACCACGCAGCGGCGGCCGTCAGGAATGGAGATTCTTCGCCGATGACGATGTCGCAGGGATTCGCCACTCGTCCGCGAGGCTCCTCAAGACCAGGGTCGAAACGGATCCACCGGCCGTCCATCCAGGCTTCGGCCACGACGTGATCGATCCGCAAGCCCGGGCGCAGATAGTCGGCGAACCCGACCCGGCCTCGCGCCGGGATGCCGTGCTGGCGCAGGACGCCGACCGCGAGCAGGGTCTGGTCTCGGCAACACCCTTGGACCCGCTCCGCTTCGGGCCGTGGCGCCAGCAGCGAAGAAGCGTGCCGCCCCTGGTCGATCTCCACGATCGCGCTGAGCCAGCGGGCGTTGATGTCGTCGTTGCTGGATTCCGGCAAAGGCACCTTCGAGAACCGGTAGTGAGCGATCAGATTCTGCGCCACCGCGGACGCACCGGCGATGCTCGGCTCGATCTCCTCGAGCAACGCGGCATGGCGACCGGGATCCGAGTAGGACGAGTGCGCTGCGTACCTCTGCGCTGGACGCACGCGACTTGTCGGCACGGTGTCGCCGGACGGTGCATGCATGGCTTGCACGCTAGCAACCCACCGAACTGTGTCCGTTCAAGTGGCTGGGACGCAGCCGCTCCGGTGGCCCGCAGTCGATGCCTGATCCTTCGAGCGAACGCTCTCCTTCGCTATCGTGCGTCGGTGAGCGGCACCCACCCAACGACCCGGATCATTCTGGCCCGCCATGGCGAGGCTGCCTACCCAGGTAGGCCAGAGGGACGACACAGGCGGCGGCATCCTGACTGAACTCGGTCAGGTCTGCTCCTGACGTTGATCGGCCGTCCGGGCAGGTACCCGCCGACTGGGTGTGTTGGTGAGGATGACGCCGGCGATGACGATGCCGCCGCCGACGATCTGCGCGGGCGTGTAGGGGTGGCCGGCGAGGATGGTGAAGGTGGCGGTGTAGACGGTGATGAGGTTGAGGAAGACCCCGGCTCCGGCGGCGGGTAGGACGGTGAGCGCCCGGTTCCACAGCAGGTAGGACAGGACCGAGGGGAAGATGCCGATGAACACCAGAGCCCACACCGCATCGCCGGTGGCGGGAAGGGTGGGTCCGTCGGTGGCGAGACTGATTGGGGTAAGGACGAGGACGGCGATGGCGGCTTGAATCGCGGTCGAGGTGACCGGAGGCAGTCGCGGGCCGCGGCGGCCGGTGATGGTGTAGGCGGTCCAGGCGATGATCGCGCCGATCATGAGCAGCTGTCCGGTCCCGAACCCCGAGCCGCTAAGGAGCGTGGCCAGGTTGCCTCCGGAGAGGACCACAAGCACGCCGGCCAGCGCGATGAGCACGCCGGCGGCGGCACGGGGGTTGAGACGTTCGCGCAGGAATACCGCAGCGGCGAGGGTGATCAGGGCGGGATTGAACGCGTTGATCAGAGACGCGTCGAACGCGTCGGTGTGCTGCAGCGCTGCGTACAGGAGCAGGTTGTAACCCAGTAGCCCGAACAGGCTGCCCGCGATCAGCCACGGCCACGCTGCGAACACCTGCCGCCAGGAGGGGCGTTCAGTGAGCTGGGCGATCACCAGCAGCGGGATCACCGCGATGCTCCATCGCAGCAGCACCAGGCTGAGCGGGTCGATGGTCGTGACCGCGGCGGCCCCGATGACGTAGTTCCCGGCCCAGAACAGGGTCGCCAGCAGCAGCGAGATCACCGCGACCGGCAGCGACCCGCGCTCGCTCGCCGTCCCGGCGCTGTGAGCCGTCACGGGGCTGCGCCTGGGGGTTCTGGGGTGCCGGTCGGGTGGAACAGCCGGAACGGTTGCACGGCGTTCAGGGAAGTCCATGACGGGTGGTGTGCGTTTCGGTTCAGAGGGTGATGGTGCCGTGGATAAGGGTGGTGGTCGCGCCGCCGACCCACACGTTCCCGGCCTCGTCGGGGGTAATCGTGATGTCCCCAGCCCGGCTCAGGCGACCGCCTTGGGAGACCCGGTACATGCCGGTGGCCTGCCCGGTGCGGGCCAACCACTGGCCGACCGAGGCATTCATCGACCCGCACACCGGGTCCTCGGCGACGCCGACGCCGGGAGCAAAGGTGCGCATCTCGTAGGCGTGCTCGGACCCCTCCGGGTAGTCGCCGATCGCGCCGACCATCGCGTCGGGGATCAGCGACAGGTCGGGTTCCAGATCGAGCACGTCCTGCGCCGTCGGCAACCGCAACACCGCCCAGCCGGGGCCGTTGTCCACCCACTGATGTGCCAGCACCGCGCCCGGGTCGATGCCGAACGCGGCGACCACTCGGGCCAGGAACTCAGCTTCCAGCGCGCCCGTGCGGCGGGTCTCCGGCGCCGCGAAGGAGAGGATGCCGTCGCCCCGGCGGACCTGCACCAGGCCGGCCGCGCACTCCTGCACCACCGTCCCGGAACCCTGGGGAACGCCGCCGGCTTCCAGCCACGCGTGCGCAGAGCCCAGCGTCGGGTGCCCGGCGAACGGCAACTCCCCTCCGGGGGTGAAAATCCGCAGCCGGTAATCCGCTACATCCGTGGTCGGCGGGAGCACGAAGGTGGTCTCGGACAGGTTCGTCCACCGTGCCACCCGCTGCATCGCCTCCTCGTCCAGCCCCTCGGCATCCAGCACCACCGCAACCGGGTTCCCCAGGAACGCCCGGTGGGAGAACACATCGACTTGCGCGAACGGACGCACCCGAGCCATCAGACCAACCCCTTTAGTAAGCAAGATTCTCCAAGCCATTTTATCGCGCCTTCTACGCAACAGGATTGCTCGTCATGGCTGTAGAATCGGTACATGAGCAATAGTCAACGCCTAGATCGAACGGATAGCGCAATCTTGGCCGAACTGACCCGAGACGGCCGACTGAGCAACGTCGACCTGGCCGCCCGGGTAGGGCTCACCCCCGCCCCCTGCCTGCGCCGCGTCAAGCGGCTGGAGGCGGACGGTGTGATCGCCGGATACCAGGCACGCCTGGATCCCGAGGCTGCCGGACGAGGGTTCTGCGTCTACATGGAAGTCGAGATCACCATGACCAGCCAAGACGTAGTCGAGGAGTTCGAGACCGCCCTGACCACCTACGACGAGGTCACCGAAGTGCGCCGCGTCTACGGCGCCATCGACTACCTCATCCGCGTCGAGGTCGCAGACAGCAACGCCTACGAACGATTCCAAACCGAGAAGATGTACCCCCTCCCCGCGGTACGCCGCATCGTCTCCCACACCACCATGAAACTCATCAAGAGCCTCCTCTGATCCGGCTGCTACAAGGACTTCGCGCACTGAGTGGGAGTGAGTCCGGTGTGTTGATGTCCACGTGCCTGCCTTCAGCCCCTGGAGGGCACGGGCCGAAATTGCCTCGATTGTCTTTTGGGAGATTTCGAACGAGAACCCGCATTGACTAGGGCGTTCGTGGAGCGGGCGACGGGAATCGAACCCGCATTCTCAGCTTGGGAAGTGGGCCGGGGCCGCCTTTCCGGGGCTCAGAACTCGTCTGTAACTAGGCAAGAGACTACACGGAGTTGTGCGCAGTTGCGCCCCGTGGACTCCCATGAAGTCCACGGGAGTCCACGCCGACCGGCATTTCCCGACGTTGTTCGATTAACACGCCGGACGCTGGCCAGCCGAGCACACCCGGACACCCGGCCAGCCGAGCACCGAGCAGCCAGCCGGACACCGAGCAGGCACGCTCCACGCCCAGCGGCCGAGAGCGTCCAACGGCACCCATGCGTCAGCGCCGGCGCCGCGCATCAGGCCGGCACGCTCAAGCACGCGGTAAAGGGCTCGGACTGGCGTGGGCGCTGTCAGCCCGAGCCGCCCGGACAAGTCGGCCAGGGTCAGCGACGCAACGGCCGGCGCGCCAGGCACGCCAGGGACCAACTGACCGACACGCCAGTCCCGACAGGGCCGGACCGCGCACGAACCGGGCCGACCCCAGCCCGGCAGCGCCGCCGACCCGGACACTTCACAGACGTGATGCCCAGCCGGGCAGGCGAGCGTAAGGCGGGTATAGCTGCGGCTCATCGCGCGGCCCCCATCGGTTGCGGTTGGGTCGGGACGCTCGAATCGGCGTCCGGTGCTGCTCGCTCGGCGTCGGGGCCGGTGGCCGGGGCCGGTTCGCAGCCGAGGCACCAGGTGCGGTCCTGCTCGTCTTCCCACCACTCTTCCATCGCGATGAGCGCCTGATCGTCGGGTGCGGCGATGAGCGGCCGGCCGCAGCCGCCACAGTCGCGACCATCGAGCCGGCTCATGATGCGGTCCTGTCGGTGGCGACCAGCGTCAACCGTGGCCCGCCAGGGCTGCCATGCCGGGCAGCCGTGGCCGGCGCACTGTCGGGGCTGGTCGGTTCGGGCCGGTCGGGGTCGGGCCAGAACATGGCGCCGAGCCGGTCGGCGAGCAGCTTGCCGGACTGGTCGGAAGTGTGGGCGTAGATCATCGCGGCCCGTTCGGTGGCGTGGCCGAGCCGGTGTTGAACGTCGCGGACACTGCCGCCTGCCTGATAGGCCAGGGTGGCGCCGGTGTGCCGTAGGTCGTGCCAGGTGAGCGACGGCCGGCCGATGGCCTGGCGTGCTCGGTGGAACGCGGTGAGCAGATTGGACGCCGCGACAGGTCGGCCGGTGGCGCTGGTGAACAGCAGCGCGTCCGGGCCGGCATCGACATGCCGGGCCAGGTGCTCGGCGAGCAGCTGCACGACCGGGGCCGGCAGCCACACGGTCCGCACCGACTGCCGGGTCTTCGTCCGGTGCAGCTGCCGGTCAAGGCCGAGGGAGCGTTCCACTCGGACCGTGCCGGCGCTCAGGTCAACGTGGCGGCGGGCCAGGCCGAGCAGTTCACCGCGCCGCAGCCCGGACCAGGCAGCCAACCAGACCGCTGCCGACAGGTGCGCCGGCATCAGGTCGGCCAGCTGAGCAACCTCGGCCGGGGTCGCGGTCTCCCGTTCCGGGTGATGCACTGTGCCGGCACCCTTCACCATGGCCGGGTTGGTGACGATCAGCCCGTCGGTGACGGCCGTGGCGAGGATGGCGTGCAGCAGCCGATAGGCCTGGGCGGCCGTCGTGCGGCCCGTGCGGCCCTTACGCGGCCCTGTGCCAGGTTCTGGCTGGCCCGCAGTCTCCCAGGCCCGCAGAACGGCGTCAGGGAGCCGGCCTTGAGCTTTCACCGGGTAGCCGTGGGCGATGGCCCAGGCACGGGCCGAGTTGGGTCCGTGGGTCGAGTTGGCCGGCCGGCGCCGGGTCGGGCGTGCGGCGTCGCGGGCACAGTCGGCCGACATGCGGGCGAACCAGGTCCGGATGAGGGCCGGGGTGAGCGCGACCAGCGGGAGCCGGCCCAGCGCCAGCCGGCCGGACGCCGGATCGCCCACGGCCGGCAGCACGCGGGCGTCGAGCAGCCGGCCGTACAGGTCACGGGTGCGCGGCGCGAGGTCGGTCCGTGCCGCCAGCCAGCCGCGGGCGTAGTCGTCAAGGCTCACCTGACCGAGCCGGGGATCGCGCCAGCTGCCGAGTGCCCGATCGGCCCGCTCAGCGGCGAGCCAGCCGTTCGCTGCCTCGCGGGTGTCGAACGTGTACGGCGCGGTGAACCGTTCGCCGTCGTGCCGGTAGGACGCTTGGAACCGGCCGGACGGCAGCCGGCGCACGGCGCCCAGGACGCCGCGGGATCGTCGTTTCGTGGTGGCGCTCGGCATGGCGCTGACCCTCTCCGTGAGCCGTGCTGACGCACGATGATGCACGGAAGGGGTCTTATCGCTCTTCCAACTGTCTGTCTGCGGGACGTCTACCCGGCTCCGACTAGGTGTTTCGTCTCGGAGCGGGCGACGGGAATCGAACCCGCATTCTCAGCTTGGGAAGCTGATGTTCTGCCATTGAACTACGCCCGCACGGCCTGGTGACCGGGCCGGGCCAGTCTAGCCCGAACCGCTCGCCGAGCGCACAATCGGCGCGGGGCGTCCGGTCAGGGAGACCCCTCCACCTACCCTGGCCGGCCTCCGAGCGGCTGCCCCCGGGACGCCGGACGCGACTAGCGTCGGACTATGAGCAATCCCGAGTCGAGTTTTCCCAGGTACCCCGAGCCGAGCGACGTCGGTCCGGCGGTAGGCGGGCATCTGCCGGTGTCGGAGGGTGACCGCAACAAGGTGGTCACGTTGCTCGAGTCCGCCTACGCGGAGGGCCGGATCACCGCCGAGGAGCATGCCGAGCGAATGCAGGCCGCCACGATCGCCGAGACGTTCGACGACCTCGTCCCGCTGACCCGTGACCTGGTGGCGCTGGACGACACCGCCGCCCCCAGCCAGGCATGGTCGCAGGCACCGGGTCAGGCCGGCGCCGAGCCCGAGTTGATCGTCACGCTGTTCGGCGGCACCGAGCGGCGGGGACGTTGGCAGCCGCGCCGCAACCTCAGCGTGCTGAACCTGTTCGGCGGCACCGTGCTCGATCTCCGTGAGGCGACCTTCACCGACAACACCTGCGAGATCAACGTGTTCTGCCTGTTCGGCGGCATCGACGTGCTGGTGCCGGAGGGAACCGACCTGGAGAACCGGGCGCTGGCGATCTTCGGCGGCGCCACCGCCAAGGTCACCAGCCCGCCCGCGCCGGGTGCTCCGAAGGTCGTGGTCCGTGGTTTCGTCGGATTCGGCGGCGTCGAGGCGCGCGTCAAGCGCCCCAAGGACAAGAGGAACTGAACCCGCCACGGGTCGGCGGCACGGCCGCCCTGCCGACTGTGCCCACCCCACCGGGCAGCCTCTTCCCCTGCAGCCTCTAGGGTGATGGTCATGGACGACGCGCTGTTCGCCCCGCCCGATCACGAGTGGCTGCGCATCTCGCCCGACTTCGCGACGGTGCTGCGCGTCCGGATGCTGGTGACCACGGTGATCGTCTTCGGCGCCGCCGCGACCGCGTTGTGGATCTTCACCGACTGGCGGTGGGCGTCCGCGGCGATCGCGCTCGGCCTGGTCTGGGCGGCCTGGCGGTGGTTCCGGCTCGCCCGCTGGGTGCGCGCCTGGGGCTACGCCGAACGCGACGACGACCTCTATCTCGTCCACGGGCTGTGGTTCCGGGAGCTCACCGTGATCCCCTACGGCCGGATGCAGGCGGTCAAGGTCGAAAGCGGTCCGCTGACCCGCGCCCTCGGCCTGGCCAGCGTCGAACTGGTGACCGCCAGCCTGCAGTCGGGCGCGAAGATCCCCGGCCTGCCGAAGACGGACGCCGAACAGCTCCGCGACCGCCTTACCGCGATCGGCATCGGCGACGAGGACGGCCTGTGACCGTGCCGCCGGGCCGGTTCGGCGGGTGGCCCGACCCGAGTCGGCTGCGCTGGCCGACGACCCCTGGATACCGGGCGGGTTCAGGCACAGCAGTCGGTGCCGAGATCCGCCCGCTCACGACGACCCCGGACGCCCCCACCGCCAAACTGGTCGAGAAGCCGCATCCGCTCACCCCGCTGGTGCGCGCCTGGGTGCTGGTGCTGGCGGTGGCGTGGAGCCTCGGACGCGAGCTGCTCAACGGCGGCGAGGGCTTCCGCCCGCCGCCGCTGACCTGGGTCACGGCCGGCGGCGCGGCCCTGGTGCTGGTGCTGATCGCGTTCGCCTACCTGGACTGGCGGGCCACCTCGTTCATCGTCGACCACGACGAGCTGCGGATCGAGACCGGGGTGCTGACCAAGACCTCGCAGCGCATCCGCTTCGACCGCATCCAGTCCGTCGACATCACCGAGCCGTTCGCGGCACGACTCCTCGGATTGGCCGAGATCTCCATCGACGTCGGCGCCGAGGGCGGCCACAAGCTGCGCTACCTGTCCCGCACCCGGGCGGCCGCCGTCCGCGACTACCTGCTGGCCCGCGCCCACGGCGTCCGGTCGGCGGAACTCACCGAACACGTCCGCACGGGCGTCCTGAACGATCTGGGGGCCGCCGACGAGGTGCTGGTCCGGGTGCCGCCGCAGCGGCTGGTGCTGGGGGCGGTGCTGTCCCACGAGTTCCTGCTGCTGACCGTGCCGATCCTGATCGTGGCCTCCGGGCTGCTGGCGCTCGACCCCGGCGGACGGGGCGCCGTTCTCGACAGCCCATGGCTGCTGCTCGGGGCCGCGCTGCCCGGCGTCGGCGCGCTGTGGAGCTTCGTGGTGCGGCGCGTCATCGGACAGTGGAACTACGCGTTCCTGCGCAGCGGACCGGGTCTCAAGGTAACCCGGGGTCTGACCAGTCTGACCAGCCAGTCGGTGCCGCGGCACCGCATCCAGTCGCTGCGGATCGCCCAGCCGCTGTGGTGGCGCCGGCTCGGCCTGTACCGGGTCGACATGGCGGTGCTGGGCAATCACGGCCTGGCCCATGACGAGGATCAGTCCGGCACCACCAGCATCCTGCTGCCGATCGGCACCCGCGCCGAACTCGAACTGGTGCTGGCGACGATCTGGCCGGGGCTGCGGCTGGACGCCATCGACGTCCGACCCTCCCCGGACCGGGCCCGCTGGCTGCAGCCGATCAGCCATTCCTGGGTGGGTTGGGGATACGACGACTCGGTGCTGCTCACCCGGGCCGGCTGGCTGACCCGGGTGCAGATGGTGGTGCCGCATGCCCGCGTCCAGTCGCTGGCCGTCGATCAGGGGCCGCTGCGCCGCCGGCTCGGGCTGGCCACCGTCAACGTGCACACCACCCAGCTGCTGGCCACCACCGCCGCCCGGAACATCGACGCCGGCATCGCCCGGACGCTGCTGCTCGACGAGGCCTCCCGAGCCCGGACGGCACGGCTGGCCGCCCTGCTGGCGGCCCACCGTCCGGGCTAGGGACGACGCACGACGAGTTCGGCCGGTCGCGGACAGGCCCGGCCAACGGCGAACGAACGGTGAGACGGGCGAACGGCGAGCGGGCCGGCCGGTCAGTGGGCGCGTCGGGCGTCCCAGGCGCTGCGCACCATGTCGTCGACGGTGTGCCGCATCTGCCAGTCCAGATCGGCTGCGGCGGCCCGGCCCTCGGCGACGATCCGGGCCGGGTCACCCGGACGCCGCGCGCCCACCTCGGGGCTGAAGTCGATGCCGGTGACGCGACGCATGGCGTCCATGATCTGCAGCACGCTGAGCCCGTCGCCGCTGCCCAGGTTGTATGCCGGACGCAGTTGCCGTCCGGCCTCCAGCGCCTGCGCGGCGGCCACGTGGGAGACCGCCAGGTCGCCGACATGCACGTAGTCGCGGACGCAGCTGCCGTCCGGGGTCGGGTAGTCGGTGCCGTTCACCCGCGGCGTCCGGCCCTCCAGCAGCGCCTCGATGACGATCGGGAACAGGTTGTGCGGGCTGGCGTCGTACACCTCGTCGGTGGCCGAGCCGACCACGTTGAAGTAGCGCAGGCTGACCCCGGCGAACTCCGGCCAGGCCCGGGCCAGGTCCGCGATCAGCCACTCCCCGATCAGCTTCGACTCCCCGTACGGCGACTCCGGATGCGTGGGTGAGTCCTCGGTGACCAATTCGGTGTCGGGCGTCCCGTACACCGCGGCGCTGGAGGAGAACACCACCTTGTTCACGCCGGCCCGGTGCATGGCGTCCAGCACCTTGGCGGTGCCGGTGACGTTCTGGTTGTAGGTGTGCAGCGGACGGTTCACCGACACCCCCGCGTACTTGAACCCGGCGACGTGCACGACACCCGTGCAGCCGTGCGCCGACAGGGTCTCGGTGAGCGTCTCGACGTCCAGGATGTCGCCCTGCACGAACGGCACCCCCTCGGGCACGAAGCCGGCGAAGCCCGACGACAGGTCGTCGTAAACCACCGGATCGATGCCGACCGAAGCGAAAGCGCGCACCACGTGCGCACCGATGTACCCGGCACCGCCGGTGACCAACCATGAACTCATACCCTCAGTCTGGCAACCCCGATGCCTCGCGACCACCTTCCCTCGCGGTGGAGCGCTCACTAAGGTGCGGCTCATGACTTCGAACTTCGCACTCGGCATCGACATCGGCGGATCGGGCATCAAAGGAGCTGTGGTCGATCTCGCCGCCGGAGACTTCGCAACGGAGCGGTTACGGATCGAGACCCCGCAGGAATCCACCCCCGCCAACGTCGCCTTCGTGGTCGGCGAGATCGTGGCCAACTTCTCCGACCAGCTCGGCGACGGCCCGATCGGCATCACCATCCCGGCCATCGTGCAGCACGGCGTGACCCTGTCGGCGGCCAACATCCACCCGTCCTGGGTGAACTGCCCGGCGGAGAAGATCTTCGAGGACGCCCTGGGCCGCGACGTGGTGCTGGTCAACGACGCCGACGCCGCCGGTGTGGCCGAGGTGCAGTTCGGCGCCGCCAAGGGCAACCCGGGCCTGGTCATCATCACCACCCTGGGCACCGGCATCGGCTCGGCGATCGTCTACCGCGGCATGCTGATCCCGAACTCCGAGCTCGGCCACCTCGAGATCGACGGCTACGACGCCGAGAAGCGCGCCGCCGCCAGCGCCCGGACCCGCGAGGAGCTGAGCTGGGACGAGTACGTGCCGCGGCTGCAGCGCTACTACGAGACGGTCGAGTTCCTGTTCTCGCCCGATCTGCTCGTAGTCGGCGGCGGGGTGAGCAAGAAGGCCCACAAATTCCTGCCGCGGCTGAACCTGCGGACGCCGATCGTGCCGGCCGAGCTGCAGAACCGGGCCGGCATCATCGGCGCGGCCTGGCTGGCGGTGGACAAGTCGGCGCACCCGGACCTGCTGCGCTGATCCGTCGGCCGGACTCCTATGCTGTCCGGGTGAGTACGACACTGCAGTCGAGCCTGGCTGACGTCACCGCTTCGGACGCCGCCCTGCGCCGCTTCCTGCACGGCCTGCCCGGCGTCGACCAGGTCGGCGCCGACCAGCGTGCGGCGTCCCTGGGCACCCGGTCGATCAAGACCACCGCGAAGCAGTGGGCGCTCGACCTGGCCATCGGCATGGTCGACCTGACCACCCTGGAGGGCATGGACACCCCCGGCAAGGTGCGGGCGCTGTGCAGCAAGGCGATGCGTCCCGACCCGGCCGATCCGTCCTGCCCGCGCACCGCCGCGGTGTGCGTCTACGGCGACATGGTCGGCATCGCCAAGGACGCGCTGCAGGGCTCTGAGGTCAAGGTGGCCGCGGTAGCGACGGCGTTCCCGTCCGGACGCGCCTCCCGCCAGGTCCGGCTGGCCGACGTCGCCGAGGCGGCGTCCGCGGGTGCCGACGAGATCGACATGGTGATCGATCGGGGTGCGTTCCTGTCCGGCCGTTACCTGGAGGTGTTCGAGGACATCGCCGCCGTCCGTGAGGCCTGCGGCACGGCGCACCTGAAGGTGATCTTCGAGACCGGCGAGTTGCAGACCTACGACAACGTGCGCCGGGCGTCCTGGCTGGCGATGCTGGCCGGCGCGCACTTCATCAAGACGTCCACCGGCAAGATCCAGCCGGCCGCCACCCTGCCGGTGACGCTGGTGATGGTGGAGGCCGTCCGCGACTTCCGGCTGGCCACCGGACGCCAGGTCGGGGTGAAACCGGCCGGCGGCATCCGCAGCTCCAAGGACGCGATCAAGTACCTGGTGATGGTGAACGAGATCGCCGGCCCCGACTGGCTGAGCCCGGACTGGTTCCGGTTCGGGGCGTCCACGCTGCTCAACGACCTGCTGATGCAGCGCACCAAGATGGCCACCGGACGCTACTCCGGCCCCGACTACTTCACTCTCGACTGACCCAGGGACACCCATGAGCATCAGCTTCGACTACGCCCCGGCGCCGGAATCGCGCTCGATCGTCGACATCCGATCGTCCTACGGGCTGTTCATCGGCGGCGACTTCGTCGACGGCCGCGGCGAGGGCTTCACGACCGTCAATCCGGCCACCGAGGAGGTGCTGGCGCAGGTCAGCGAGGCGTCCGAGGCCGACGTGGACGCCGCGGTCGCGGCCGCCCGGAAGGCGTTCGGCCCCTGGTCGCGGATGTCCGGCGCCGAACGCGGCAAGTACCTGTTCCGGATCGCCCGGATCATCGCCGAACGGTCCCGGGAGTTCGCGGTGCTGGAGTCGATCGACAACGGCAAGCCGATCAAGGAGTCCCGGGACGTCGACGTGCCCACCGCGGCCGCCCACTTCTTCTACTACGCGGGTTGGGCCGACAAGCTGGAATACGCCGGCTTCGGACCGAACCCGCAGCCGCTCGGGGTGGCCGGGCAGGTCATTCCGTGGAACTTCCCGCTGCTGATGCTGGCCTGGAAGATCGCCCCCGCGCTGGCCTGCGGCAACACCGTGGTGCTGAAGCCGGCCGAGACCACCCCGCTGACCGCGCTGCTGTTCGCCGAGATCTGCCAGCAGGCCGACCTGCCGCCCGGGGTGGTCAACATCATCACCGGGGCCGGCGACACCGGACGCGCCCTGGTCGCCCACCCGGGCATCGACAAGGTGGCATTCACCGGCTCCACCGAGGTCGGCAAGGCGATCGCCCGCACCGTGGCCGGCACCGACAAGCGGGTCACCCTGGAGCTGGGCGGCAAGGCGGCCAACATCGTCTTCGACGACGCCCCGATCGACCAGGCCGTCGAGGGCATCGTCAACGGCATCTTCTTCAACCAGGGCCACGTCTGCTGCGCCGGCTCGCGGCTGCTGGTGCAGGAGTCGGTGGCCGAGGAGGTGCTGGCCAAGCTGAAGGCGCGGATGGCCACCCTGCGGGTCGGCGACCCGCTGGACAAGAACACCGACATCGGGGCGATCAACTCCGCCGAGCAGCTGGCCAAGATCCGGGCCCTGTCCGACATCGGCGAGGCGGAGGGGGCAGACCGCTGGTCGCCCGCGTGTGTGCTGCCCGACAAGGGGTTCTGGTTCGCGCCGACGATCTTCACCGGGGTCTCCCAGGCGCATCGGATCGCCCGCGAGGAGATCTTCGGGCCGGTGCTGTCGGTGATCACCTTCCGGACGCCGTCCGAGGCGGTGGAGAAGGCCAACAACACCCCGTTCGGGCTGTCCGCGGGGATCTGGACGGAGAAGGGCTCCCGGATCCTGTGGATGGCCTCGGCGCTGCGCGCGGGCGTGGTGTGGAGCAACACGTTCAACCGCTTCGATCCGGCCAGCCCGTTCGGCGGCTACAAGGAGTCGGGGTATGGCCGCGAGGGCGGCCGGCACGGGCTGGAAGGGTACCTGCAGTGAGCCGCACCGACGTCCGCAAGACCTACAAGCTGTACATCGGCGGCGCCTTCCCGCGCTCGGAATCGGGCCGCACCTACCTGGTCAACGACGCCTCCGGGGCCTTGTTGGCGAACGCCTCGCAGGCGTCCCGCAAGGACGCCCGGGACGCGGTGAAAGCGGCCCGGTCCGCGTTCGGCGGCTGGTCGTCGCGGACGGCGTACAACCGCGGCCAGGTGGTGTACCGGATCGCCGAGGTGCTGGAGGCGCGGCGGGCGCAGTTCGAGGCCGATATCGTCGCGGCTCTCGGTGTCGGGGCGTCCGAAGCCGGGGCCGAGGTGGACGCCGCGATCGACCGGCTGGTCTGGTACGCCGGCTGGACGGACAAGATCGCCCAGGTGGACGGCGCCGCGAACCCCGTTGCCGGACCGTACTTCAACCTGTCCTCGCCGGAACCGACCGGGGTGGTCGCGGTGATCGCCCCGGAGTCCCCGCTGCTCGGGCTGGTGTCGGTGGTGGCGCCGCTGATCGCGGTCGGCAACACCTGCGTCGTGATCCCCTCGCAGCCGGCGCCGCTGCTGGCGATCACCTTCGCCGAGGTGCTGGCGACGTCCGATGTGCCGGGCGGAGTGGTGAACATCCTGACCGGGGACGCCGCCGAGATCGGGCCCTGGCTGGCGTCCCACATGGACGTCAACGGCCTCGACCTGACCGGGGTGACCGACGCCGACCTGGCCCGTGACCTGGAGGTCGCCGCCGCCGACAACCTGAAGCGGGTACGCCGTCCCGGTGTCGAAGAGTTGACCGCCACACCGGAGTTGGACCGGATGACCCGGTTCCTGGAGATCAAGACGGTCTGGCATCCGATGGGGATCTGAGCCGGTCTGCGTCGCGAGTTCGCGCGCCCGATCGGAACCTCTTAGTCCGGCATGACCAGGACGGCCTTCACGGCCTTGCCGGAGGCGGTATCGGCGATCGCCTGTTCGATGTCCTCGAACGAATAGCTGGTGATCAACTCGTCGAAAGGGAATTGACCTGCTCGATGTAGCGCGAGCAGCTGCGGGATGAAGGTCTGCGGGACGCAATCGCCCTCCATCGCACCGACGATGGTCTTGCCCGACGCGCTGATCAGCCCGAGGTTCACTGTCTGTCCGGGCCGAGGGACGCCGACCAGTGCGATTCTCGAGCCCAACGCCGTCGCCTGCAGCAGCGATTCGATCACCGTTGCCACACCGGTCGTGTCCACGCCGTAGTCGGCGCCCCCGGGGATGATCTCCATGATTCGCGCGATGGCGTCCACCTCGCGGGAGTTGATGGTGTGCGTGGCTCCGAGGCTCCGAGCGATCGCCAACCGCTCATCGAGGATGTCGACGGCGACGATCGTGGTCGCGGCGGCGATCTTCGCGGCCATGATCGCCGAGAGTCCCACAGCGCCCGCGCCGGTGACCACGACGGTGCTGCCTGGCTGCACCTTGAGTGTGTTGAGGATGGTGCCGGCGCCGGTCTGGAAACCGCAGCCGAGCGGCCCGACCAGTTCCACGGGCGCACCGTCGGGCAGTTTGACCACGTTCGTCGCCGACGTGATGGCGTACGTTGCGAATGAGGATTGCCCGAAGAAGCTCCCGTGCACGGCGCCGCCGTCGGGGCGGCTGAAGGTGGTCGACCCGTCCCCCCGGACGCCGAAGAAGTTCAGCGGGTAAAGGTTCAGGCAGTTGGTCGGGTGCCCGGCCAGGCAATTGCGGCAGTCACGGCACGAGGCGAAGGAGAGCGTGACGGCGTCCCCGACCGCCAGACCGGTGACATGGTCGCCGACCTGTTCGACGACACCCGAACCCTCATGACCGAGAACGAACGGAAAGGGGCCCGGTATATCCCCGTGCTGTACTGCGAGGTCGGTGTGGCACAGACCGGTCGCCGCGATCTTGATCAGCACTTCGTCGGGACGGATGTCATCGAGAATCAGATCTTCGAACCGGAATTTTTCCTCGACGCCGGTCAGGACGGCGGCGCGCACGGGAGTGGCCACGATATTTCTCCTTCGAAAGTGGGCTGCACTCACGGTACGTGGCCATGCGGGTCGTGTCACGGCCTGATCGGCGCCACCGAGAACCGAAGCGGGTGCGGCGCACCGGGTCGAGAACCTCACCGCGTCCCCCAGCGTTGACCCACAAGCTGCACCGACTCGAAACACGGGCGATACATCCGGTCGATTCACTGTGCCGATGGACCTCAATACGATCACGCGGTTCCGGCGTCCGCGGTCGCGCAGTGAATTGGTCCTGGCGCCCGGTGAGGTGCTGCTCGCCGGCGGAACCTGGCTGTTCTCCGAGCCGCAGCCTCAGGCGTCCGGGCTGGTCGATCTGACCGCGCTGGAGTGGCCGGCGCTGGAGGTCACCGACCGCGGCCTGCGGGTCGCCGCCACCTGCACCATCGCCGAGCTGGTCGGGCTGCCGCCGCAGCCGGGGTGGACCGCTCAGCCGTTCTTCCGGGCCTGCGCCGACGCGCTGCTGATGTCGTTCAAGATCTGGGGCTTGGCGACGGTCGGCGGCAACATCTGCCGCTCGTTCGCTGCCGGCGCGATGGTCACGCTGGCCGCCACCTTGGACGCCGAGGCCGAGATCTGGCGCCCGGACGGCACCGACCGGCGGGCGCCGGTGGCCGGGCTGATCACCGGCAACGGCACCAACTCACTCGCCCCGGGCGAGGTGCTGCGGGCGATCGAGATTCCACATCGCGCCCTGTCCGGCACGACGGCGCTGCGGAAGATCGCGCTGGCCCGGCTGGGCCGCTCCGGCGCGGTGCTGACCGGACGCCTCGACGCCGACGGCTCGGCGCTGTTCGTGATCACCGCCGCCACGCTGCGTCCGGTGCTGCTGCGCTATCCCGAACTCCCGGACGCCGACACGCTGCGCGCCGGGGTCGCCGCCGCGTCCGGCTACTACACCGATCCGCTCGGTGCCGCCGACTGGCGTCGGCAGGTCAGCCAGGTGCTGATGGAAGAGGTCCGCGCCGAACTGGGCCAGGCCGGATCCGTGCCGGCCGCGTCGGGGCCGGTGGGCCGATGACCGACACCCACACCACACCGCCGCTCGAGCCTGCCGTGGACGCCGACGCGATCCACTGTACCGTGGACGGCGCCGCCCTGGACGCCGCCCCCGCGCCCGGGCAGTGCCTACGCACGTTCCTGCGCGAGCACGGCCACCTGGGCGTCAAGAAGGGCTGCGACGCCGGGGACTGCGGCGCCTGCACGGTGCTGCTGGACGGACGTCCGGTGCACTCCTGCCTGGTGCCCGCGGTCCGGGTCGACGGCGCCGAGGTGACCACCGTCTCCGGCCTGGGCAGCCCCGACGACCTGCACCCGATGCAGCGCGCGTTCTGCGACAACTTCGGCTTCCAGTGCGGGTTCTGCACCGCCGGGATGATCGTCACCGCGTCCCCCTTGACCGTCGACGACCTCGACGACCTGCCGCGGCTGATGAAGGGCAACCTGTGCCGCTGCACCGGCTACCGGTCGATCCGGCAGTCCATCCGGGCCGGCCTGACCGGAGCGCCGACCCTGACCGACCGGCCGGGTCCGGACGAGGCGGCGGTGGGCCGCTCCGTGCCGCCGCCGGCCGGACGCCGGGTGGTGACCGGCACCGAGCCGTACACCTTCGACGTGGCGATGCCCGGCGCGCTGCACCTGCGGCTGCTCAACGCGCCGCATCCGCACGCCCGGATCGTCGCCATCGACACCAGCGCGGCCGAGGCGCTGCCCGGGGTCGAGCTCGTGCTCACTCACCGCAACGTGCCCGGCGTCCGGTATTCGACGGCCCGGCACGAGCATCGCGTCGACGACCCGGACGATACCCGGATGCTCGACGACGTGGTCCGGTTCCGCGGCCAGCGGGTCGCCGCGGTGGTGGCGACGACGGCCGCGATCGCCGAGCAGGCCTGCCGGCTGATCGAAGTCGACTACCAGGTGCTGCCCGCCGTCTTCGACCCGGAGCAGGCGCGCACCCCGGGCGCCCCGCTGATCCATCCGGACCGGACCCCGGCCGATCGCGTGGACGAGGCGCACCGCAACGTCATCGTCGGCCTGCACGAAGGCCACGGCGGCGACGTGGACGCGGCGCTGGCGGCGTCCGCGGTGACGGTGAGCGGGGTCTGGCAGACCCAGCGGGTCAGCCACGCCCAGTTGGAGACCCACGGCACCATCGGCTGGCTGGACGACGACGGCCGGCTCACCCTGCGCACCTCCAGCCAGGTGCCGTTCCTGGTCCGCGACGAGCTCAGCCTGCTGCTGGAGTTGCCGCCGGAACGGATCCGGGTGTTCACCGGACGGGTTGGCGGCGGCTTCGGCGGCAAGCAGGAGATCTTCACCGAAGACCTGGTCGGGCTGGCCGTGCTGCGCACCGGACGTCCGGTGCAGTTCGAGTTGAGCCGGGCGGACGAGTTCCAGCGCACGTCGGTGCGGCATCCGATGCGGGTCGGGGTGAGCCTCGGGGCGTCCGCGGACGGCCGGCTGACCGCGCTCAAGCTCGACCTGCTCTCCGACACCGGCGCCTACGGCAACCACTCTCGGGGCGTCATGTTCCACGCCTGCGCCGAGTCGATCTCGCTGTACAACGTGCCGGTGAAGCGGGTGGACGCCGAGGTCGTCTACACCAACAACGTGCCCTCGGGCGCCTTCCGCGGCTATGGCCTGGGGCAGGTGATCTTCGGCGTCGAGTCGGCGCTGGACGAACTCGCCATCGCTCTGGACATGGACCCGTTCGAGCTGCGCCGGATCAACATGGTGCGCCCGGGCGATCCGCTGCTGACCGCGCACGCCGAGCCGGAGGCCGATCTGGTCTACGGCAGCTACGGGCTCGACCAGTGCCTGGATCTGGCCGAAGCCGCGCTGGCCAGGGGCAACGGGGTGGCGGCGCCGTCCGGCCCCAGCTGGCGCACCGGTGAGGGCATGGCGGTGGCGATGATCGCCACCATGGCCCCGTTCGGGCACATCGCCCGGACCACGGTCACCCTGCACCCCGACGGCCGCTATCACCTGGGGGTGGGCACCGCCGAGTTCGGCAACGGCACCACCACGGTGCACACCCAGATCGTGGCGACCGCGCTGCACACCGGCGTGGACCGGATCGTGGTGCACCAGTCGGACACCGACGCCGCCCCCCACGACACCGGCGCGTTCGCCTCGGCCGGCACCACCGTTGCCGGCAAGGCCTTGTATGCGGCGGCGCTCGACCTGCGGGCGACTTTGCTGACCGCTGCCGAGCGGCTCACCGGCGCGTCGGCGTCCGAACTCACGCTCGATGCGGACGGCGTGGTCGCCGGCGGTCGGCGGCTGGGTTTCGCCGACTTGATCGCGGCCGTCGACGACCACCATCGGGTCGGTGGGGTTCTGGTGGCGGACGGCGCCGAGCTCGGTGAGCAGCGCTCGCTGGCCTGGAACGTGCAGGCCTTCCGGGTCGCGGTGGACGTCGACACCGGCGAGGTGCGCATTCTGCAGTCGATCCAGTCGGCGGACGCCGGCACCGTGATGAACCCGGAGCAGTGCCGCGGCCAGGTCGAGGGCGGCGTCGCCCAGGCGATCGGCTCGGCGCTGCTGGAGGAGGTGCTGGTTCGTGACGGAGCGGTGCTCAATCCGGTGTTCCGCACCTACCGGGTGCCGCAGCTGGCCGACATCGGCGACACCGAGGTGTACTTCGCCGACACCAGCGACGACCTCGGCCCGTTCGGCGCCAAGTCGATGAGCGAATCCCCGTACAACCCGGTCGCGGCCGCCCTGGGCAACGCGATCCGCCGCGCGGTCGGCGTCCGACCCTATGAGACCCCGTTCAGCAAGGACCGGGTCTGGCGCCTGGCGTCCGGCTAGGTGGGACGATGGGGACGGTTCCTTTCGTCCCACTGACACTACGAATGGAACGGTGGAATGGAACGGTGGGGACGGTTCTTTTCGTGCCACAGGTACTACCAGTGGGACGAAAGGAACCGTCCCCAGCGTCCCACCGGACGGCACCCCACAAGTCAGGCGGGCACCACCACGGCGTGGATCGGGCCCGAACCCTGCGCCAGGGGACGCGCCGCAGCACCGGTGCGGGACGCGATCACCTCGGCCATGATCGAGACCGCGGTCTCCATCGGGGTGACCGCGCCCAGGTCGAGACCGATCGGCGAATGCAACCGCTCCAGCGCCTGCGCCGAGACCCCGGCCTCGCGGAGCAGGCCCAACCGCCGCTGGTGGGTGCGGCGCGAACCCATCGCACCGATGTAGCCGGCGGGACCGTCCAGGGCGGCGGTGAGCAGCGGCACATCGAAGCGCTCCTCGTGGGTCAGCACCGCGATCACCGTGCGGGCGTCCACCTCGATCGACGCCAGGTAGCGGGCCGGCCAGTCCACCACCACCTGGTCGGCGTCCGGGAACCGCTCGGCGGTGGCGAACAGCGCCCGGGCGTCGCAGACGGTGACCCGGTAGCCGAGTTGGCGTCCGAGCCGGCTCAACGCACCGGCCACGTCGACGGCGCCGAAGATCAACAGCCGCGGACGGGCGCGACTGACCAGCACCGCCAACTCCACCTCGTCGGAGGGCTCCAGCACACCGCAGACGCCGTCGACCAGCCGGTCGGCGAGCTCCCGCCGCACCACCCCGAGCACCCCGGCCGGCAGTCCGGCGTCCCCGCCGGTCAGCGTCACGACCCGGCCCAGCAACTCGTCGGGCCCGCGCGAGACGATCGCCAGCGCGGCGTCCGATCCGTCGGCGGCGGCCCGCAATTCGGCGATCAGCTCGGGACGGGAGGCGTCCAGCCGGTAGCCCAGCACCCGCAGCTGGCCGCCGCAGGACAGTCCGGTGGAGAACGCCCACTCGTCGAATCCGAGATGCTCGGTGACCGGCGCACCGGAGGCCAGCACCTGCTGCGCCAGCGCATGCGCGGCCGACTCGGCACAGCCGCCGGAGATCGCCCCCAGCACCCGCTCCCCGGACGCCGTCGCGGCCACCGCCATCGAGCAACCCACCGGACGCGGTGCCGAGCCCAGCACCCGGGTCACCGTCACCACCGCCACCGGCTCCCCCGCGTCCAGCCGCCGCAACAGCTCCTCGGCAAGCTCGAACATGGCGTCCGCTCCTCACTCCGGCATCGACCCCGGACCCCTCAGGAATATCCGCGCCCTGTTCCAGTGCGATGAAAGCGGCGTTACTTTCCGGCGACGTGAGGCGTCCGGCCCGAAAACCGGGCTGAAGATAGCTCCGCCGCCCGTTCCGGGGCGACCCACGCCCATCCAGGAGGTCCGCGATGGCGACAACCACCACGGCACAGAGCAGCATCGGGAAGACCGGCGTCCACCCGGTCGACGAGGTGCTGCCGGCGCCCCAGTTGGCCGCCTACGGCTTTCAGCACGTGCTGGCCTTCTACGCCGGCGCCGTCCTGGTCCCGATCCTGGTCGCCAACGCGCTGGGGCTGAGCAGCGAGCAGCTGATCCACCTGATCAACGCCGACCTGTTCACCTGCGGCATCGCCTCGATCCTGCAGGCGGTCGGCTTCGGACGCGGGGCCTGGCGGATCGGCATCCGGCTGCCGCTGCTGCAGGGCGTCACCTTCACCGCGGTGTCGCCGATGATCGCGATCGGCCTTTCCGTCACCGCTACCGGCGGGACGCCGGTCGACGGCCTGCTGACCATCTACGGCGCGGTCATCGTGGCCGGTCTGTTCACCTTCTTCGTGGCGCCGTTCTTCGCTCGGCTGCTCAAATACTTTCCCCCGGTGGTCACCGGGTCGATCATCCTGATCATCGGCGTCGCCCTGGTTCCGGTGGCGGCCGGCGACATCGCCTACGGCGCGATCGGCGGGGTCAACGGTTTCGTGTTCGACGCGGCCGGCACCTTCACCCCGGTGGAGATGTACGACTACGCGCTGCGCAACCCCGGCCTGCTGTTGAAGAACCTCGGCTACGCGGGCGGGACGCTGGCGCTGATCCTGATCGTGCAGCGGTTCACCCGGGGCTTCCTGCAGACCGTGGCGGTGCTGATCGGCCTGGTCGCCGGCACCCTGATCGCCTTCCTGCTCGGCGACGCGCATTTCGACGACGTGGCCGGTTCGCCGGTCTTCGGGATCACCACGCCGTTCTACTTCGGCGTCCCGCAGTTCTCGGTGACCGCGATCCTGTCGATGGTCATCGTGATGCTGATCACCATGGTGGAGACCACCGGGGACGCCTACGCGACCGGCGAGATCGTCGGCAAGCGGGTCCGGCCCGGCGACATCGCCGCGGCGATCCGCGCCGACGGGCTGGCGACCACCCTGGGCGGGGTGCTCAACTCGTTCCCCTACACCGCGTTCGCCGAGAACGTCGGCCTGGTCCGGCTCACCCAGGTGAAGTCGCGCTGGGTGGTGGCGGCGGCCGGCGTGATCATGATCGTGCTCGGCCTGCTGCCCAAAGCGGCGGCGATCGTCGCCGGCATTCCGCACCCGGTGCTCGGCGGCGCGGCGCTGGCGCTGTTCGCGGCGGTCGCGGTCGCCGGCATCCAGACCCTGCAGAAGGTCGACTTCACCGACCATCGCAACAGCATCGTGGTGGGCACCACGGTCGGTGCCGCCGGCCTGATCACCGGGTACGGCGCGATCGCCGGCGCCTTCCCCGGCTGGGCACAGATCTTCTTCGGCTCGGGCATCACGCTGGGCGCGATCATGGCGATCGGGCTGAACCTGCTGTTCTTCCACACCGGCGGCCACGGGCAGGCGGTGGCCGGACGCCCGGGCGACGGCCTGGTAACCATCGACCAGGTCAACACGATGAACCGGGAGCAGTTCGGCACCACCTTCGGCGACCTGGTCCAGGGTGCGCCGTGGGTGGTCGAGCTGGCCTTCCAGGCCCGTCCGTTCCCGGACGCTTACGCGTTGCGCGCCGCCTTCCAGGACGCCCTGCTCGGGGCGTCCGGCGAGGAGCAGTTGGAGTTGCTGCGGTCCTTCCCCGACCTGGGTTCGTCGGCGGACACCGCGCACATCCGCTACGCCGCCGATCACGACACCAAGGGCCTGCCCGCGCTGGTCGGCGAAGATCTGGACGACCTGACCGAGCTGACCACCGCCTACAAGGAGAAATTCGGCTTTCCGCTGGTGGTCAGCGCCGCCGACGTGGACCGCTACGAGAAGGTGATCGCGCACGGCTGGACCCGGCTGGCGAACTCGGTGGCGGCCGAGAAGGCGGCGGGGCTGATCGAGGTGGCCAAGATCGTCAACCACCGCTTCGACGAAAAGGTCGCCGACGCCAACCCGATCGCCGCGGCCAAGGTGCGGATCGCGGCCGAGTACGGGCACTGATGACCGCTCCCGCCGAGCCACCGGAGCCGGACCCACCGGCGCCTGACCCACCGGCCGCGGTGCATCGCGGGCACGTCCTGCACATCGCCGGGGACGCCGACCTGGCCGCCGCCGACCGGCAGCTGGTGTCGGTGCCGGACGGCGCCCTGGTGGTGGATTCGGCGGGCACCGTGGCCTGGCTGGGACGGTACGACGAACTGCCGGTCGACTACCTGTTCTGGCCGGTGGTCGGGGACGGCTCGGCGCTGCTGCTGCCCGGGTTCGTGGACACCCACCTGCACTATCCGCAGACCTTCACCACCGACGCCTACGGCGGCGGGCAGCTGCTGGAGTGGCTGGAGCACTGCGTCTTCCCGGCCGAGGCCCGGCTGGCCGACGACGCCCACGCCGTCCGGGTGGCCCGCAGCTTCACCCGGCGCCGGATCCAGGTCGGCACCACGGCGGCGATGGTCTTCGGCTCGGCCTTCCCGGGCGCCCAGGACGCGCTGTTCGAGGCGACCCGGGACGCCGGGCTGCGGCTGGTCGCCGGACGCGGCATCCAGACCGTGGGGCCGGCCAGCGCAGCGCCGTTGCTGACCGGCGAGGCCGAGGCGATCGCCCTGGTCGCCCGCGAGATCGACCGCTGGCACTGCGCCGACACTGGGGATCCGGCGACCGCGCTGCTGCAGGTCGCCGTGGTGCCCCGGTTCTCGCTGTCGGTGACCCCGCGGACGCTGGCCGCGCTCGGTGAGCTGTACGCCGGCGTCCGCGACCGTGGGGTGTACCTGCACACCCACCTGAACGAGAACAACAGGCCCGGGGACGGCGAGATCGCCACCGTCCGCGCCCAGTACCAGGTGGACAGCTACCTGGACACCTACGACGGCCTGTTCCTGCCCGGCTCGAAGCGTGGCGGGGAGTCGCTGCTCGGGCGGCGCACCGTCATGGCCCACGCGGTGCACTGCACGGACGCCGAACTGGCCCGGCTGGCGGCGTCCGGGAGCTCGATCGCGCACTGCCCCACCTCGCAGCAATTCCTCGGCTCCGGCACCATGCCGTGGCGGCGGACGGTGGCGCACGACGTCACCGTCGCGCTCGGTTCGGACGTCGGTGCCGGCGACGAGTGGCTGATCCCGCGGGTCGCGAACGACGCCTACAAGGTGCATCTGTCCGAGCCGGGCGACGCCTCGGTGGCGCTCAGTCCGCCGCAACTGCTCTACCTGTGCACGCTGGCCGGAGCCCAGGCCCTCGACCAGCAGGACCGGTTCGGCAATTTCGACCTCGGCAAGGAGGCCGACTTCGTCACCGTCGAACCCGACCGGGACGAGCATCTCGCGCCGGCGCTGGCCGGGGCCGGCAACGACCCGGACCCGCGGCGGGCGCTCTACCAGGTGTTGTTCACCGTGCTGATGGGACTGCGCGAGGCGGCGATCACCGCGGTGCACGTGCGGGGCCGGCGGGTGCTGGCACCGGAGCGTGACGAGCACCCGGTGCCGGCGTTGGGTTCGACCTGGCTGGGTCGCGGGTCCCGGTGATCGGCCCGGGTGCGAACTCCGCCGGCTCGGGTGTGGGTTCCGCCCACTCGGGTGTGGGTTCCGCCCACTCGAGCGCAGTTTCCGCTGGCTGGGGCGATGGGTCTCGGGCGTCGGGTGACGGCGCGGTGGTCGGCATCGTGCTGGCGGCCGGTGCCGGGGTTCGGGCCGGGGGTCCGAAGGCGCTGCGCCGCACGGCGTCCGGGACTCCCTGGGTCGAGGCCGTGGTCCGGCGGCTGTTCGACGGCGGCTGCACCGACGTGGTCGTGGTGCTCGGCGCCGCAGCGACCGCGGCTCGGGCGCTGCTGCCGGCGTCCGCGTCCGCGGTGATCTGCGAACGCTGGGCGGACGGGCTGTCGGAGTCGCTGCGCACCGGCATCGCCACGGCCGGCCGGCTGCAGCCGACGCCGGTGGCGGCGGCGATCACCCCGGTCGACATCCCCGACGGCGATCCGGCGACACTGCGCCGGCTGCTGACCCTGGTGAGCCTGGACTGCCTGGTCAGGGCGTCCTTCGCGGGGCGTCCGGGACACCCGGTGCTGATCGGACGCCACCATTGGCGCCGATTCGCCGACTCGCTCAGCGGCGACTCCGGCGGTGCCGGCTATCTGCAGGCCCACGGCGTGACCACGATCGACTGTGGCGATCTGGAGTCGGGCCAGGACGTCGACCGCTGACCCGGTGACCCGGTCGCCGGCCATGCCGACCCTCCTGGCGGCGGTGTACATGGCGTCCACAACGCGTAACCATGGGGACGTGAAGATGATCGGTGTGCTCGGCGGCATGAGTTGGGAGTCCTCGCTGGACTGGTACCGGATGGCGAACGAGCAGGTTCGCGACCGGCTCGGCGGCTACCACTCGGCACCGATCCTGCTGGACTCGCTCGACTTCGCCGAGATCGAGGCGCTGCAAGCCGCCGGGGACTGGGACGCCGCCGGCCGCATCCTCGCCACGCATGCGCAGGGCTTGGAGGCCGCCGGGGCCGGCCTCGTGGTGCTGTGCACGAACACGATGCACCTGGTCGCGGACCAGATCACCGCCGCCATCGGCGTCCCGTTCATCCATATCGGCGACACCACCGCCGCGGCGATCACGGCGGCGGGCATCGGCACGGTGGGGCTGCTGGGCACCGCGTTCACGATGGAGCAGGCGTTCTACCGCGACCGGCTGAGCGGGCACGGCATCGCGTCGTTGATCCCGAACGATGCGGACCGGGCGACGGTGCACCGGATCATCTACGAGGAACTGGTGCAGGGCATCGTCACCGAGGAGTCTCGGCAGGTGTACCGGGACGTCATCGGCCGGCTGGTCGACGCCGGAGCCGAGGGCATCGTGCTGGGCTGCACCGAGATCGAACTCCTCATCGGCCAGCCCGACTCACCGGTGCCGGTGTTCCCCACCACCGCGCTGCACGTCACCGCGGCGCTGGTCGCGGCCGAGGAATGAGCATGCGGCTGCTGTTCGTCACCGACCTGAACTACCAGGCGGCCGGCCGTCGCTACTGCGATGAGGACATCGCCCTGTCCGGCGAGCTTGGCGAGCACTTCCACGTCGCGTTGTGCCACCCCCAGGACGCCGCCACATTCATGGACGGCGCCGACGTCGTGCTGGTGCGCAACACCGGGCCGGTGGCCGAACACCTCGACGCCTACCACGCCTACCGTGCGCGCGCCGTCGAGCTGGGCGTGCCCCTGTACACCGAGCCGATCGGGAAGGGGGACCAGGCGGGCAAGCAGTACCTCGTCGACCTCACCGCGGCCGGCTACCCCGTCATCCCGACCGTCGACGACGCCGCGTCCATCGATCGGCTGCCCGCCGCCGAGCAGTACGTGGTGAAGCCGAAGCAGGGTGCCGATTCCGTCGGGCTGCGATTCGTCCGCCGCGCCGAGGCCGAGACGGTCGACGAGCCGGACGTGCTGATTCAACCGCGGATCGACTTCGGCTACGAGGTGTCGTTCTACTACGTCGATCACGCGTTCCAGTACGCGCTCTACGCCCCCGACCCGAGCCGACGGTGGCGGCTGGAACTGTACGACCCGACGCCGGCCGATCTGGACTTCGCGCAGCGCTTCATCGACTGGAACGCCATCGAGCACGGCATCCAACGCGTCGACGCCTGCCGCACCCGCGACGGTCACCTGCTCCTGGTCGAGTTGGAGGACCTCAACCCCTATCTCTCCCTCGACCGCACCGCCCCCGACACCCGGACGGCGTTCGTGGCGGCGCTGGTCCGCTCACTCCACGACTACGCCACCGGTGAGAGCCTGAGATACACCTGACCACGCCCTGGCCCGATAACGATCGTTTCTGGAGCTGAGCCGCCGCACGGCGGGCAGCCCCCTGATCCTTCAAAGCGTCCTGTGAGACGCTACGGAAGTGCGGAAGCGGGAGAACTAGTTGAACCGATCTGTTCGCGCCGGCGTCGTGGCGGCGATCGTGACCGAGCTGCTCTACGGATGCTCGTTCGTTTTCACCAAGGACATCACCTCCACGATCAGTCCCGTCACGTTGCTGGCATGGCGGTTCGGCGTTGCCCTCCTCGTCCTGCTGGCGCTTTGGGCCTGCCGGATTGTGCGGTTGACCCTGACCAGATCGACGATGAAGCCCCTCCTGCTGCTGGCTGCGTTCCAACCGGTTGCCTACTACCTCGGAGAGACCTTCGGAGTCGCGCAAACCAGTGCCTCCGAAAGCGGACTGATCTTGTCCGCGATTCCGGTCGTGAACCTCCTTGCTGCCGCGATCGTGCTGAAAGCTCGACCATCGAGATGGCAGGTCGTGGGGATCTCGGTCACCCTTGCCGGCGTCATCGCCACGGTCGCGGCAGGAGGGGTGACGCTCGGCGCTCAAACCTTGGGCTACCTGCTGCTCGCCGGGTCCGTGGTTGCGTTCGCCCTCTACACGGTCTTTGCCGAGCGCTATGCCCACGCAAGCGACCTGGACAAGACGTTCGTCATGATCGCTGCCGGTGCCGTGACGTTCTGCACGATGGCCGTCATCGGCCACGCCAGCGCCGGATCCATGGACTATTTCCTCTCGCTTCCGCTGGCCCGGCCCGACTTCGTCATCGCGGTCGCCTATCTCGCGATCGGCTGCACCATCGGCGCCTTCTTCCTGCAGAACTACGCGATCAGCTCGATCGGCTCAAACCGCTACTCGACCTTCATCGGAGTATCGACAGTCGCCGCACTCGTGTCCGGCGCTGCACTCCTGGACGAACGACTGTCGGTCGTCCAGTGGCTCGGCGGCGCAGCCATCCTGGTGGGCGTCTATCTAGCGAATAAACCGGGTGCGGACAAACCTGCGGCTCTCTCGAACCAGCCAGCTCCCTAGGGCGTGTTACGGAAGTCGGGTTCGATCAGTTGAGCGGGGTATCCGCGCCCGGTCCGGCAAGGCCGAGGAGGGCGTCATACCGGGTCGTATGGCAACTGACGAGAACGCAGCCGGTCGGGATGCGGGACCCCGCGAGCCGGACCGGACTTCCGTAACAGGCCCTAGCCCGCCGGCACCAAGCCACGATCGCTGAGATCGTTACGGCCGGTTGCCCGGCTCAGCACCTCCAGGCGAACCTTGAGGTCGTCGGGGAGCCGGATACTCACCACGCTTGTGGACATGTCAACACCATGTCCCCACCGTGGCCGGACGGACAAGCCTTCACTCCTGCGTCGGTCGCCGACGTCACCCGAGCGGCCCGAAAGGAATCGTTTTCTCCCCGGCCGCCGTGAGCGCGGCAGCCGCCGACACCGTGGAGCCTCGCCGCTGCTACGAATTTTCAGCAGTTTCTCCCGCCGCGCAACCATTCGGGTCTCTGCTGCGTAGAGAGGGGTAGTCGATGGAGGAGAACGCATGGTCGGGTTCGGCGCCACGTCGCGTCGGGAAGCGGAGTTCACCGCCTTCGTGGCGTCCGCGTCCCGCTATCTGGCGCGGACGGCGTACCTGCTGACCGGCAGCCAGGATCTCGCCGACGAGCTCGTCCAGGAGGCGTTGACCAGGACCTATGCCGCCTGGGACCGGGTGCGGCTGGACGATGCGACCAGCTACGCCCGCCGGGTGCTGGTCAACGTCAGCATCGACCATCGGCGGCGCCGGCGTCCGATCCCGGTCGAGTGGGCGGCCGAGCGTCCGTCCGGCGAGTGGCCGCAGAGTCGGGTCGACGATCGCGACGAGGTGGCCCGGATGCTCGCCACGCTCACCCCCAAGCAGCGCCGGATCGTGGTGCTGCGCTACTTCGACGACTACACCGAGGCACAGACCGCCGAGTGCCTCGGCATCACCGTGGGCGCGGTCAAATCGGCCTGCTCCCGGGCACTTGCCGGCCTGCGCGACGCCGTCGCCTCGACGACCGAAGGAGCCGAATCATGACCATGCTCGAGGAACGCCTTCGCGCCGGACTCCGCGACCTGGCCGACGACAGCACGTCGACCGTCGAACTGGACCGGGTCATCGCCGCCGGCAACGGCCGTCGGAGCGGACGCCGCAACCGGCAGATCGTCGCCGGCGCAGCCGCCACCGCGGTAGCGCTGCTCGGCTGGTACGCCGTCGCGCCGCATCCGGTCACCGGCGTCCCTCCGGTGCCCTACGCGAGTCCCTTGACCGCCGAGCCGGACGAGGTGGCGAGCTTCGGCGTCCCCACCGACTCCGCGGGCGAGTTCCACCCGCTGCGGGTCGCGGTCAGGCGCTCCGGTGACCAGTTGGTGCTGAAGGTGAGGGGGCTGTCTGACGGACGGTGGGACGGCGGCCGTGAATACACGGTCCCGGCCGGCAAGTACGCCACCGTCACGATCAGCAAGCTGCTGGTGCTGGCGGTGATTCCGGAGACCACCCGCAGCGTCGTCCGGCCGGACTACCCGCAGGCGGTCGCGATCGCGCTGCCGCAGCAGGGGCTCACCCTGGTCGCCACCTGGACGCCGCGCCCGACCGAGAAGTCGCTCCCGCTGGTGTGGCGCGGCCTCGACGGCACGGTTCGCAACAGCCTGAGCACGGTCGTCCCGAGTGCTCGGCTGTCGACTTCGACAAGCACCATCACCGTCTTCGACGACCCCGATCTGCACGGCTGGGGGATCTTCCCCGATCAATCGCAGGGCTTCTCCGGCGCGTCCGCCGATCCGCTGCGCGCCGAGGTTCGGCTGACGATTCCGACCCTGGGCCGGGCCGCCGTCGGACTGCTGCCCGACGGAGCGACAGAACCGGCGCTGACTCCGCTCGCCACGAACGACCGCTATGCCTTCGGGACGATGCCGGACGGCCGCATCTGGTACCTGATCCAGCACGGCGAGACGGCGGCGGCGTTCGATGCCGGACCGCGGCGGCTGGTGAAGACGATCAGCTACCTGGACGCCTCCGGCGCGCGGGTCGACTATCGACCCCGGCTGGTGGGCTGACGGCCTCCTAAGCTCCTGTCATGACGGCGTCGGAGAGGCTTTGCGTCCGGAACCGGGTACGGGATGAACCGCAGCCCGATTGCCCCGGCGGGCTGATGACCGGCAGGCCGTCATGAGGGTGTGGGGATCCCGCTCCTGGCGGGTGAGCATCGATACGGCACCGCTATTGCCGCACGCACTGCTGTGCGTCCGCGACGCCGGCGGACTCGCTGTCGACGACCCGAGCGTGCCGCCACCGTTGTTGACGGCTCCCCCGCCGCTGGAGACCACCACGACCGGCAGGGAATGGATGGCGCACTGGCAGCGCACGCTCGCGGCGTCCGAAACCTTCGAGACGATCAACCGCCGTGTCGATGCGTTCCTTGACGACTTCGGCGACAAACCCTTGCGCTGGGCGTCGACGCAGATCAAGCACCGGACGCCGTTCCCGCCGACAGCCGATTTCGGCATCCATGGCGCGATCCGGCGCTTGCAGCGCGACTACGGCAGCCGGCTCGACGCCCTGGACGTCGCCGTCCTCGGCCTCGCGGTCACCGGCGACTGGCGGCATGTCTCACCGCAGGGCGAGGTCGTGCTGGCCTCCTGGGACGCCTTGGCCACCGCCAAGCAGTGGATGACGGACGCCCTGCGTCCCGCTGCCGAACGCGCCGGTTCCACCCCGAAATGATCGATCGGGATCGGGCACCGTCTGCCGTGCCCGATCCCGATCGATGCTGCTACATCCTCTCGGGCGCAACGATGCCGAGCAGGTACAGACCCTTGCTGAGCACCGTCCGGGTGGCCGCGCAGATCGCCAGCCGGGACGTCCGCACCTCGCCCTCGCTCTTCAGCACCGGGCACTGCTCGTAGAAGGTGCTCAGCGCGGTGGCGGTGTCGAACAGATAGGTGCACAGCTTGTGCGGCTGCAGGCTGGTGGACACCTCGTCCACGATCTCGCCGAACCGGGAGAGCAGCAGCGCCAGCGCCTGCTCGGCCGGGTCGTCCAGCACGGTGACGCCGTCGGACGCCCAGCCCTCGGCGTCCGCCTTGCGCAGGATGCCGCTCACCCGGGCGTGCGCGTACTGCAGGTAGGGCCCGGTGTTGCCGGTGGTGGCGACCATCCGGTCGGCGTCGAAGACGTAGTCCTTGTGCAGCGAGGTGGACAGGTCGGCGTACTTCACCGCGGCCATCGCGATGTCGGGCGCGGCAACGTCCTCGGCCAGGTCGAGCAGGGTGTCCAGGGTGACGGTCTTGCCATCGCGGGTCTTGAACATCTTGCCGTCCGGTCCGAGCACCGAGCCGAAGCCGACGTGCTCCAGCACGCCACCCTCGGGCACCCAACCGGCCATCCGTGACACCGCGAACACCTGGGCGAAGTGATGCGCCTGGGGCGAGCCGACCACGTAGATGCAGCGATCGGCGTCCAGGGTGCCGAACCGGTAGCGGACGGCGGCCAGGTCGGTCGCGGCATAGCCGTAGCCGCCGTCGGTCTTGCGGACGATCAGCGGCGCCTCGTCGCCGGGCACGAAGACCACCAGGGCGCCCTGGTCGACCACGGCGATGCCGGCGGCGGACAGGTCGTCGGCGACCCCGGCCAGCAGGTCGTTGTAGATCGACTCGCCGGCCAGGTCGTCGTCGGTGAGCAGGACGCCGAGCCGGCGGTAGGCGGCGTTGAAGCCGGCCTTGGACACCTCGATCAGCGAGCGCCAGATCGACCGGGTCTGCTCGTCGCCGGACTGCAACGCCACCACCCGGCGGCGAGAGGCGTCCGCGAACGCCTCGTCGGAACGGAAGTGCTCCTGGGCGCGCCGGTACAGCGCCACCGACGAGTCGAGGTCGAGCGTGTCGGCGTCGATGCCCTCGAACAGGATCTGCTCGACCAGCATGCCGAACTGGGTGCCCCAGTCGCCGATGTGGTTCTGCGCGATCACGGTGTGGCCCTGGGCGCGCAGCACCCGGGCGAAGCAGTCCCCGATGATGGTGGAGCGCAGGTTGCCGACGTGCATCGGCTTGGCCACGTTGGGCGCCGAGTAGTCGATCACCACCCGCTGCGGCTGGTCGGCCTGCTCGATGACGGCGTCCGGGTCACGCAGGATGCCGGTGACCACGCCGGCGAGCACGTCGGAACGCAGCCGGATGTTGATGAAGCCCGGACCGGCCACCTCGAGCGGCTCGCACAGGTCGGCGACGTCCGCCTCGGCGACGATGCGCTGGGCGATCTCCCGCGGCGGCTTGCCCTCGGCCTTGGCCAGGCGCAGCGCCACGTTCGACTGGAAGTGCCCGAACTGCGGCTTGGTGGCCGGACGGAGCTCCGGGTCGACCCCGGTGACGGCCTGGAAACGATCGGTCAGCAACGCGGGCAGGGAAAGCACGGTGTCCATCTTCCCGCGGCCGGTTCGGCTTGTCGAAACGTGGTCGCCCCTCGGGCTCGGCCTTAGGGAACCGCAGGTTAGGCGGCCAACCGATCGTGCCCTACCTGCGGAACCTCTTACTCCCCGTTCGCGGGCCGGCGGGACGCGTCCGGCGTAGGCTCGTCCGAGACCCAGCACCCGATCGAGGAGCAACGTGAGCGTTCCCACCATCACCCTCAACGACGGCAACCGCATTCCCCAGTTCGGTCTCGGCGTGTTCCTGATGCCGCCGGAGCAGACCAAGGAGCATGTGGCGTTCGCCCTGGCCAACGGCTACCGGCACATCGACACCGCCGCGATCTACGGCAACGAACGGGAGGTCGGTGCCGCGATCGCCGAGTCGGGGATCCCGCGGGAGGAGATCTTCGTCACCACCAAGTTGTGGAACAACCGCCAGACCGACGCACCGGCCGCGCTCGCCGAGTCGCTGGAGAAGCTCGGCCTGGAGCAGGTGGACCTGTACCTGATCCATTGGCCGACGCCGGAGTTCGACACCTACCTGCAGGCCTGGCACAGCCTGGAGCAGTTGCAGGCGCAGGGGCTGACCCGCTCGATCGGTGTCTCCAACTTCCACCAGCAACACCTGCAGCGGCTGATCGACTCCAGCGACGTGGTGCCCGCGGTGAACCAGATCGAGGTGCACCCCAGTTTGGCGCAGTTCGAGCTGGTCGACGTCAACACCCGGCTGGGCATCGTCACCGAGGCCTGGAGCCCGCTCGGACGGCGGGCCGACCTGGACAACGCGGTGATCACCGGCATCGCCGACCGGCTCGGACGGACGCCGGCCCAGGTGATCCTGCGCTGGCACGTCCAGCGCGACATCGTGGTCTTCCCCAAGGCGTCCAGCCCCGAGCGGCTGCGCGAGAACGCCGACATCTTCGACTTCGAACTCACCGCCGACGACATGCGCGCCATCGACGGTGTCGACTCGGGAAACCGAGTCGGCTCCAACCCGGAGACCTTCAACCGCAGCTGAGATCCACCGGGGACGGTTCTCGCTGGTCGGGGACGGTTCTCAACGGTCGGGGACGGTTCTCAACGGTCGGGGACGGTTCTCAACGGTCGGGGACGGTTCTCAACG
>NZ_JASGDE010000188.1:0-26441 GCF_047607385.1 Micropruina sp.
GCCCTGGAGGGCACCGCGCTGTTCACCTTCCTGGCCGACGACGTGCTGCTGTTCTACGTGTTCTTCGAGGCCACGCTGATCCCGATGTACTTCCTGATCGGCGGGTTCGGCGGCGAGCACCGCCGGGCGGCGGCGCTGAAGTTCCTGATGTTCAACCTGGTCGGCGGGTTCATCCTGCTGGCCTCGGTGATCGGGCTGTTCGCCACGTCCGCGTCGCTGGGCGGGACGCCGAGCTACCTGCTGGCCGACCTGGCCGGGCTGCAGATCCCCACCGAGACGGCCCGCTGGCTGATGATCGGCTTCCTGGTCGCCTTCGTGATCAAGGCACCGATGGTGCCGGTGCACACCTGGCTGCCGTTCGCCGCCGAGCAGGCCACGCCCGGCTCGTCCACGCTGATGGTCGGCATCCTGGACAAGATCGGCACCTTCGCGATGATCAAGTTCTGCATCGGGCTGTTCCCGGAGGCCAGCGCCTGGGTGGCGCCGGTGATGATCGGCCTGGCGCTGATCTCCATCGTCTACGGGGCGGCTGCGGCGATCGCCAGCCGGAACCTGCTGCGGCTGGTCTCCTACACCTCGGTCAGCCACTTCGGCTTCATGGTGCTGGGCATCTACGTGTTCACCACCCAGTCGATCAACGGGACGATCTTCTTCATGGTGAACCACGGGTTCTCCACCGCGGCGCTGTTCCTCACCGTGGGCTTCCTGATCAAGCGTCGCGGGTCGGCCGACATCGGCGACTTCGGCGGCGTGGAGAAGGTGGCCCCGGTGCTGGCCGGCGCGGTCCTGCTGGCGGTGCTGTCGGCGATCTCGCTGCCCGGCATGTCCACCTTCGTCAGCGAGTTCCTGGTGATCGCCGGCACCTGGTCGCGGATCCCCTGGGTGGCCGCGATCGCCGCCACCGGGATCATCCTGGCCGCCACCTACGGCCTGCTGATGTACCAGCGGACGATGACCGGCCCGGTCACCGAAGCCACCGCCAGCCACATCACCCGGGACCTGTCCGGCGGTGAGCGGGGCGTGCTGATCCCGATCATCGCGGTGATCATCGTGTTCGGCGTCCTGCCCGGACCGATCGTCAGCCTGGTCGAGCCCACCGCCAAGGCGGCGATGGAACGAATGCAGCTGACCGATCCGGTCGCGGCCGCGAAGGGAGAGAAGTGATGACTGCCGTGATCGAGTGGCGGGCCCTCGCCCCGGTCCTGCTGGTGCTGGTGGCGGCCATCCTGGGCATCCTGGCGGAGGCCGTGGTACCCAAGGCGCAGCGGTTCTTCGCGCAAGTCTTCCTGACCGTGGCGAGCACGGTGGCGGCGGGGGTCTTCCTGGTGGCCAACTGGCGCGCCGGGCTGGGCGGCCCGGTCGCGATGGGCTCGATGATGCTGGACGGCCCGACCTACTTCATGTGGGGCGCGCTGCTGGTCTTCGGGCTGGCCGCGATCCTGGTCTTCGCCGAGCGTCAGCTGAACGGCGGGGTGAGCGCCTTCGCCGCCTCGGTGGCGACCGTGCCGGGCAGCCGCGCCGAGGCGGAGGCGTCCGCGGCCCGGCTGGAGCACACCGAGGTCTTCCCGCTGGCGCTGTTCGCGCTCGGCGGCATGATGGTCTTCCCGGCCTCGGCCGACCTGATCACCATGTTCGTCGCGCTCGAGGTGTTCTCGCTGCCGCTGTACCTGATGTGCGGCATGGCCCGCCGGCGCCGGCTGCTGTCCCAGGAGGCGGCGCTGAAGTACTTCCTGCTGGGCGCGTTCAGCTCGGCGTTCTTCCTGTTCGGGGTGGCCCTGCTGTACGGCTACGCCGGCTCGTTCAACCTCAACGCGATCGCGGACGCGGTGCAGAACCCGACGATGGGCAACGGCATCCTGATCGCCGGCATGGCCATGCTGGGCATCGGCCTGCTGTTCAAGATCGGCGTGGTGCCGTTCCACAACTGGACGCCGGACGTCTACATGGGCGCCCCCACCCCGGTCACCGGCTTCATGGCGATCTGCACCAAGCTGGCCGCCGTCGGCGCGACGCTGCGGGTGTTCTACGTGGCGCTGGCGGGGGAGCGCTGGTCCTGGCAGCCGATGCTGGCGGTGCTGATCGTGGCCACCATGCTGATCGGGGCCGTCTGGGGCCTGACCCAGACCGACATCAAGCGGACGCTGGCCTACAGCTCCATCGCGCACGCCGGCTTCATCATGACCGCGGTCGTCGGGGCGTCCACCGGCTCGCCGACCAGCCCGCTGGACAGCGTCGCCTCGGCGATGTTCTACCTGGTCGTCTACGGCCTGGCCAGCATCGGCGCCTTCGCCGTGATCACCATGGTGCGCAACGCCTCGGGTGAGGCCAACACCATCGACAGCTGGTCCGGGCTGGGCCGCAAGAACCCGCTGCTGGCCAGCATCTTCGCGCTGTTCATGCTGAGCTTCACCGGCATCCCGCTGACCGGTGGCTTCATCGGCAAGTGGGCGGTGTTCACCGCGGCCTGGCGCGGCGGGTTCAGCTGGCTGGTGATCGTCGCGGTGCTGCTCAGCCTGGTGGCGGCCGTGTTCTACCTGCGGATCATCGTGGTGATGTTCTTCGGTGAGCCGGCCGACGGCGTGGTGGTCGGCAAGGCCAGCGCGTTCACCTGGCTGCCGATCGCGGTCGCCGCCGTCGGCGTGGCCGCGCTCGGCGTCTTCCCCGGCCCGGTCCTCGACCTGGCCACGGTCGCCGGCACCTTCCTGCGCTGACGGTCTGAAGGTCCCGGCACCTGGCCATCCCGGCGAGTGCCGGGATCTCCCACCGGGGCAACGGCTCGACAGCCCTACTGACGGAGCCTCTAAACTGACCCTGCCTGCCCAACGTCTGAGCAAGGAGAAGTGTGACTCTCGAGATCGGCGTCGACTCCACGTTCGCGCAGTCGGTCGCAGACCGGTTGAGCTCCATCGAGGATCGGCTGGCGGCATCTGCTTTCGGTGACACCCCGTTCGTGACGGAGGCGGCCACCCACATCATCAACGCCGGCGGCAAGCGGTTCCGGCCGCTGCTGGTGGTGCTGGCCTCCCAACTGCACCCGGGTGCGGACGCGGACGCCGCGGAACGGGCCGCGATGGTGGTGGAACTCACCCACGTCGCCAGCCTCTACCACGACGACGTGATGGACGAGGCCGACCTGCGCCGCGGCGCGGAGAGCGCGAACCATCGCTGGGACAACTCGGTGGCGATCATGATCGGAGACTTCCTGTTCGCCCGGGCGTCCTCGATCGTGGCCACCCTGGGCGTCGACTACGTGGCGCTGCAGGCCGACACCTTCGCCCGCCTGGTGCAGGGCCAGATCGCCGAGACCCAAGGGCCCTCCGCCGCCGACGACCCGGTGGCGCACTACCTGCAGGTGGTGGCCGACAAGACCGGCTCGCTGATCGCCACCTCGGCGGTGTTCGGCGGCATGGTGTGCGGCGCGTCCGAACCGGTGCTGCGCGCGCTGGCCGCCTTCGGCGAAGAGATCGGCGTGGTCTTCCAGCTCTCCGACGACATCATCGACATCGCCAGCGACAGCACCGGCAAGACGCCCGGCACCGACCTGCGCGAAGGGGTCTGGACGTTGCCGACGCTGCTGGTGAAAGGCTCCGACGACCCCGCCGACGCCCGGCTGCGCGAGCTGATCGGACGCCGCCTCGACGATCCCGCCGAGCTCGCCGAGGCGCTCGGGCTGATGCGGGCCCATCCGGCGCTGGCCCGGGCCCGGGCCGAGGTGGACCGTCGCGCCCAGCTGGCCAAGGAGCACCTCTCCCGGCTGCCCGAGTCCGCAGCCCGGGAGGCGCTGTTCGAGTTGTGCGACCAGATCGTGTCCCGATCCAGCTAGGCCCTGCCAACCAGGCCCCAGGTGCCGGTCGGCGGGACCCTGGAGAGACTTCCCTGGGGATCGCATTAGCACAACCGCACTACCGCGTCCACGCGGTGCGTCCCAGCTTGCGGGAGGCTGCGGCGGGCGGCAGACTCGACCCGAACAGCAGCGCCGAGCTACCACTGGAGTTACCATGCCTCGTCCTCACGTAGTGATCATCGGTTCCGGATTCGGTGGGCTGTTCTCGGCCCAGGCCCTGGCCAAAGCCGACGTCGACATCACCCTGATCAGCAAGACCACCGCTCACCTGTTCCAGCCGCTGCTCTACCAGGTGGCCACCGGCATCCTGTCCAGCGGTGAGATCGCGCCGGCCACCCGCGACATCCTGCGCAATCAGAAGAACGCCCGGGTGCTGCTCGGTGAGGTCGACCGGATCAATCTGGCCTCCCGGATCGTGATCGGCGAGAAGCTCTCCAAGCAGATCATCCTGCGCTACGACTATCTGATCGTGGCCGCCGGCGCCGGGCAGTCGTACTTCGGCAACGACCACTTCGCCACCTTCGCCCCCGGCATGAAGACCATCGACGACGCCCTGGAGCTGCGGGCGCGCATCTTCGGCGCGCTGGAGATGGCCGAGCTCAGCCAGGACGCCGCCGAGCGCCGCTCGCTGATGACCTTCGTGGTGGTCGGTGCCGGCCCGACCGGTGTGGAGCTGGCCGGCCAGATCGTCGAGCTGTGCCACAAGACGCTGGTCGAGTCGTTCCGCAACATCGACACCCGCGAGTGCCGGGTGCTGCTGCTGGACGGTGCGCCGGTGGTGCTGCCGCCGTTCGGCGAGAAGCTGTCCGCGGCCGCCAAGAAGGAGCTGGAGCGGATCGGCGTCGAGATCAAGCTGAACGGCATGGTCACCAATGTGGACGCCACCGGCCTCGACGTGAAGTACAAGGACGGCTCCACCGAGCGGATCGAGGCGATCTGCAAGGTGTGGGCGGCCGGTGTCCAGGCCAGCCCGCTGGGCAAGACGCTGGCCGAGCAGTCCGGGGTCGAGGTGGACCGGGCCGGCCGGGTGCCGGTTGAGCCCGACCTGACCCTGCCGGGACATCCCGAGGTGTTCGTGGTCGGCGACATGATGAGCCTGGACCGGCTGCCCGGTGTCGCCCAGGTCGCCATCCAGGGCGGACGCTACGCCGCGAAGAAGATCATCGGCGAGGTGACCGGCAGCCCGGTGACCGAGAAGTTCAAGTATTTCGACAAGGGCTCGATGGCGGTGATCAGCCGGTTCGGCGCGGTCGCCAAGATCAACGACAAGGTGCAGTGGAGCGGCTTCATGGCCTGGTTGGCCTGGCTGGGCCTGCACCTGATCTACGTGGTCGGCTTCAAGAACCGGGTCACCACGCTGCTGCACTGGGCGATCACCTTCCTCGGCAGCGGACGCTCCGAGCGGGTCACCACCGAGCAGCAGCTGGTCGGACGCCTCGCCGTCAAGCAGCTCGGTGCCGCCTTCGAACCCACCATCAGCGGCATCCTCGACCCGAAGAAGATCGAGCACTGACCCGGGAGCCCCGCGGTCGCCGCAGTCGGCGTCCGCCGGGGCCGCCGAGGCTCGCCGGCAGGGTGTGGGCGCGTCCGCACAGGGCATGACAGGATGGCGGCCATGCTGGACGCTGCCACCTATTCCGCCTTGTCGGCCCTGGAGATCGCGCGCGAGGTCAACGCCGGGCAGCTGTCCGCCGTCGAGGTGGCGGCCGCCGCTTTGGAGCTGGCCGAACAGCGTGGTCCGCGGCATGGGGCGTTCACCTGTCTGGCCCCTGAACGGGCGATCGCGGACGGTGAGCGCACCGACCAGCGGATCGCGGCCGGCGAGCGGCTGCCGCTGGCCGGGGTGCCCTGCCCGATCAAGGACCTGAACCAGGTCGCCGGGCTGCCCTGGGAGGCCGGCAGCGCCGCGCTGCGCGGCAACCGGGCCACCGTCGACGACCCGATCGTCGGCTGGTTCGGCGAGGCCGGCACCAGCATGGTGGGCAAGACCACGGTGCCCGAGTTCGGGCTGCCCTGCTACACCGAACCGGACACCGGAGCCCCGGCCCGGACGCCGTGGGATCCGACCCGCTCCGCCGGCGGCTCGAGCGGGGGAGCGGCGGCCGCGGTCGCCGCCGGGATCGTGCCGATCGCGCACGGCTCCGACGCCGGCGGCTCGATCCGGATCCCGGCGTCCGCCTGCGGGCTGGTCGGGCTGAAGGTGAGCCGGGGGCTGATCTCGTCCGGCAACCGCCCGCCCGGCCCGGGCCTGGGCACCGACGGGGTGCTGTCCCGGACGGTCCGCGACACCGCGCTCGCCCTGGACGTGCTGGCCGGGCCACGTCCCGGGGACAGCTACTGGGCGCCGGTGGCCCTGGACGGCTACCTGGCCGCCTGCGACCGTGCGCCCGAGCCGCTGACCATCGGGCTGCTCACCACCCCGGTGATCGCCGCCGACGCCGCGGTGCACGCCGCCTGCCTGGACGCCGTGGCGCGCGCCGGGCTGCTGCTGGAGGGTCTGGGGCATCGGGTGGTCGACGCCCCGGTGCCGTTCCCGGCGGAACGCTGGCAGGCGTTCGCGTCGGTCTGGTCGGTGGGTGCGTTGGGCATCCCGCTGCCGCCCGAGGCGGAGAGCGCGCTCACCCCGCTGACCCGCTGGCTGCGCGAGACCGGGCGGGCGGCGTCCGCCCTGGAGTACGCCCAGGCGTTGGGCGCGATCCAGCTGCTCACCCAGCAGGTGGCGCAGGAGTGGGACGGCTTCGACATCGTGGTGACGCCCACGCTGGCCCAGCCGCCGGCACCGGTCGGCAGCCTGCGCGACGACGCCGACCCGGCCGGCGATTTCGCCGCCCAGACCCGGTTCACGCCCTGGACGTCGGTCTACAACCTGACCGGACGCCCGGCGATCAGCCTGCCGCTGCACACCGCCCGGGTCGACGGCCCGGAATCGCCGGAGCTGCCGATCGGGGTGATGCTCGGCGGCCGCTTCGGTGCCGAGGAGACCCTGCTCGGCCTCGCCGCCGCCCTGGAGTCGGTGGCGCCCTGGGGACGCCCGACGCTTGGCTGACGGGTCCGCTGGTCGAGCTTGTCGAGACCTGGATTCGACACGATCAGCCGATATGCCGGGCGCTACCAGATCTTGACCCGCTGCTCCGGCGGCAGCCACAGCTGGTCGTCGCCGGTGACGCCGAAGGCGTCGTAGAACGCCGGAATGTTGCGCACCACCTGGTTGCAGCGGAACTCGTCCGGGGCATGCGGATCGTTGGTCAGCTGGGTGATCAGCGCCTCCGGCCGGGCCTTGTGCTGCCAGGCCCGGGCCCAGGAGAAGAACAGCCGCTGGGCGCCGGTCAAGCCGTCGATCGGCTCGGGCTCGGCTTCCCCGATCGCCAGCCGCCAGGCCTGGTAGGCGATCGACAGCCCGCCCAGGTCGCCGATGTTCTCGCCGATGGTGAGCTTGCCGTTCACCCGATGCCCCGGGGTGTCGGCCGGGCTGAGCTCGTCGTACTGCTCGATCAGCGCCCTGGTGCGGTCCTCGAACGCCGCCCGGTCCTCGGCCGTCCACCAGTCCCGCAGCTTGCCGTCGCCGTCGCAGGTGGAGCCCTGGTCGTCGAAGCCGTGGCCGATCTCGTGCCCGATCACCGCGCCGATCGCGCCGTAGTTGACGGCGGCGTCGGCGTCCTCGTCGAAGAACGGCGGCTGCAGGATGGCCGCCGGGAAGACGATCTCGTTGCGCAGCGGGTGGTAGTAGGCGTTCACCGTCTGCGGGTGCATCAGCCACTCGTGGCGGTTCATCGGACCGTTCAGCTTGGCCCACTCGTAGTCGCTTTCGAAGGCGGCCGAGCGCAGCACGTTGCCGAGCAGGTCGCCGGCGTCCACGTCGAGGCCGGAGTAGTCGCGCCACTGGTCGGGGTAGCCGATCTTGGGGATGAATTTGTTCAGCTTGTCCAGGGCCTGCGCCCGGGTCGCCTCGGTCATCCAGTCCAGCGCGCCGATCGACTGCCGGTAGGCCTCGATCAGGTTCGCCACCAGCTCATCCATCCGCCGCTTGGCGGCCGGGGAGAAGTGCCGCTCCACGTAGAGCTTGCCGAGGGCCTCGCCCAGGCAGCGCTCGACCAGCGTGATGCCGCGCTTCCAGCGCTCGCGGTTGGTGGGGATGCCGTGCAGCACGGTGCCGTAGAAGCCGAACCGGGCCTGCACGAACGCCTCCGGCAGGTACGGCGACAGCGCCGACAGCAGGTGGAAGCGGGCCCAGGCACGCCAGGCCGGAAGCCGCTCGCTGCCCAGCAGCTCGGTCACCTCGACCGCGAAGGACGGCTGGGCGTCGATCAGCTGCTCCAGCTCGCCGACTCCGGCGGCGCGCAGCATCCGCAGCCAGTCCACCCGCGCCGAGAACGGCTCCGGGCGGGTCGGGTTGTACATCTGGCGGATGTCCCGGGTGCGCACCTTGTCCCAGTGCCGGGACGCGATCTCGGTCTCCAGCGCCACGACGGCGTCGGCCTCGGAGGCGTCCAGACCGGCCAGCGACAGGGTCGCGGCGACGTGGTCGCGGTAGCCGGCCAGCACGTCGGCGAACCGCTCGTCGCGGTAGTACTCCTCGTCGGGAAGGCCGAGGCCGGACTGGCTGACGAACAGCCCGTACCGGGTCGGGTCGCCGGGGTCGGAGTCGACATCCAGGTCGAGCGGCGCCCCGGTTCCCCGGCGGATGCTGCGTCCGAAATAGTCCAGCAACGCGTCCAGGCTGTCGATGGCGTCGATCTCGGCGAGCAGCGGCTGCAGGCCGGACAACCCGCGCCGCTCGATCTCGTCGGTGTTCATGAAGGACGCGTACAGGTCCTGCACCTTGCCCGCCTCGGTGCCGGGCGCCGCCCCGGTCAGCCCGGTGATGATCTCCCGGACGGCCTCCTCGGCGGCGTCCCGCAGAATCGACGCGGCGCCGTAGGAAGGCTTGTCGTCGGGGATCGGGGTGGCGGCCAGCCAGCGTCCGTTGACGTGGCGGAACAGGTCGTCCTGGGGCCGGATGTGCGGATCGACGTCGAACGTGGTCACCCGGGTGATCCTACGGGCCCGTCAAGACAAGGTGCGACGGGACCGCCCTTGCAGGTTGTGCCGGTTCAGCGAACTGAGTTCGATGCCAGTTCCATTTGGTCCTGTGGATAACTCAATATCCGTCAGGGGAGCGTCGTAGCATGGCGCAATCCGGTCCGGACCAGTGGGAGGCGCCATGGCTATCACCAAGCATCGCTCGACCGAGCAGATCGAGCGGCACCTGGCGGCAGTCGCTGCTGCCCAGCGGATGGCGGGCGAGGAACCCACCGCCGAGGACATGGAGGCCGCTCGGCGCATCCTTGCCGGCGAAGCAACCTCGGACGAGGTCATCGCTGAACGGTTCGAGCAGATCGACAAGAAGTACGGGATCGTTCGCCGTCCGTAGCGGTTGACGACGATGGCCGACCCGTACACCTACCGGGGCAGTCATGTCCTGGTGAACCTACCTGGCTACGCCCATGCCGAGGCCTGGAAGGAAGCGGAAGTCGCGCACGTGACGGCGCGGCTGGTCGATCTCATTGAGCACCCGGTCGCGGGGGACTTCGACCTGGCTCACCTTCAAGCAATCCATGCGGCACTCGTCGACGGCTTCTACAGCTGGGGTGGGCGGCTGCGCACCACCGACACCGGCCCGGGTGGCACCGGCATCGCGCACTGCCGGCCCGAGTTCATCCGCGCCGAGGCCGACCGGGTCTTCGGGGAGCTCGCGACGTCCGACCACCTGCGCGGACGTGACCGCGACGCCTTCTCTCGCGGACTGGCCTGGACCTGGGGCGAACTGACCGTCATCCACCCGTTCCGCGACGTCAACACCCGTACCCAGTTCACCTTCTTCAATCAACTGGCGCTGCATGCCGGTTGGCTGATCGACTGGACGACGGTCGACCCTTACCTGTTCGGATACGCCCGCACGGTGGCCATCGTGAGCGACGAACGAGGAATCGACGCCCTGCTCTACCCGGCGTTGGAGCCGCTCACATCGGATACCTCGCCGACCCGAGCGCTGCGGAGCGGCGCGAACCGGTTCGTGGCCGACCGCCCCAGCTGGACGCGGCCGGAACTCGACCGGGCCCTGGTCGCTGCGATCGAGCGCAGGGAAGCGCGCTGAAGCTGCACACACCCGGGCCACCGTCGAGGTTCGCCGCGCCGGTGACGATGTAGCGGACCTGACGTAAAGCCAACCCCGAACCCTTGTGGCGTAGTCGTGTCCAGGCCGAACAGGTCAGGCTGCGACGATCGGCTTCACCGCGGCCAGTTCTTCGGCGTGCGCGATGGTGGCAATGAGGGTGTCGTAGTTCGTCTGCAGGTCGATCCAGTACCGATCGCTCACGCCTAGGGCTCGAGCGATCCTCAGGCCGGCATCCGGGGTAATCCGGCGCTTTCCCCGGACGATCTGGCCGATGTGGGTCTGGCTCAGGCCGGTTGCCTGTGCGAGCCGGTACTGACTGATCCCCAGGGGGCGGAGGAACTCGTCGGCAAGGATCTCGCCAGGGGTGATCGGCTCGTGTGCTGGTGCTGTCATGGTTTGCCCTCCTTCAGTGATAGTCGACGATCTGGACGTCAATGGGTCCGCTGTCGGTCCAGGTGAAGCAGATCCGGTACTGGTCGTTGACCCGGATGGCGTACTGCCCGCTTCGGTCGCCGACCAGCTTCTCCAGCCGGTTCCCCGGCGGCACGCGCAGGTCGTTGACTGTCCGGGCGACATCGAGCATCTGTAGTCGCTTGTGGGCGGCCCGTTGAACGTCGGCACCCAGCCGGGGTGCTCGTTCCAGGTTCCAGACCCTGCGTGTGGTCTCGTCAGCGAAGGACTGGATCACGTGATGATACTATCAGAAGGCGATAGTATCGCGCCATGCTGGCTGTGGCTGGGGCCACGCGCGGTGCTCCGCGGAGTCCCAGAGGGTTGTCATGGCCACCAACAGGATCGTTCGCCACCCGCAGCGGCTGACAGCACCCAAGGAGAGCGACGAGAAGTCGTGGGCGTCCATGAAGATGTCGCCGAGGGCGAGGACGATGATCGCCTTCGGCTCCGTGCCCTGCGCGCCGCAATGTATAGCCGAAAGGTAACGAGACGCTTCGGCTGTGGTCTTGTATCCTAGCCGGAGAACGATCTATATGAGAGCCCCCAGGAAAGGGGGCTGAATTATGGGATGGCGAAGGAAGGTGCTGGCCTCGACAATCGTCGCTTCGGTCTTTTCGGTTGGAATGGCGGTCCCAGCTCGAGCCACTTCCCGCCCCGACTCGAATCTCATATGGGCGCAACAAGTGTCTGATGTCTCCAGTCGAAAGTGAACTAGACCGGCTGTTCACGGAGTATCTACAGATGCGTCCGGACGGAGGCCTTGTGTTCAATGAGGCCGCAGCTGCTCGCGACAGAATTCCGCTGCGCGATCTGAAGACCATTGCGAATGCGGTCAATTCGTCTCGTGTTGGCCCATCCGCGACGTCGTCTCGACCCGGCCAAGTCACACCTCAGCACGCACCGGGCTCGGCCGAGTGGACCAGGTGCGTCGTGAACTTCACCGGTTTCGGTACGATATACGGAATCCTTGACGGAAGCATAAGGGCGGACATTAGGGCCAAGCGCTTCAAGAGGCCGGCCTTGGCGATCATCAGGATCGTCGGCGCTGCGGCGGTCCGCGGAGGTGTGGTAGGTCTGGTTGCTTCGCTTGTAGCGGGAGCGGTATGGTGCTCAACGCCTTGGGCATCGTGAGGGGAACGATGATGACATCGAAGGAGTTTCCAAACTCTAGATACATGAGTGTGGGTGTTGCCCTTGCGATAAGACTAGTGATCTTCGTCGTCATGGGTGCCATGGCGATTATGATTCTTCAGCTACCAGTGATGCCGGTAGTCATGGGCGTGCTGTCGCTTGTTCTGCTTTCCGTCGTGATCGGATGGGTTGAGATGCGATGGCCGCACCGGACGGGCCTCAAGGCGGTGGTTTCGACGTGCGGCGTGTTCGCAGTGTTGATAACTTCGGTCTTCCTCGATGGACATCTCAATGTCGGCTGCTTCGTAGTGGGCGCAGTGGTGGCGATTGTGCTTCTCACCTCACTGAGAGGCAAATCGTAGGTCGCCGGCCAGCTCCGGGAGACAGCCCTCACGTCTTCTCTGGGTCAGCCCGATACGGGGATCACCTCGACGGAGAACCCGAGGGCATCAGGCCGGCGTCCGGGGTAATCCGGCGCTTTCCCCGGACGATCTGGCCGATGTGGGTCTGGCTCAGGCGGGTTGCCTGTGCGAGCCGGTACTGACTGATCCCCAGGGGGCGGAGGAACTCGTCGGCAAGGATCTCGCCAGGGGTGATCGGCTCGTGTGCTGGAGCTGCCATGGTTTGCCCTCCTTCGCCGACACAGCGCGACAGTACCGCGACCCGTACCCAGAGCTTGTCAAGACAGGGTCGATCGAGGTTGGCGTCGGCGGGCGACGCAGAGCTTGTGCTCGATCGCGACCGCCGAGCCTGCCGGTGGATAGCTCCAGATCAGTGAGGGAGCGTCGTAGCATGGCGCAATCCGGTCCCGGACCAGTGAGAGGACGCTATGGCCATCAGCAAACATCGCTCGACCGAGCAGATCGAGCGGCATCTCGCTGCGGTCGCTGCTGCCCAGCGGATGGCGGGCGAGGAACCCACCGCAGAGGACATGGAAGCAGCTCGGCGCATCCTGGCTGGCGGAGCGACCGCGGACGAGGTAATTGCCGAGGGTCTGGCTGAGTTGGAGACGCGGCATGGGAGGGGCGCGCAGTGACTCCCGGCGGGGCGATAGACACCGGCCACTCTTTCACCGACTCGGCCGGCCGGGATGCCGATACTCACAGTCCGACTCTGCAGGCCTATCACCGACGACTGTGGAGCAAGCGTCTTCCTGACGGAAGCATGTTCGACTTGCATCCGCTCACGAAGAGTGGAAATTACCTACTTCGCCACTCGTCGTATCTTGGTGATTTCATCCTCGCCAGCGACCAACTCGTCAATGCAAGTGAGACGTTGCGTCGCAAGTTCACTAGGAATATCTCCCCTGCCGCGGATGCTCGATTCTGGCGAAAGGGGCTGACGATCGGTGGCCGCACGATCTTCCCGTACAACCGGGTGGGTGGAAAGATGACGATCAACGGTGCGCGTGGATTCCATCATCAGATCAAGGACCGCTTCGATCTGACCCTGGAGTCGATCCGGCGTCATTACGCACGCCAGGAAAGCCCATTGGCTCCGGTGCTGGCGAGGTATGCATCCTTCTTCGAGTTGTTCGGTGACTTCCGTGGGTACGTGGACTTCTTTCTGCTCAACGACTTGGTCACCGACGAGGGTGCCGTCGAGTTCTTCCTTCCGTTCCACGACTTCGAAGGGCCGCCGATGCCGGAAACTTCGGCCGACTACAGACTCTTTCTTCGACGTCAGATCGAGTTCGTCGTGGCGCGAAACACTCGAATAGCCCACGCCGTCCGCAGCCTCTAGCGATGGCCGGCTGGTGAGAACAGACCGAAGGGCCCTGCACGTACCAGCCACCCGTGGCACCACGCTAGCGACCCGCTACCGCGATCTTGCGTTTGAACCCTGACGTCGTGTTGCGGACCGTGCGCATCGTGTCACGATGCTGAGATCGGGACGGGGTGCGCTTCAGGGAGGGTTGGGCCGCCCCGTCGCGTCCTGGCAGGCCAGGCTACTGCGACGAGGTGATTGCCGAGTTGGGGTAAGGGTTCAACGCTGGTGGGCGGGACGGCCGGACGGCTGTGCCCCCTCGCAAGTGGCTTGCCGCGACTATCGGCTAAGCTTGTTCGCAGTAACCCCGCGCTGCGGGGTGAATAGGGTCGCTGCTCCCCGCCGGACGACGGGACGCGGCCCTAACGCCTTCTCTGGGTCAGGCCGATGCGGATCACCTCGACGGAGGGGCCGAGGGCATCCAGCGGTTCGGCATCGGTGCCTGTGAGCGACGCGCCGACCGCGCCGGCGACGATGTCGGCGATCCAGAGCATCGGGTCATCGCTCTTGCCTGCGAAGTCCACGGTGAGCGGTTTCGGGACAGCTCCGTGGGAGCGCAGATCGGTAATTGTCGCCACGTCCCGTCGGTTCTGCAATGCGGTGCGCCCCTCGATGAGCATGTGCTCTACGCCGATACCGGCCAGTTCGGTCGCCAGCCGAGCCAGGCACCGTGACCGGGCACGCTCAGGCCCGGCCGCCTCGACCGGGGCACCGACCACCACGGTGTGCAGGGCCTCGAGTCCAGAGATGACAGTGGCGATCTGCAGGCGGCGCCCCCGGTCTTCCTCGTGCCAGTGGAGGAATCTCAGTTCCGGGAGGCGTAGTGCCCGCACGCTCCGGCGGGCCTCATCTGCCTGCTCAGTACCGCAGATTGTGGCTGCAAGCACATAGACGCTCGTGCCGCTGGCGCGCCTACGGGTGGACTCATCCACCCACGCGTGAAGTGCCGGCACACCAATCATCCGCCCATCCAACCATCAGGTGCTGACACCTACGGGCCGAGAAACGCCCGCAACAGGGCGTCGCGGAGGCATGAACGCGTAGGGATCAGACCGTGCTTTGGGTCGCCGGCGTCGGGTGAGGTCGCCCGCTGAGGTCGCGCCGGTACCCGGGTGTGACGGTGTCGAGATGGTGACCACGGTGGAGGCCGAGGGTCAGCTCACCGTCCAGGTGTCCGAACCGTTCAGCAGTCCTTGCAGGGCCGTCAGCCGTTCGGACGCCTCGGGCATCCGGACCTGCTCGCGGACGCCGTCGTCGAACGTCGGCCGCTCCACCGACCGGAAGATCCCGATCGGGGACTGCTGTAGCACGCCGGTGTCGGTGAGCCGGGACAGCGCGAACGCCGCGGTCGGATCGGCCGCGTGGGCATCGTGGACGACCACCTGGGCCGGGTCGGCATCGGCGGTGTCGACCACGGCCATCGAGCCGTCGCCGCGCCGGATCACCGACTTGGCGCCGTCCGGGCCGAAGGTGACCGGCTCGCCGTGCACCAGCCGGATCACGCCCGGCGCCTTGGGTCCCTTGAGCTCCAGGAAGGCGTCGTCGTTGAAGATCGGGCAGTTCTGGTAGATCTCCACCAGCGAGGCGCCCCGGTAGCCGATCGCGGCCGTGAGCACCTCGGTCAGGTGCGCCCGGTCGGAGTCGATGGTGCGGGCCACGAACCCGGCTTCGGCGCCCAGCGCCAGCGAGAGCGGGTTGAACGGGTAGTCCACCGAGCCGACCGGGGTCGACTTGGTCACCTTGCCCAGCTCGGACGTCGGCGAGTACTGGCCCTTGGTGAGCCCGTAGATGCGGTTGTTGAACAGCATGATGGTGATGTTCACGTTGCGCCGCAGGGCGTGGATCAGGTGGTTTCCGCCGATGCTCAGCGCGTCGCCGTCACCGGTCACCACCCACACCGCCAGATCCGGACGCGACACCGCGACACCGGTGGCGATCGCCGGCGCCCGGCCGTGGATGGAGTGCATGCCGTAGGAGTCCACGTAGTACGGGAACCGCGACGAGCAGCCGATGCCGGAGACGATCACGGTGTTCTCGCGCCGGATGCCGAGCTGCGGCATCAGGCCCTGGAAGGCGGCCAGCACGGCGTAGTCGCCGCAGCCGGGGCACCAGCGCACCTCCTGGTCGGAGGTGAAGTCCTTGCGGTTCAGCGGGGTCAGCGCCAACGGCACCCCGGCGAGCCCGGAGGCGGTCGAGGTCATCGTCCGTCCTTCCCGTCGATGATGGTGATCAGGTCCTCGGCCAGCTCCGACAGCGAGATCGGCAGCCCGCGGACCCGGGAGTAGCTTTCGCAGTCGACCAGGTACTTGGCCCGCAGGATGAACGCCAGCTGACCCAGGTTCATCTCCGGGACGATCACCCGGTCGTAGCCGCGCAGAATGTCACCCAGGTCGGACGGCAGCGGGTTCAGATGCCGCAGATGCACCGTGGCGACGTTGCGTCCGCTCAGCCGGACGCGCCGCGCCGCCGCCGAGATCGGGCCGTAGCTGGAGCCCCAGCCGACCACCAGGACGCGTGCCTCGCCGCTCGGATCCTCCACCTGCAGCGGCGGCAGGTCGGCGGCCACGCCGTCGACCTTGGCCTGCCGCAGCCGAACCATGTACTCGTGGTTGTCCGGGTCGTAGGAGACGTTGCCTGTGTCGGCGGCCTTCTCGATGCCGCCGATCCGGTGCTCCAGCCCCGGCGTGCCGGGGACGGCCAGCGGACGAGCCAGCTTGGCGTCCCGGCTGTAGGGCAGGAACGGTCCGTCGGCGGGCGGCTCGGTGACGAAACCCGGGTCGATCGCGGGCAGGTCGGCCAGGTTCGGCACCGCCCACGGCTCGGCGCCGTTGCCCAGGTAGCCGTCCGAGAGCAGGATCACCGGCGTCCGGTAGGTGAGCGCGATCCGGGTCGCCTCCAGCGCGGCGTCGAAGCAGTCGCCGGGGGACGCCGCGGCGATCACCGGCAGCGGGGCCTCGCCGTGGCGTCCGAAGATCGCCTGGAACAGGTCGGCCTGCTCGGTCTTGGTCGGCATGCCGGTCGCCGGCCCGGCGCGCTGCACGTCGCAGATCACCAGCGGCAGCTCCAGCATCACCGCCAGCGAGATGGTCTCCATCTTCAGCGCCATGCCCGGCCCGGACGTGCTGGTCACGCCGAGCGCGCCCGCGTAGGACGCGCCCAGTGCGGCGCCGACGGCGGCGATCTCGTCCTCGGCCTGGAAGGTGATCACACCATGTTCCTTGGCCCGGGACAGGATGTGCAGCACATCGGACGCCGGGGTGATCGGGTAGGCGCCCAGGAACAGCTGTAGCCCGGCCTTGGCGGCGCCGGCGATCAGGCCGTAGGCCAGCGCGGTGTTGCCGGTGATCTGCCGGTAGGTGCCGGCCGGGGTGGGCGCCGGTGCCACCTGGTAGCGGGCGGTGAACACCTCGGTGGTCTCGCCGTAGGCGTGGCCGGCCTTGAACGCGGCGACGTTGGCGTCCCGGATGGCCGGCTTGCTGGCGAATTTGCGGGCCAGGAATTCGAGGGTGCCCTGCTCACTGCGGCTGTACAGCCAGGTCAGCAGGCCCAGCGCGAACATGTTCTTGGTGCGCGCGGCGTCCTTGCGGCCCAGCCCGAACGGCGCCACCGCGGCCACCGCCAGCCCGGTCAGGTCGAGGGCGTGCACCTCGTAGCCGTCCAGGGTGCCGTCGGTGAGCGGGTTGTCGGTGTAGCCGACCTTGGCCAGGTTGCGGTTGGTGAAGTCGGCGGTGTCGGCCAGGATCACCGCGCCGCGGGGCAGGTCGTGCAGGTTGGCCTTGAGCGCGGCCGGGTTCATCGCCACCAGCACGTCCGGACGGTCGCCGGGGGTGCGGATGTCGAAGTCGGCGAAGTGCACCTGGAAGCTGGAGACCCCCGCGACGGTGCCGGCCGGCGCCCGGATCTCGGCCGGGAAGTTGGGCAGGGTGGAGAAGTCGTTGCCGAGCTGCGCGGTGTCGGAGGTGAACCGGTCGCCGGTCAGCTGCATGCCGTCCCCGGAGTCTCCGGCGAACCTGATGACGACCCGATCGACGCTGCGAACCTCGCTCATGCGGGTTTCGCCCTCCCTCTGTTGTGACAATCCGCGCCAGCTTACTGGCTTGTCGATCACGTCAGTCATTCACGGCTTTCGGTCGAGAATCGGTCAGAGGTTCGGCGACCGCGGCCCGCCAGCGCCGCACGATCGCGTCCACCAGCAGCGGGTGGACGCCGATCGGCTCGCTCACCGCGTCCGCGCCGGCGTCCTCGAGCTGTTCGCTGAACCGGCCCGGGGCCAGCAGGTAGGACGCGATCGCGACCCGGCGATGACCGGCGGCGCGCAACGTCGCCACCGCCTCGGGGACGGTCGGCGAGGACGCGGTGACGAAACCTGCCAGGGCCGGACGGTCCACGGCCCTGGCCAGGGTGCGGGTCACGGCGCGCACCTCGGCGACCGCCCGCTGCCGCAGCGAGCCGGCCCCGGCCAGCACCACCGCGTCGAACTCGCCGACCGGCTCCAGCCGGTCCAGCACGGCGGGCAGCACGTCGGCGCCGATCAGCGGGGTGGCGGTGGCCAGCCCGCCGGCGGCGGTGATCGCGGCGGGGATGTCGGAGGTGACGTGGTAGCCGCTGGTCAGGAAGGCCGGCACCACGATCGCCTCGCCCAACTCGCGCAGCGTGTCGGTCAGCGTCGGGGTGTGGATGTCCACCCAGCCGAGCCGGACGTCCGCGCCGCTGGCGTCGGCGACCGCCTCGGCCAGCTCCAGCGAGGTGCGGGTGCCGAGCGCGGAGCGGGTGCCGTGCACCGCCAGCACCAGCGGCGGGTCGAAGGACGCCATCAGATCGACCAGTTCAGGGTGGCCGCGTCGAACTCCTCGGCGCTCAGCCCGGAGCGGATCATGCCGGCCGCCAGGGTGCTGCCCATCTGTGGATCCACCAGCAGGAACGCGCCGGTGCGCCGCGAATCGGAGTAGTCCTCGGCGACGATCGGGGCGGCCAGCCGGATGCTCACCCGGCCGATGTCGTTGAGGGTCAACGCGTCGGCCTCGACCGGGGCCAGGGTGTCCAGGTCGAGCCGGCCCTTGATCTCCTTCACGATGCCCTGCACGGTGCGGGTGGTGTGCTTGAGCAGCACCTTCGAACCCGGACGCAGGGCACGGTCGGAGAGCCAGCAGACCAGCCCGTCGACGTCCTGGGTGGGCGTCGGGGCGTCGGACGCCGCCGCGATCAGCTCGCCGCGGGTGATGTCCACCTCGTCGGCCAGCCGCAGCGTCACCGACATCGGCGCGAACGCCTCGTCCAGCTCTTCGCCGGCGGCGTCGATGCCGACCACGGTGGTGGTCCGGCCCAACGGCAGCACGCTCACCTCGTCGCCGACCCGCACCACGCCGGAGGCGATCTGGCCGGCGTAGCCGCGGTACTCGACGTGCTGCGGGTCGCGCGCCGCGGCCTGCGGACGGATGGTCAGCTGCACCGGGAACCGGAACGGCTCGTCCTCGACCACGGTGCCGGACGGCAGCTCCTCGAGCAGTTCCAGCAGGCTGGGCCCGTCGTACCAGGGGGTCTGCTCGGAGCGCTCGACGATGTTGTCGCCGAGCAGCGCCGACACCGGCACGCAGCGGACGTCGGAGATGCCCAGCCCGGAGGCCACCTCGGCCAGTTCGGCGGCGACGGCGGTGAACCGGTCGGCGTCGAAGTCGACCAGGTCGATCTTGTTCACCGCGAAGACCAGGTGCGGCACCCGCAGCAGGGCGGCCACGGCGAGGTGCCGGCGGGTCTGCTCCAGCACGCCCTTGCGGACGTCGACCAGCAGCACCAGCACGTCGGCGGTGGACGAGCCGGTCACCGTGTTGCGGGTGTACTGGACGTGCCCGGGGCAGTCGGCCAGCACGAAGGTGCGCTTGGCGGTGGCGAAGTAGCGGTAGGCGACGTCGATGGTGATGCCCTGCTCCCGCTCGGCGCGCAGCCCGTCGGTGAGCAGCGCCAGGTCGACGATGCCGAGGCCCTTCTCCTTGCTGACCCGCTCGACGGCGGCCAGCTGATCGGACAGCACCGACTTGGAGTCGTGCAACAGCCGTCCGACCAGGGTGGACTTGCCGTCGTCGACGCTGCCCGCGGTCGCCATCCGCAACAGCGTTCCGGTGGTATCGGTGCTTGTCAGAACTGCGCTGCTCATCAGAAGTAGCCCTCTTTCTTGCGGTCCTCCATGGCGGCCTCGGTGAGCCGGTCGTCGGCGCGGGTGGCGCCGCGTTCGGTGATCCGGGTGGCGGCCACCTCGGCCAGCACCGCAGCCACGTCGGCGGCGTCCGATTCGACGGCGCCGGTACACGGCATGTCGCCGACGGTGCGGTACCGGACGGTCTTGGTGACCACCTGCTCCGACGGCTTCGGCTGGGAGAACGCGCCGACCGCCAGCCACATGCCGTCGCGGTGGAACACCTCGCGCTCGTGCGCGTAGTAGAGCGCCGGCAGCTCGATGTTCTCGGCCTCGATGTAGCGCCAGACGTCCAGCTCGGTCCAGTTGCTCAGCGGGAACACTCGGACGTGCTCGCCGGGCCGGTGCCGCGGGTTGTACAGGTTCCACAGCTCGGGGCGCTGGTTGCGCGGATCCCACTGCCCGAACTCGTCGCGCAGGCTGACCACCCGCTCCTTGGCCCGAGCCTTCTCCTCGTCGCGGCGTCCGCCACCGAAGACGGCGTCGAAGCGGCCCTCGGCGATGGCGTCCAGCAGCGGCTGGGTCTGCAGCGGGTTGCGGGTGCCGTCGGAGCGCTCGATCAGGCGTCCGTCGTCGATGTAGTCCTGCACCTTGGCCACGATCAGCCGGGCGCCCAACGACTCGGCGACCGCGTCGCGGAACTCCAGCACCTCGGCGAAGTTGTGCCCGGTGTTGACGTGCAGCAGCGGGAACGGCAGCGGCGCCGGCCAGAACGCCTTGGCGGCCAGGTGCAGCATCACCACCGAGTCCTTGCCGCCGGAGAACAGCAGCACCGGACGCTCCAACTCGCTGACCGTCTCGCGGATGATGTGGATCGCCTCGGACTCCAGCTCGCGCAGCTGGCTCAGCCGCCGGGCCTTTTCGTCGGTCGAGCTTGTCGAGACCTCGGACTGGGTTTCGGCAGGCTCAACCGGCGACGACTGGGTTTCGGCAGGCGCAACCGGCAACGACGCGGTTTCGGCCGGCTCAACCGGCGACCCGGTCAGGTTCAGGCTTTGCAGTGCGGTCACGAAGGGGGCCTCCACGATCTCGGCGGTCTCGGACGGCTGCACGTGCAGGCCGCATTCGGTCTTGTTCAGGCCGGCCCAGCGGCCGGCGCGGGGGTCTTCGCCGGGGGCCACCGGACGGGTGCACGGCGCGCACCCGATCGACGGGTAGCCCTGGGTGAGCAGCGGGTTCACCGGCACCGCGTGGGTGCTGGCGTAGTCCAGCAGCTCGTCGAAGCTCCAGGCCGCGATCGGGTTGATCTTCACCATCTGGTGACCCTCGTCCCACTCCACGAACTGGGTGTTGGCGCGCAGCACGTTGTCCTCGCGGCGCACCCCGGTCACCCAGGCCTCGTAGCCGGCCAGGGCGGAGTTGATCGGCTCCACCTTGCGCATCTGGCAGCACAGGGCGGCGTCCCGGTCGTGCAGTCGCGCCCCGTATTCGGCGTCCTGCTCGACGACGGTCAGCTTCGGCAACACGTCGACGATGTGCACCGGTGCGGCGGCGGCCAGGGCGTCCCGGGTCGCGACGGTCTCGGCGAAGTGGTAGCCGGTCTCCAGGAACAGCACGTCCACGCCGGGCAGGTGCCGGGCGATCAGGTGCGGCACCACGGTGTCGCCGGCCATCGAGCAGGCCACGGCCACCCGTCCGGCGAAGTGCTCAGCGGTCCAGGCGGCCACGTCGTCGGCGGTCCAGTCGGCCGAGCGGGCCTGGGCGTCGGCCACCAGGGCCTGCAGTTCGGCGGTGCTGCGCCGGCTGGTCGCCAGCGGTGCGGCGGTCACCGCAGGGCCTCGTCGTCGCTGCGTTTCGCCCATGCCGAGAAGGTCTCGCCGGCCTCGTGGTCGTCGGCGAACCGGCGGACCACCCGCTCCACGTAGGCGGGCAGCTCGTCGGCGCTCACCTTCAATCCGCGCACGGTGCGGCCCAGGCCCGGGTCCTCCCGGTCGGCGGACGCCAGCCCGCCGCCCAGGTGCACCTGGAAGCCGAACTCCGGTTCGCCGTCGGCGCCGGTCAGGATCTGGCCCTTGAGACCGATGTCCGCGGTCTGGATGCGGGCGCAGGAGTTCGGGCAGCCGTTCAGGTTGAGGGTGATCGGCAGTTCCAGCTTCACGTCGTGCAGCCGGGTCTCCAGCTCCGCGATGGCGGCGGTGGCGGTGTCCTTGGTGTCGACGAAGGCGAGCTTGCAGAACTGGATGCCGGTGCAGGCCATGGTGTGCCGGCGGAACGGGCTCGGGTCGGCGTGCAGGCCGAGGTCCTTCAACTCCGTGACCAGGCCGGCCACCTCGTCGGCGGGGACGTCCAGCACCAGCAGCTTCTGGTGCGGGGTGAACCGCACCCGCTGCGAACCGACCCGCTCGGCCGCGTCGGCGAGCTGCTTCAGGATGGTGCCGGAGACCCGGCCCACCGTCGGTGCGAAGCCGATGTAGAAGCGTCCGTCCTTCTGGGCATGGACGCCGACGTGGTCGCCGGCGTACGGCGCGGGGGCCGGCGCCGGGCCGTCCGGCAACGCGTAGCCCAGGTACTCGTCCTGCAGTACCTGGCGGAACTTCTCCGGGCCCCACTCGGCGAGCAGGAACTTCAGCCGGGCCTTGTTGCGCAGCCGGCGGTAGCCGTAGTCGCGGAAGATGCGGACCACTCCGTGCCACACCTCGGGCGCCTGCTCGGCGGTCACGAAGGTGCCCAGCCGTTCGGCTAGCCGCGGCGCGACGCTCAGCCCGCCGCCGACCCACAGGTCGTAGCCGGGGCCCAGTTCGGGGTGCACCACGCCGACCAGCGAGATGTCGTTGATCTCGTGCACCACGTCCAGGCTGGGGTGGCCGGTGATCGCGGTCTTGAATTTGCGCGGCAGGTTCGAGATGTCCGGGTCGCCGATGAAGCGCTGGACGATCTGCTCGATCACCGGGGTCGGGTCGATGATCTCGTCGGCGGCGATCCCGGCGACGGGGGAGCCCAGCACCACCCGGGGGCAGTCGCCGCAGGCCTCGGTGGTGATCAGCCCCACGCTCTCCAGGCGGCGCCAGATCTCGGGCATGTCCTCGACCCGGATCCAGTGCAGCTGAACGTTCTGCCGGTCGGAGATGTCGGCGGTGTCGCGGGCGAACTCCCTGCTGATGTCGGCGATCACCCGCAGCTGGTCGGTGCTGACCGCGCCGCCGTCGATCCGGACCCGCAGCATGAAGTACTTGTCGGAGAGCTCGTCGGGGCCGAGCGAGGCCGTCCGGCTGCCGGAGATGTCCTGGCGGCGCTGGGTGTACAGACCCATCCAGCGGAACCGGCCGTGCAGGTCGTCGATCGGGATCGAGTCGAAACCCTGCTTGGAGTAGATCTGCTCGATCCGGGCCCGCACGTTGAGCGGGTTGTCCTCGGCCTTGAACTCTTCGTTGTGGTTGAGCGGCGCGGTGCCGTCGACCAGCCACTGGCCGTTGCTGCGGCCTTCGCGAGGAGGCCGGACCCGGGCGGGCGCAGTTGTGCTCATGAGAACTCCTGATGGTGGGGGATCCGGGTCGCCCGGATCGTGGGAGGACGGCTCAGGCGCAACACATCGCGCTGCTCAGCACACGCTGCAGGTCGACGTGACGCCGGGTCACGAGCAGGACGGTGCGGAACATGCGGCGAAACTACCCAGCGGAGCGGCGACCGACGGCATCAGCTGGCCGGAAGTCACTCAATGGTACTACTTATTGCCGTCGCTGCTGGGTGTCTGGGTGCCGAGAGGCGTGGCGGGCGGCCGGGCCTCCCGGTGCCCGCGGATGCCAGGGACGGCTCGCGCGACGTGGCCATCCTCCCCGTTTCCCCCCGGGGGATATCGGTGATCCGCACTGTATGAGTCTGAAGCCGCGAGACTCATTCCTTCTGAGTTCTTGGGGTCGGCGGCGGTCTGCGGCCGACGAGTTGAAAAGCGGCCGTTCCCGTAGCCAAGACTCCGACCAGAGCAACCGTCGCGACGACGACCGCGCTCAACCGGTCGAGAGCGGCAGGCCGGGTGGCCGAATCCAAGAAGATCATGGTCGCCTGGACCGGCAAGGCGAGCCCGAGGCACCCCATTGCCCATCGGGCCAGTGCTCCGCCGATGGCGGCAGCGACGAGCGCGACAATGCCGATGCAAGCCACGGTCAGCCCATAGCTGCCGTCATGGGAGTGGGCGTCTTCGTCCAGTGCCATCATGAATGTACCCAGGAGCCCGATCGGGAGCATCCCCCATCCGATCACACCCAGCAGAAGGCGTCCGCACAGGTCGACGAAAGGCCGTCCCGGTGCTCGCATGGCCGAATCGTAGCTAGTGCCGCCCGGGCACGCTGTACGCGGGCGCGCACACGTAGCCCCGCTAGGCTGAGCCGTGCAGTACTGACGAACGAAGGAATGCGGGTGAGCGGACGGGGCCGGACGACGACCGTCCCGCGTCCGCGCTGGCTCACCCGGGAGGCGCTGTCCGGCTACCGAACCGACCTGGCCACGGCCTGGCGGGTGCCGGCGGTGAAACGCGGCCTGCTGGCCACCTTCCTGCTCTTCGTGGGCTCGCTGACCCCCGCCTACCTGCCGCAGAACAGCCCCTGGTGGGCGCCGATCCGCGCCCTGGGCTGGGACACCTGGCCGGCCAAGGTGATCGGCACCGCGCTGGTGGTGGCCGCGGTGGTGCTGCTGGTGGACGCCTGGTTCCGGCTGCGGCCCGGGCTCTATCTCGACTTCAAGCACTGGGCGGTGGGGCTGATCTGGAGCCTGCCGCTGCTGCTGGCGCCGCCGATCTTCAGCCACGACGCCTACTCCTACGCAGCCCAGGGCTGGCTGCTGCACAACGGTCTCAACCCCTACGACACCCCGGTCAGCGTGCTGCCGGGGGCGTTCGCCGACCAGGTCGCCTGGGTTTGGCGCTACACGCCGGCGCCCTACGGTCCGCTCAGCCTGCAGATCTCGCACCTGATGGTGATCGTCGGCGGCCTCGACCCCTATGTCTCCACACTGCTGATGCGCATCCCGGCGCTGATCGGCGTGGTGCTGATCGTCTACTTCCTGCCCCGGCTGGCCGGCCGACTGCGGGTGGACGTCCAGCTCGCCGCCTGGTTCTCCACCATCAACCCGCTGCTGATCATCGACCTGGTCGGCGGCATGCACAACGACGCGCTGATGATCGGCCTGATCATCGCCGCGCTCTACCTCACCCACCAGCGTCCGCAACGGTTCTGGCTGGGGGCGATCGTGGTCGGGGTGGCGGCCGCGATCAAGCAGCCGGCGCTGCTGGCCGCCTATCCGGTGGCGCTGATCGGCCTGCCCTGGCAGTGGAACACCCAGCACGTGCTGAACAAGATCGCCCGGGCCGCGCTGTCGTCCGCGATCGCGGTGGGCACCTTCGTGCTGATCTCCGTGGCGACCGGGCTCAACTTCGGCTGGATGAACGCCCTGGACGTGCCCGGCCGGGTGGTCACCCTGGCGCCGTTGTCGCTGCTCGGCGAGGGCGTCCGGCTGCTCTGTGTGGCGGCCGGCCATTCGGCGCTGGGCACCCAGATCGCCGGTGGCCTGCTGGTGGCCGGGGTGGTGGCGTCCGCGGTGATCGTGAGCTATCTGGCGGTGACCGTGGCCCGCCGGCGTCCGGTCACCTTCTTGTCCTGGTCGTACCTGGTGGTCGCCCTGCTCGGCCCCGCGATGCACTCCTGGTACCTGTTGTGGGGCGGACTGCTGCTGCCGCTGACCCGGCCCACGGACCGGATGCAGCGGGTCGCCGTGGTGGTGACCAGCGTGCTGCTCGGCTACGGTGCCGGCAACCTGGCCTGGCGCAACGACACCGGCATCGCGCTCGGCCTGGCCGGACTGGCCCTGATCACCACGCTGCTGGTCCGCTACTTCGACGAACACCGGACGACGGGAGCACACAGGTGAGCGAGGAGGTCCTCTTCGAGGTCGCGGACGGGGTCGGCCGGATCACTTTGAACCGGCCGCGGCAGATCAACGCGCTGACCCTCCCGATGCTCGCCGAGATCGGCGACCGGCTGATCGACTGGCTGGACGACGACGCCGTCGAGCGGGTCCGGCTGACCGGCGTGGGGGAGCGCGGGCTCTGCTCGGGCGCGGACGTCCGGACGCTGCGGGCCGACCTGGCCGAGCGCGGCGAGGCCGGCGCCCAGGTCTTCTTCAGCGTCGAGTACGGGGTGGACGCACTGATCGCCAACTACCCCAAGCCGGTCCGCGCCGACCTGTTCGGCATCACCATGGGTGGCGGCATGGGGCTGGCCGCGCACTGCGCCGAGCGGGTGGTGCGGTCCGATAGCCGGCTGGCCATGCCGGAGACCATCATCGGGCTGTTCCCGGACGTCGGGGTGCTCTACGAGCTGTCCCGGGCGCCCGGCGAGTTGGGCACCCACCTGGCCTTGACCGGCCTTCGGGTCGGGCCGGCGGACGCCGTCGCGATCGGCCTGGCCGACCGGGCCGAGGGCGAGGTGCCGGACGCCGAACTGCTGACCCAGCGCGGCTGGATCGACGCGTGCTACGCCGGCGACGACCCGGTGGCGATCGTGCGGCGGCTCGCCGAGCATCCGGCGTCCGAGGCCCGGGATACCGCCGCGCTGCTGCGCCGCCGCTGCCCGTTCGCCGTGGCGGTCAGCCTGGCCGCGATCCGCCGGGCCGCCACCCTGCCCGACGTCGCCGCCGTGCTGGGCCAGGACCACGCCCTGGCGGTGCCGATGGTGCTGCGTCCGGACTTCTCCGAAGGCGTCCGGGCCCAGGTGGTGGACAAGGACCGCAACCCGGTCTGGCAGCACGAGCGCCTCGAGGACGTCGACCCCGCCGAGGTGGCGGCGCTCTTCCGCGACCTCGACTGACCCGGCTCGGCCCTCCCAAATAAGTTCTGCCCTCCCGTCGCCGGGAGGGCAGAACTGATTTGGGTGGGCCGAGCCGGGTCAGTCGAGGTCGCGGAAGAGCGCCGC